>NZ_JHVE01000011.1:0-120312 GCF_000619985.1 Prevotella sp. P6B4
CATGTGTAGATACTTGCTTACACGATGCCTGTCGATACCCAAATTACGAGAAATTTGGCTATAACTTTGGCCCTTTGAAAATAATTCCTTAATTTTGTACCACATTATTAGTTTCTTTGTGGAACCGATAGTGCTGGGAGTATTCATTCTACACTTTGTTTTATTTGTCAACTACAAAGATAGTGAATACTTCCTTTTTTTGCGCTACCTAATCCCGATTTTATTACTTACCATAGTTGGTTATTTAACTTTGCCAATTTCTGGTGGTTTTAAATTACGAAAATTTGGCGGTACAAAGTTACGTATTACAAAATCGGAATCTATAGATTTAACATTCGTTCACAAATACAAGTGCTTTAAATCCCACAAATTATCACCATTAACCATAAAAATAACCATCTGCCCCCTCAAAGTGCTATCCCAAATCCCAGTATCCCAGTTATTCAGGGGCGGGGGGAGGAACTAGAAAATCGCTGCGATCTTGCGAATTTTTTCCAAGCGCGACATGAATGATTTGTCCTGCTTCATCTTCTGCATGTTCTGTTTTTATCTGTCATACAACGATGTTTGTTTGTTCTGCTGCAAAAATAGACAAAAATACTCCAAACATCCAAATGTTTTGAAAATAGGAAATGCAAATAAAACTTAAAAATGAACTCAACTTGGCAATATGTGCAGAAATTGAGCTATATTTGCAGTAAATGTAAGACTAAAAACTGCTATTACATAGCTAATGAGTGAAGAAATTGGCAATATGAAACAGAAGGCCCGTCTGGCTCTTATCATGAAAACCAGTAAGCTGCGTCTGTGGTTTTACGATACTGCGTCGCGTCATCTTTGTTACCTGTCGGAAGCAGGTAACTATGAGCGTGAATATAACCCTGCCGATTTTGCGCTGTTTTTCCATCGTGACGACGTGGATCATATGCGTGATGTGGTCTTCGCCATTTGTGAAGGCAAGATGGATACGGGCAAGGTGAGTGCACGCAGTAGGGCGGATAAGGAATCGGACTGCAGACATTACGAGATATCTTTCTCGGTGATGAGCCGAGGCGACGACGGACTGCCTACCTCGTTGATGGCTATTCAGCACGATGTGACTGAGGAGTATCTGCGACAGCAGAAAATCAATGAGTTGCTGGCGCGTTACCACACAATATTCAACTCGTCGCTGCTCGATATGCTGTACTACGACAAGAACGGCGTGCTGACCGACCTGAACGAGCGTGCTTGTAAGTCTTTTAACGTGAAAAGCCGTGAGCAGGTGCTCGATGGCAGCTTCCTCCTGAAGAACAACCCCTTCTACAGTCAGATACCGCTGAATGAGATGACGAATACGCTGACAGGCAGTATTATTGATTTTCGCGACTTCGGTCTGCCAGAATACCGTTTGGAGGAGTTCGGACTGACAGGTAAGATGTATTATGAATCGACCATCAACCCCATCCGCAACGACGAGGGGGAGCTGGAGGGTGTCTATATGTCGGGACACGACATCTCGGAGATGGTGAACTCATACCATCGCCTGCAGAACGGTCTGAAGCAACTCCAGCAGGGTACCGACAGTATCAAGCAGTATATCGCCAACATCGACTATGCCCTGAGCGTGAGCGGTGTGCAACTGGTGAACTATTATCCTCACTCTTATACGTTCGAACTCATTAACCGTGAGTCGAAAAAGAGGCTATGTATGTCGCAGTTGCGCTGTATCCGTCTGGCTACACCACGTTTCCGCAGAACGGTAAACAGTGTGCTGAACAGGATGGACCACCTGACTACACGCGGCATTGTGCAGGCCATTGAGATTGAGATACGCGACAAGAAGGGCCGACAGATATGGCTGCTCTTCAATATGGTGCCTATGCTGAATGAAAAGGGAGAGGTGGAGCGTTACTTCGGCACGTATCGTGACATTACCGATGTGGTGGAGACGGAGCAGCGATTGGTTGTTGAGACGAAGAAGGCGCAGGAGACTGAGGTGGTGAAGCAGGCCTTCCTGACAAATATGAGCTATGAGATACGTACACCGCTGAATAACATTATCGGCTATGCAGGACTCTTTACCGGCGATCATGACGAGAGCGATGAGCCTTTCTTCATCGACCAGATTAAGACTAGTACCAACGAGTTGCTACTGGTGGTGAACGATATCCTTTACATCTCGCGACTGGAAGCTAATATGGAGGAATATAAGAAGGAACCTGTAGATTTCGCCTTTGCCTTCGAGGGGTATTGCAAGAATGCTCTGGCAAGCATCAAACCTGGTGTGCAGCCTGTCATTGTGCAGCCCTACAACAAGTTGGTGGTGGACATCGACGGCAGTCATCTCGCGATGGTCATCCAGCGCCTGTGCTATTTCTCCTGCGTCATGACTGAGCACGGCTCGATTACTGTCAGCTACGAGTATCATCGTGGCGAACTGACCATCCGCATCGAAGATACAGGCTTTGGATTTACCGAAGAGGTAGCGCCCCACATCTTCGATCACAACTTCGCACGTAGTGCGAGTGGCAAGTTGATTGGCTCTGGCCTCGACCTGCCTATCGCTCAGTTGCTGACCAAGCAGATGGGTGGTACTATCGAGATACAGTCCGACTATGGTAAGGGCACGAGTGGATGGGTGTCGATACCTTGCACAGCCTCAGAGATTGATAAGAAAAGGGTATAGGAACAAAGTAATTTAAGGTATGAAGATGAATATCATGTTTGACGAGCAGCAGGTCATGATGATGGCGCTTACTATCAGCGGCAACCACGTGATGTGTCTTGACTTGAAGGACAATATTGTGTACGACCTGCATGGTAAGGCGATGTTCGGCAATAATGTGGGTATAGAGGAATGTTATACTTATATCCATCCTGACGACCGTGACAAGTTCCGTACCTTCATAGAACGCCTGAGCAACGGCACCGATAAGGTGGCCGATTGTCATTATCGCTGGGACTACAACTATACAGGAAAAGGTAAGCCTGACTGGCACGATATGTATGGTCGTGCTATTGCCGAATATGAAGACGGAAAGCCTGTGAACATCATTGCCACGCTGACGGATGAAACGGAGGTGAAGCAGAAGGAACGCGAGGTGGAGCAGCTGTCGGAGCGATACAAATCGATCTTCGAGAATTCCATCATCGGCATGTCGTTCTATTCGCCCGAAGGCTGGCTTATCGATGCCAACCGGATCATGCGTAAAATCTGTCATTTCGATAGCGATACGAGCGATGAGTTCTTCTCGAAGGTGAACCTCTTTGATATGATGCCTTTCAACGAGGTGCTGGATCGTGTGCATCCAGAAGACTATTGGGCCTGCTCGTTGAGTATCGTTCCTGAGCGCAATATGCGTGTTTTTCTGGAAATAAGTGTTCACCCCATCTATGATGAGAACGATAAACTGATGTATATCTCCGTGACGGCCAACGACGTGACTGAGGAACGTAACATGTATCTCAACGTGATGGAGAACGATGCCAGAATGAAGAAGATGAACGAGGCCATCAAGAACTACGAGGCCGAGTTGCGCTATATGCTCGAGGCATCGAAGATGCAGACGTGGCGCATCAGTCTGGAGCGTGATACCCTGGAGTTCTATAATGGTCTGAACACTGTGGCGCGTTCGTTCAACCTGCGACAGATGCAGAAGATATTCGTGGATCAGGAGCATGAGTTTGTCAAGGCCCTGTCGAACCCCTCGGAGGTCCTGAAGAAACCATTGGTATATGTAGGTCAGATGTATCCTGTAGTGACGCAGAGCTCCACTGAGAATCAGTGGGTGCAGATTAACTGTATCCCGGAATTCGACGAGCATGGAAAGCTGTTGGGAGCATTCGGCGTGTGGCGAAACATCAACGATCTGATGCGCAAGCAGGATCAGTTGCGTAGCGAGACGAATCGTGCCAGAGAGTCTGGACAGATGAAGACGCTGTTCCTGGCGAATATGACGCACGAGATACGTACTCCTATCAATGCGATTGTGGGATTTACAGAAATATTGTCGTCGCTGACAGGGGAGGAGGAGAAAAAGGAAGTCATCCAGATTGTCAAGAATAACTGCGACATGCTGCTGCGATTGATCAACGATATACTGACAGCCTCTTCGCTGGAGTCGGGACAGATGGATATCAAGCCTGTTGAGGTGGATTTCTCCAAGGCGTTTAATGAGTTGTTTGAGTCGTTGCACCCCAGAGTGCAGGAGCCTGGTGTGGAGTTCGTTAAGGATAATCCTTATGCCGCACTTCCTATCAAGGTCGATGTCGACCGTGTGTCGCAGGTCATCACCAACTTTGTGACCAATGCCGTGAAATATACCCATCAGGGGCATATCAAGTTGGGCTACCGTACGGAGACCAGAACCGTCGGGGGCAAACAGCTTGAGGGTTTGTATGTGTACTGTGAGGATACGGGTGATGGTATTGCACCAGAGTCTCAGCCCAGGATATTTGATCGTTTCTTCAAAGTCGATGATTTTGTGCAGGGTACAGGTCTCGGTCTTTCTATCTGTAAGGCCTTCACAGATGCCTGTCACGGCGATATCGGCGTGATTTCTGAAGGAAAGGGAAAAGGCTCTGTGTTCTGGATGTGGATTCCGCTTTCAGCCTCTTCGCAGTAATTGAAAAATAATATGTAATGGAAATACAGTCAGGAGAACTGAGAAAAATATGTGATTTTATAGCCCGATGGATGGGAGTGATGGTGCTGCTTGTGGCAGCAGTGGCGCTGATGGCACCAGTTTCGCTCTCATGGATCGGCACGTGGGTCATTAATCCTATGTTGGGTGTCATCATGTTTGGAATGGGATTGACACTTACTATGCAGGATTTTAAGGTAGTGTTGAGTCGCCCCAGGGATATACTCATCGGCTGTTTGACACAGTTCACGGTGATGCCTCTGCTGGCTCTCGCACTTACGTGGGCTTTCTCGCTGCCCGAGGAGTTGGCTATCGGTGTCATTCTGGTAGGCTGTTGCCCTGGTGGCACAGCATCCAATGTCATTACCTTTCTGGCAAAAGGCGACTTGGCGCTCTCTGTAGGCATGACTGCTGCCTCAACGCTGCTGGCACCCCTGTTGACGCCGCTTCTGGTTTGGGTGATGGCAGGAACGATGGTCGATGTGGATACACTGGGCATGCTTATGAGTATCGTCTATGTAGTCATTGCTCCCATCGTGTGTGGACTGCTTTGCCAGCGTTTCCTTCCTGATCTGACCAGACGTGTGAAACCTTATCTGCCTGCGTTTTCGTCGATAGTGATAGCGCTGCTGGTGGGTATTATCGTATCGCATAATGCCGACCGTCTGCTGGTGGCTGGACTGCTGGTGATGGCGGTGGTGATGATTCATAATCTCCTGGGGCTTTGCATCGGCTTCCTGACTGGTCGTCTGCTGCATCTGGCGAAACCCAAGTGTGTGGCGCTCAGCGTCGAGGTGGGTATGCAGAACTCCGGACTTGCATCATCATTGGCAGTATTGCATTTCGCAGCCTATCCTTTAGCCACCATCCCTGGCGCCGTGTTCAGCGTATGGCATAACATCAGTGGTGCCTTGGTTGCCAAATTGTATTCATCAAAGTAATTATAAGATAGTTAATGACAAAAGTAAAGATTCAGACCTCGCTGGGCGACATCGTGGTTCGCCTGTACGACGAGACTCCCATCCATCGCGACAATTTCATGAAGTTGGCGAAGGATGGTTATTATGATGGTACTTTGTTCCATCGTGTGATTAAGAACTTTATGATTCAGGGTGGTGATCCTGATTCCAAAGGCGCACCTGCAGGCAAGATGCTGGGCGTTGGTGGTCCTGACTACACCCTCGAAGCAGAGATAAAGGATGGCTTATTGCATAAGCGTGGGGCATTGGCTGCAGCACGTCAGGGCGACGAGGTGAATCCGGAGCGCCGTAGTAGCGGTTCGCAGTTCTATATTGTCTGGGGCGATGTGTACAACGAGGGCCAGCTCCGTCAGTTCGCCAAGCAGCTGAGAATGCAGAAAGTGCAGGATGTCTTTAATGCGCTGGCTGCCGAGCATCGTGCAGAGATTATGCAGATGCGCCGTGACAGGAATCGTGAAGGACTTCAGGAACTGCAGGACAAACTGGTTGCAGAAGCAGAAAGCAAAGTAGGGAAGTCGGGGTTGACTGATGAACAGATGAAAATCTACTCTACTGTTGGCGGCACGCCCCATCTTGACGGGCAATATACCGTATTTGGCGAGGTAGAGGAAGGTCTCGATGTGGTTGAAATGATTCAAAGTGCAGCTACAGGACGTGCCGACAGACCTGTAGATGATATTGAAATGAGAATGTCGGTTATTGAACAATAGTTTATCAAGGACTGCTTCAGCTATTCCTGAACATGATAGGAGTCATGCCGAAGTGGTCCTTGACATATTTGCCGAAGAACGATGGGTTGGGGAATCCCAACTGGTCGCAAATCTGCTTGATGCTGAGATCGGTCTGCTTGAGGTAATAGCGTATGTCCTCTAATACCTGTTCCGTAATCCAGTCGTTGGCTGTTTTTCCAGAATTCTTTTTGCAGATAGCGGTGAGGTATTTGGGTGAGATGCAGAGCTCGTTGGCATAGGCCTCTACCGTGCGACGTTTTACGTCGGTAGATTGTAGCAAGTCGAGAAATCGCTGGAAGTGACTTTTCCCAGTTGATAATTGATTATCGGCAATTGATAATTGGTTATCGGCTGATAGCATCCACTTCATGGCACCGCAAAGACCGAGGATGGCCGAACGGAGCAAGGCCTGGATGATTTCAGTGTGATACGGATTCTCCTTGCCTCGTTCGATGGCCAATATTATCATGTCGTAGAAGTGGGTGTAGAAGAGTATCTCATCCTCGTCCATCGTTACGATATGCTGGCGATGGATATACATCATGTCGTTCCAAACGCTGATTTTCTCGTTCAGAAAACTGCGTAGGATACGATTGGTAAGAAACAAGCCTTTCAAATCGAAGTCGGGACTGATCATCACATCGGTCACCGTCACGTTCTGCGGTATGATGCCCACCTGGTTCCTATGCAGCTCCATCTGCCTGCCGTTCATCTGCGCCTGTGCTTTGCCGCTGGTGCAGATAACAATGGCATTCATGGCCACATGAGCAGCGTTTAATTGTGTGAATTGCTGAATACCGTCAACAATGACTATCTCGTTGTCCGAATAGCCAATCTGTATGTCCTCATTGTTAGCCAATGACTGAAAGGTAATTTCTTCTTGCTGTTTCATGTGGCAAAAATAGTCATTATTTCGCATAGTTGGTGTTTTATTTAGCGTTTTTTATGTTCTATTTGGACGTTGAAGGCTGATTTGATAATAAATGTAGTGAAATAGAACATAGATAATGGTTGATTTTGCACTATCTTTGCCCCCAAATTTTACATGTTGTTATGAAGAAGAGTATTTTGATGCTGCTTTCGGTGATTGTGGTAAGCAGCTGCACAAGTAAGAAGGAGCAGAGTGCAAAGGCTCCTACGAGAGTGATGACAGAAGTGGTGTCGACAGCCCGAAGTCTGGGCGGTCAGACATACGTGGGTATGGTAGAAGAGCGCGAGGCTACCGCTGTTAGTTTTACAGGCATGGGCGTTATCAAGCGTATGCTGGTGAACGAAGGCCAGTCGGTAGCTAAGGGGCAGTTGATAGCCGAGATGGACGATACGCAGGCGCGTAACCTATTAAATGGTGCTGAGGCACAGATGACGCAGGCCAACGATGCCTTGGAGCGTTACAAGATGCTGCACGACAACGGATCGCTGCCCGAGGTGCAGTGGGTTGAGATACAGAGCAAGGTGGCTCAGGCCAAGTCGCAATTAGAGGTGGCACGTAAGAACCTCGCCGATTGCCGACTGGTGGCTCCTGTGAGTGGTATCGTAGGCAAGCGCTTGGTTGGTGCTGGCGAGACGGCATTGCCTTCGCAGGCGGTAGTCAGCATTCTCGACATATCGTCCGTAAAGGTTAAGGTAGCCATCCCCGAGGCCGAAATCAGTGGCATTGGTGCCAACACCTCTTCTAAGATTAAGGTCGAGGCTGTGAATGGCAGTTTTACTGGTGGCCGCATAGAGAAAGGTGTGCAGGCCGATGCGCTTACGCATACCTATGATATCCGTATTCTGGTGGCTAATGGCGAACGTAAGCTGCTGCCAGGTATGGTGGCTTCGGTTTCTTTTGGAAGTGAGAAGAGCGAAGTGCAGAGCGAGAAGCTTTCGGTACCTGTAACGGCTGTGCAGCGCAAGGCCGACGGCACGCTGTTCGTATGGACGGTAGCTGGCGATAGTACGGCTCATCGCACGACGGTAACTACTGGTGAGACAGCTGGCAATCGCATCGTGGTGACTACTGGCATCAGCGATGGTAATCGTGTGGTGACCGAGGGCTATCAGAAACTGAGTGAAAACACCAAGGTGGTGTACTAATGGTAAATGGTAAATTGTTAAATTGTAAATGAAGAACGTGAACTGGCTCCGATGGCCTTTGGAGCATTACTCGATATCATTGCTCATCGTGGGTATCCTGTTTGTGATGGGCATCTACGGCATGTACATCATGCCGAAGGACGAATTCCCCCATGCCACCATCCGTCAAGGGGTGGTTGTGGCTGTGTATCCTGGTGCCACCAGCGAGGAGGTTGAACAGCAGGTAGCCCGTCCGCTGGAACGCTATCTGTTTACTTATGGCGAGGTGAACCGTGTTAAAACCACCACGCAGAGTCAGAATGGCATGTGTATCGTGATGGTGAAACTGAACGATGATGTGAACAACAAGGACGAGGTGTGGAGCAAAATCAAACACGGATTGAACGGCTTTAAGGCACAGCTGCCCAGTGGTGTGCTGGCCATCGTGGTGAACGATGACTTTGGTAACACTTCGGCACTGCTCATCGCCATTGAGAGCGACCAGCGCAGCTACCGCGAACTGAAACAGTACAGCGACGACCTGAGCGATCGTCTGCGCCGTATCCCCTCGGTAGCCAACGTGAAACTGTTTGGCGAACAGAAAGAGCAGATATCGCTCTATATCGATCGCCAGCGCCTGCAGGCCTATGGCATTGGTCAGCAGATGCTCTTCTCACGCTTACAGGCCCAAGGCATCACCACCATGAGCGGCGCTATCAGCGACGACGACCAGCAGATACCTATTCACGTTGAGGTTCAGGAGAATAGCGAGGAGGAGATTGCCAACCAGATTATCTTCAGCGACCCGGCAACGGGCAAGGTGGCGCGTGTTCGCGATGTGGCGCGTGTGGTGCGCGAGTACGAACCCATGTCGAGTCGTATCGAACAGGACGGCCATCCTTGCGTGCTGCTGTCGATGGAGATGACGCCTGGCAATAATGTGGTGCAGTATGGCGAGCAGGTTGATAAAGTACTGAAGGAGTTCAGTCAGAACGAACTGCCTGAGGATGTAAAGGTGACTCGTATTGCTGATAAACCCAAAGTGGTAGCTATGAGTGTGAGCGATTTCCTACGCGACCTGCTCATCTCTATGGCTATCATTATCCTGGTCATGATGGTGCTGTTCCCCTTGCGTTCGGCCGTTGTGTCGGCTATCACCATCCCGCTGAGTACCTTCGTCAGTGTGGCTATCATGTATATGATGGGCATCGAGCTCAACATCGTAACGCTGGCTGCACTCATTGTGGTATTGGGAATGATTGTCGATAACTCGATTGTGGTCATCGATGGCTATCTGGAGTACTTGGGTAAAGGCTTTAAACCTCACGATGCTGCCATCGAGTCGGCACGTCAGTACTTTATGCCCATGCTGCTGGCCACTATCTGTATCTGCGCCATTTTCTATCCGTTCCTGATAACGATGAAGGGCATGTTCCACGACTGTCTGGAGGACTTCCCCGTTACCATCACCATCAACCTCATGGTGTCGCTGGTGCTGGCTGTGACGGTGATTCCGTTCTTAGAGACACGTATTATCAAACCGGATAAAGTGAGCGTTAATGGGAATGCGATAACTAATTGGGTTCAAAGCACTTATAATAAGGTTCTTGATTTTACTTTCGCCCATCCGTGGTTGACGATTTGGGGTGGTATTGGTGTGATTCTGCTCTCTACGTTGATAGCTCCCACGCTGAAGATTCGTCTGTTCCCATACGCCGATCGCGATCAGTTTGCCGTAGAGATATTCCTGCCCGAAGGCAATGGTTTGGCCGAGACTGAGGTTATAGCCGATTCAGTACAACATGTGCTTGAAAAGGATGAACGCATCACGAGTATCACAGGTTTCATCGGCTGCTCGTCACCACGATTCATGGATGCCTATGCTCCCCAGATGGCTGGTAATAACTATGCCCAGTTCATTGTCAATACCAAGAGTGATAAGGCTACGCTCGCCCTCTTGGCGCAATATCAGCCACAGCTGAGCGAGGCGTTCCCCAATGCCTACGTCAAGTTCAAGCGTCTGGACTATCTGGAGGTGAACGAACTGGAGTATCGCTTCTATGGCGACAATCTCGACTCGTTGCATGTGGTAGCAGAACGACTGATGGAACGCATGCGAAAGATGCCTGAACTGGAGTGGGTACATACCGACTATCTGCAGCCGTACCCCATCATCAACGTCGAACTCGATCCCGTAACTTCGGCGCAGTTGGGCATCACCCGTACTACCGCCCAGTTGGCATTGAGTGCCACTTCAAGCGACTTGCGTGTGGGGCAGATCTGGGAGGGCAACTACGAACTGCCTATCATCGTAAAAGACGATACCGATATGACCTTCTCGGATGTGGCTAACCTGGGCATCGCTTCGCCGGCTTCGCTGGTGTCGGGCGGCCTGCATAGCTCCAATTCCACAGTACCTCTGCGCCAAATAGCCAAGGTACAGCCCAAGTGGAGCGAGAGTCGCATCATGCATCGTGGTGGCGAGCGTTGTATCACCGTTACTGCCCAGTTTGCGCAGGGGGTGTTTACGGCATCTGTAGAGAAGGAGATTGCCCGTATTATGAACGAGGATATTAAGCTGCCACAGGGCGTCCGTGCCGAGGTGGGTGGCGAGATAGAATATGGCGACGAGGCTATGCCGCAGATCTATGGTGGCATCATCATTGCGATGGTCATCGTGTTTTTCTTCCTGTTGTTCAACTTCAAGAAGTACGGCATCACCACCGTTTGTATGGCAGCCTTGGGACTGATGACGCCTGGCGCGCTGATTGGGCTTGGACTGATGGACCGTGCTTTGGGACTGACCTCCATCTTCGGACTTATCACGCTGATGGGAATGATTATGCGTAATGAGATTCTTATCTTCGAGCATGCCAACGACCTGGTTAAGAAAGGTGTGCCTGTTAAGCAGGCGGCCTACGATGCTGGTAAGCGTCGCATGGTGCCTATCTTCCTCACCACGGCAACCACTGCCGTTGGTGTGGTGCCGATGATTATCGCCCAGAGTTCGTTCTGGATGCCCGTGGGTGTCACCATCTTTGCGGGTGGCATCGGCTCGCTCATCATGGTAGTCACCATGTTGCCGGTAGTTTATTGGAAGGTAAGTTTGAAAAAGGAAAAAAAGTAAAAGACTAAAAAGGTAAAAATATGAGACAGATGATTAAAATAGAAGCAAGGTGCAAATGTAAGGTATTAGGTGTTTTACTTTTTAACCTTTTTACCTTTTTGCCTTTATCTGCTCAGCGTGTATTCACGCTGCAGCAGATAAAGGATTCTGCTCTGCAAAACAACTTTGCCGTGCGCAGTGCCCGCTACGGAGTTGAGGCTGCCAAGCAGCAGCGTAAGGAAGCGTTTACCAAGTATTTCCCCAGCGTGAGTGGCACAGGCCTGTGGTTTAATGCCAATAAGGGTATGGCGCAAACCACCATGAATCCCTCTGAATTCATTCCGTCTTCATTAGCCACCTCGTTGGCTGCATCTTTGCCTGCTGAAGCACTCGCAGCCTTGGGCAATCCCGTCAGTATCTCGATGATGAAAAATGGTACCATCGGCTCGCTGATGGCTGTACAGCCGGTATTTGCTGGCGGACAGATTATCAATGGCAACAAACTTGCCAAGGTGGGCGAGGATGTCAGCCGTTTGCAGTTACAGCTCTCGGAGAACGAGGTTGAGAAGACTGCCGAACAGTATTTCTGGCAGTTGGTCTCGCTACAGGAGAAGATGAAGACTGTTGAGGCTGTCGATACCCTGTTGCGCGATATCTATAAAGATGTGGATGTAGCTGTGCGTGCTGGTGTGGCTATGCGCAACGATCTGCTGCAGGTACAGTTGCGCCAGAACGATATCCAGAGCCAGCGCCTGAAGTTGCAGAATGGCATCTCTATCGTGCGTCTGCTGTTGTCGCAATACTGCGGGCTTCGCGACACGTCGTTCACCATTTCCTTCCAAACAGGCTTGTCTGAAAAAGTTCAAAGTTCCGCTCGGTCGAAGGACGCTTGCTACCAACGGGACGCAAGAATGTTCAATGTTCAATGTTTGCAGGAGTATCAACTCCTGCAAAAGCAGGTCGAGGCTGCCAATCTGCAGAAGAAACTGGCTGTAGGTCAGAATCTGCCGACCGTTGCTGTGGGTGCTGGCTACAACTACCATAATCTGTTGGAAAACAACCACTCATTCGGGATGGTGTTCGCCACCGTTAGTGTGCCCATCAGCGATTGGTGGGGCGGCTCGCATGCCGTCAAGCGCAAGAAGATAGAGCACCAGAAAGCCGTTGAGCAACTGGAGGATCATACTCAACTGCTCATGATCCGTATGCAGAACGCGTGGAATGGGGTAGAGGAGAGCTTTCAGCAGCTGCTGTTGGCGGAACGTAGCATCGAACAAGCCACCGAGAATCTGCGACTGAACCGCAATTACTATCGTGCCGGCACCTCGAAGATGAGCGACCTGCTTGAAGCCCAGCTGCTCTACCAGCAGTCGCTTGACAAGCATACTGATGCCTTCGCCGACTACCAGAATAAGCTTCTGGAATACAGGCAGGCTACTGGTCAGTAAAGAATTTTGGGTACATTTTTCTCTTATATGTCGTTTTTATCAATTAAAAAACGTATCTTTGTGCCCAAAATTAGTAACAATGACCATAAAATATATGAAAAGGAACATTTTTCTTGCCTTGGGGCTTTGGCTCATGGCTTTTGGTGCTTCGGCACAAACACAGCGCCAGCTGTTCGATAATGGATGGAAGTTTACCCACGAGGGTAAGACCATCAGTGTAGATTTGCCCCACGATTGGGCTATATCGTATGCTTCTGATCCCACTGCCGAAGCAACCAATGGTACCGATGGCGGTTGGTATCCAGGTGGTAAGGGCGAGTATCGCAAGATGTTTGCCACCCCCAAGGGCGAGACGGTAGAACTGCACTTTGAGGGTGTGTATCAGAAGGCCGAGGTGTTTATCAACGGACACAAGGCTGCGATTGAGCGAGAGCAGAGCGATGATCACATCAGCTCAGCCGAGTGTGAGCAGGCTCGACCGAAGGTCAAAGCTGGTCAGCATGCCTATGGCTACACGCCATTCACCGTCGATATTACACCTTACTTGCACAAAGACAAGCGCCAGAATGAGGTGCTGGTAAAGGTTGATAACTCAGAGCTGCCCAACTGTCGTTGGTACACTGGCTCGGGCATCTATCGCCACGTGTGGCTGGTGACAAAAGGAAAGCAGTACATCGACGGAGAGAGCCTATGCGTTACAACGCCCGATATCCATACCGTAAACATCAAGGCCGAGGTGGTCATGAAAGATGGTTCGCGTAAACCTGTTTCGAAGACGCTGCATGTAGAGAACCCTCACCTGTGGTCGCCTGATGATCCTTACTTATATCATACTACTATCGAGGCCGAGGGCGATGTGCTGCCCGTTACATATGGCATCCGTACCATTGAGTATTCTGCCGAAAAGGGTTTTGTGCTCAATGGCAAGCCTCTGCTCCTCAATGGTGCCTGCGTGCATCACGACGATGGTGTGCTGGGTGCTATGGCCTTCGATGCTGCAGAGATACGAAAGGTGCGCCAGATGAAGGATGCTGGATTTAATCTCATCCGTACTTCGCACAATCCTACCACGCGGGCCTTCTTAGATGCCTGCGATTCTATTGGTATGCTGGTCATTGGCGAGGCTTTCGATGGCTGGCGCACAGCCAAGAAACCCTACGACTATTCTACGCTGATTGATTCTTGCTATCAGGAGGATATCCGTGCGATGGTAGTGCGCGACCGCAACCATCCCAGCATCATTTGTTGGAGCATCGGCAACGAGGTAATAGAGCGCAAGGATATCCGCGTGATACATACTGCAAAACTGTTGAAGCAGGCTATACTGAAATACGATTCTACACGTCCAGTAACTGAGGCTTTGTGTGCTTGGGACAGTGATTGGGAAATATACGATCCACACTTCGATGTACTCGATATCGGTGGTTATAATTATATGATTCATAAGCATGCCAGCGATCATCAGCGCAATCCCAAACGTGTGATGTGGCAGACCGAGAGCTTTCCGCGCGATGCTTTCAAGAACTGGAAAGTGGTTCGCGACAATCCATACGTTATGGGCGACATGGTATGGACAGGTCTCGACTACCTTGGCGAGTCGGGTATCGGTCGTAACTATTACGATGGCGAGACACCTGGCGAAAGCTGGCGCGAAGGTGGTGTGCCCGAGTGGCATGGAGCCTATTGTGGCGATGTGGATATCACTGGTTGGCGCAAACCCATCAGTCATTATCGCGAGATGTTGTGGAGCGATTCTAAGGATTTGTACATGGCCGTAAAAGAGCCCGATGGCTACCGTGGCAAGATAAACATGACATCCTGGAGCGTATGGCCCACTTGGGAGAGTTGGACATGGCAGGGATGGGAAGGTAAGCCCATCGAGGTCGAAGTTTACACCAAGGCGCCAGAAGTGAAACTGTATCTCAACGATAAACTGATTGGTACTAAGGCAGTGAGCGAGGAAACAGAGTATAAGGCAGTCTTTACAGTGCCTTACGAACCAGGGGCGCTGCGTGCTGAGGCCAGCGGAAAGGAAACTATACTTTGCACCGCCGGCGAGCCAGCCCGCTTGCGACTTACTGCCGATAAGCCTGTACTCAAGGCCGATGGTCAGGATCTTGTTTATATCACTGTCGAGGTGGTTGATGCCCAAGGCCGTGTATGTCCTGATGCCGCTATCCCCTGCGAGGCTATCGTTCAGGGTCAGGGCCGCTTGATGGCCTTCGCCACAGCCGATCTCACAGATCGCGAGCCTAAGACCTCTGCCCGTGTCACTACCTGGAAGGGCCGCGCCCTGCTGGTAGTGCGCAGTACCATCAAGAAAGGTAAAACGAAGGTTACTATTAAGAGCGATCTGCCTACGGCAACGCTGTCGATTTAGTAAATACTTTTAGTATATAGAAGCGTAACTTCTGATGCCCAGAAGTTACGCTTTTGCCATTCAGAAGTTATACTTCTGTTTTGATCAGTCTGAGCTGTTTATTCACACTATTCATTTATTCACATGTACAAGAAGGTTTTTGTAATCTGTTTGTTGAAGAATGAAGAATTATATATATTATATATTATATTATAATATAATATATAATATATATAATTTAATACTAACTACTCTTCCTACAAAGCTTATTTTGACAAATCCTTCCTGTACATGTGAATAAATGAATAACGTGAATAGTTTTTTCTATTGTTGGCCAGATAAGTTCTTAGCCTTGCTAAGCGACAAAGGTCAATGACTTCGATTATTTAGGCATTCAAATCTCATCTTGCGTGCGCCATATGGAATCGTAGTCAGTCATCTTACGATCTTTGCTTTTTGCAGGTTATCGAAGTCATCCCAGAACTCTGCCTGTTCTTCATCGCTGAAGGTGTTCGAAGCCATCTCTTTGAGGATTTCATCCAACAGTTGCATCTTCGTAACCTGCAGGTCTGGAGCCACATCAATCTGGTAAGTAAGAATATCGCCCAACGAGCCGACGTGAACGTTGGTAATAGCGACCTCACCATTTACCAACTTAACCTGAATACGTCTATTGGAACCATACTCAGGCTTCGTCTCACGTAGCTTCTGGTACAACGTTGATTCGCTGTACTGCTCAGAATCTACTGAATTTATGAGTTCACGTAGTGTCATATAGTCTTTACTACTTTGCAGGGGTTGCCTACTGCAATGGAGTTCGAAGGAATATCTTTCGTCACTACACTACCTGCACCTATGGTCACGTTGTCACCAATTGTCACACCAGGCAGGATGGTCACACTGCCACCAATCCATACATTATTGCCAATGGTGACTGGTTCTGCCCACTCTCTACGGCTGTTGCGCTCCACGGGGTCTGTACTATGGCTGGCCGTGTAGATGCTTACATTAGGGCCGATAAAACAGTCATCTCCAATGGTGACACGTGCTTCGTCGAGCACGGTGAAGTTGAAGTTGGCAAAGAACCGCTTGCCCACACTAATCTGCTTGCCATAGTCGCAATAGAAGGGCTGGTTAATCAGAATATTGTCATCAGCGATGTGTCCCAAGAGACCTTTCAGGATCTCCCTTGCCTCCTCCTTCTCCGACGGGCGCAACAGGTTATAGTCATGGATTATCTCCTTAACTTCCGTCAGTTCTTCTATCAGTTGCGGGTCAACAGCGGAATAAATTTCGCCCGCCAACATCTTCTCTTTTTCTGTCATATATTTCTTTGTCTTACCAATTCAATTGCCTCCTTGCCCGTCAAATGCTCGATGTCAAAGCGTATCATTAGCATACGGGCGAAGCCACTCTCTATTTCCTTTTGCAGTTAATCCTTATTTTTATCCCATGTCCAATATTTCCTTAATTCTCCAACAATCTCCTCCCAATCCTGTAGGGTGAACGTTCCTGGCCCTATCATCATAATGGTCATCTCCAAGTCGTCCCAACAGCGATAGACACTAGTATCGCGGAACCCGTTACGGAGATAGAACTCATGGCGGCGCTGCCTTTGCTCCTTGTTGTCACACTCCTGACGAGGTGACTCCATGTCCAGGACACATGACTGTCCCTTATAACGTTCTATCAGTTGATTAAGAATCTTCTGACCAAGACCTTTCCCTCGCAGTTCTTCCTTAACGGCGAAATACCAGTACCAGTTGAGCGGACGGAGCAGCGAAGGCCGTCCGAGCTCGCTCGAGCACGGCTGAGTCGCGACGGACGAAGACGAAGTCAACGAGGGTCTGGGATAGACAATCGTAAAGCCGATAAACTCTTCTCCCTCGTAATAGGCTGTGAAGTCAAGATGCATCTCACCAATTAGTCGCACCAAGTCATCCCAGGGAATCTGTTCTTCCTTGGGGAATGCCGTTTCGTAGAGCTGTTTCAATTGCCCATCGTTAGCATTCTCTGTAGATATCTGTTTCTGAATCAAATCCTAATAATTCTCAAATCTTGGCACAAAGATAGCAATAATTCTTCATTTTTTCGTATCTTTACACCCAGATTTAATATGTTTTGTGAAATGACCCTAGAAGAAGCTATTGAAGCCCGTCACAGTGTAAGGGCATATAAGGAACAGCCGTTGGCAGAGAATGTAGTCAAGGTGCTAGAAGAGAAAATCGCGGTACTGAACCGTGAGGGTAAGTTGCATATACAGCTTTGAGATTGGTGCTGGAGAAGTCAACTTTGATTGGGTATGAATATAGAAGAGGTCAGAGAGTACACGTTGTCACTTCCAGAAGTGACCGAAGACCAGGCGTTTTGTGAGGATATAAATGGACGAAGCAACAGTAAAGGGGTTGATTAAAGAGTCCTACCAACTCATTGCATCGAAACTTCCAAAGGCTATTCGCTCAAAGTATGTGCCTGTATAAGAATGATTTAGATGTGGTAAAATGGAAATAAAGAACAATGACAATACAAGAATTTCGTGATTACATGGCATCGGGCAAACCCGTCGTTGGCGGTGGTGATGTCCACATGATGTTTCATCAGTTGTCGCAGGAGGCACTGAAGATTACGGCTGAGATTAACGGAAAGTATCATACTCCAGAGCAGCTGCACGATTTGCTGGAACAGCTTTGGGGACGTGAAGTGCCCAAGACGGTAGGCATGTTTCCTCCGTTTCATACCGATTGCGGTAAGAATACCATTGTTGGTGAGCGGGTGTTCATCAATATGGGTTGCAAATTCCAGGATCAGGGCGGCATCACCATTGACGAGGGTGCACTCATAGGCCATAATGTCGTGCTGGCAACCATCAACCATGACCTTGACCCAGCCAACCGCCAGAGCATGAGCTATGCACCTATCCACATTGGCAAGAACGTCTGGATTGGAGCCAATGCAACAGTACTTGCAGGTGTGACCATCGGCGATGGAGCCGTAGTAGCTGCTGGTGCTGTGGTGACAAAGGATGTAGAACCGAATACGATTGTTGGCGGTGTTCCAGCCAAGATGATAAAAAAGATAGAGATAAAAGACAGATAAATCGGAATTTATGAGTAAGATAAATGGGTTCAACCAACGGACGATAGAATCTTTGGCATATTATGTTTATGCCTTAATTGATCCGAGAGATAATAGAATCTTCTATATAGGAAAGGGAAAAGGGAACAGAATTTTTCAACATGCGAAAGACGCTTTAGACGATAGCGACCAAAGTCTTAAACTTGATATTATAAGAAGTATTTTAAGGGATGGTAGAGAGGTAGGTCTCTACATTTTACGACACAATCTGACTGAAGAAACTGCATATGTTGTAGAGTCTGTACTTATTGACTTGCTGACATATAGCAAGTTTAACAAGACAAGCATATTGGCAAATATTGCTGCTGGTCATCATCAGTGGGACGAGGGTATTAAAGATGTCGATGAAATAGATTCAATATACAATTGCATGAAAATAGACATAAATCAAAAGGAAACATTGCTTTTAGTTAGTCTAAACAAAAGTTTTGACCAAGCAAAAGCCAATGGAGTATATCGCAGAATTGATATTTATGAGTCGACCCGCAAGTACTGGAAAATCAGCAAGAATTCTCCCCAAGAGATTAAATATGTGCTTGGTGTATACAAAGGGGTTGTCCGAAGCGTAATAGAAGTCTCATCGTGGGAATGGACGGATGTTGCGGAAGATGGTACGAAGTTCAAGTCTGACCGTTGCATCTTTGAAGGTAAGCTACTCAATGATTCCGCATACCTTAACAAAGATGTTTCTGACTATCCTTTTGGCAGTGGAGGAGCCGTAAGGTACATAAGAAGGTAAATACCAATTTAACTGCATAAAAAATATGTACAGTTTAAAATACAAAGTAACAACAAGCACCTGCGACAGCGAAGGACGGCTGAAACTCTATTCAGCTCTCCAGATGATGCAGGACTGCTCAGAGATGTGGATCGACAGTGAGCCGGAGGTCAAGGACTACTTCTTGCAGCAAAATATGGCGCAGCTCTTGGCAACACGACAGGTTGAGATTATCCGTGTGCCTGACTACAAAGAGGAACTGACAGTAACAACCTCTGTCTATGGCATGAAGCCCATGTTCGGATTCCGCAACACGTTCATCTATGATGCACAAGGGAATCCTTGCTACAAGACATGGAGCATGGGAGCATTCGTTGACAAGGTGGCTGGCAAGTTGAAACGTGTGGACGATGCGACCATTCAATCAACGAAGTTGGAGCCACAACTGGAGATGAACTACAAAGACCGCCGAATCATCCTGCCTAAGACGGAAGGTGAAGTGCTGGAGCCGATCAAGGTGCTACGTGCCGACATCGACTACAACAAGCATCTGAACAATGCCAACTATGTCCGCATGGCGATGGAATTGTTGCCAGAGGATTTCGTGGTTCAAGGTCTTCGTGTGGAATATCGCGTAGCAGCCAAGCTTGGCGATTGTCTGACTCCTACTATTTACAAAACAACTGACGGCATCATCGTTTCCCTGTCTATAGGGAGTGAGGTGAGTGCCATCATTGAGTTTACATAAACTATGCCCAAGGAACGAAACAAGGCTGATGGCTATCGTGAGAAGGCTTACGAGGGTGACACCAAGGCGATGAACAACCTTGGGGTCTGCTACGAGCGTGGCACTGGCGTGAAGGTCAGCCTTGAACTGGCTTTCGAGTGGTATATGAGAGCCGCAGCCACTTGGGGAGGTCCTGCTACAGGTATAAATAGGGTAGTAGTAAGTCAAGGGGATAAATCGAGTGCCCCTGTGATTTACGACCTTCAAGGGCGAAGAGTGAAAAATGTTCGTGGTGGATTGTATATTATTGACAAAAAAATAGTATATTTGCAACCAAAAAGTTAAATAGCAGATACGATAATGAATTTACACAGCAAAAAGTTCTTTGCATGGATAGTGGCCTGCCTATTGGTGGCTGATGTGAGTGCCCAGAAGGCAAATTCAAGGTCTATAGTTGGTCCGCTGCCCAATGCCAACCAGTTGCGCTGGCAGGATATGGAGATGTATGCCTTTATCCATTACTCGCTCAATACCTATACCGACCAGGAGTGGGGCTTTGGTAATGAGGACCCAAAGCTATTTAATCCTTCGCAACTCGATTGTCGGCAGTGGGCACGCGTATGTAAACAGGCTGGTATGCGTGGTATTATCTTTACGGCTAAGCACCATTGCGGATTCTGTATGTGGCCGTCAAAGTATACAGAATACAGTGTGAAGAATTCGCCCTGGAAGGATGGAAAGGGTGATGTGGTACGTGAACTGGCTGATGCTTGTCGCGAAGAAGGACTGGAGTTTGCTGTGTATCTGTCGCCCTGGGATCGTAATCATCCTGAGTACGGACGACCTGCTTATGTGGCGTATTTCCGCAACCAACTGCGCGAGTTGCTCACCAACTATGGCGACATCTTCGAGGTGTGGTTCGATGGCGCCAATGGTGGCGATGGCTGGTATGGCGGCGCCAACGAGACACGCAAGATTGACCGTACCACCTATTATGAGTGGCCTGAGACGTATAAGATGATTCGCCAGCTGCAGCCCAAATGTCTGATCTGGAATGACGGCAGCGATCGCGGCGACCTGCGCTGGGTGGGTACCGAGGCGGGTAATGTGGGCGAAACCAACTGGAGTCTGCTGTACCGCGATGGGGATGTGCCTTACCAGATGCTGCACTATGGTGTGGAGGATGGTAATGTGTGGTGCCCAGGCGAGACCAATACCAGCATCCGCCCAGGTTGGTTCTATCACGATGCTGAGAACGAGCATGTAAAGAGTCTGTCGAAGTTGATGGACACCTATTATAAATCGGTAGGTCGCAACTCTACGTTGTTACTCAACTTTCCCATAGCTCCTAATGGCCGTATCCATCCTAACGACAGCCTGCGTGGCATCGCCTTCAAACAGATGATAGATGAGGTGTTTAAAGATAACCTTGCAGACAATGCTAAGACCACGCATCAAGGTGACGCCTATACCATAGACTTTAAGCGTCCTACTGCTTTCAATCGTTTCCTGGCTGAGGAAGACATCGCCAAGGGGCAGCGTGTGCGTAAGTTCTCGCTTGAAGCTTTGGTGGATGGCAAGTGGCAACCATTAAAGGATGAGTTAGTAGATGATGGCGACGGACTTACCACCATCGGTCACCGCCGCATCATCTGTTTCCCTACAGTGAAAGCCACGAAACTGCGCTTCACCATCAATAGCTATAAACAGGAACCTATCATTAAGAAAATTGGTGTTTATCTGGCACCAGAGCTCACCGCCGATATCCCCAATAGTGGCGAGAAGAAATCATCATCGCTCCATATCTTCTTTGGCTCACCCCAACAGATGTTCATCGACTGGGACGCAGAGCAGACCATTTCCACCTTCCGTTACCTGCCGCCGCAGGACACGAAGGATGGTATCGTGACCCATTACACCCTGTGGGGATCGACCGATTGGAACAACTGGCAGAAACTTGCCACTGGCGAGTTCTCAAATATCGTCAATAATCCCATCTGGCAAACCATCAAGTTCCCTTCAACAAAGGTGCGTGTCCTTCGCTTCGAAGCCGATTGCCTGAGCAGTGGTACCCGCATGGGATATAGCGACATAGATGTGTTCTAAGCATCCTTAGCGCATGTATTGGTCATGCCTGCGTTGATGATTAGGTGTTTCATGGGGTGTCCACCCCATAGATTGTCGTCCAGGTGCACGAATCCCACTTTGGTATAGAGTGCCTCGCCATCGGGATTGCCTTTATCAACCAGCAATCCCACTCTGGGCAGATGTAACTGGCGGGCTCGCTCCCTGGTAGCTATCAGTAGCCTCTGGGCTATACCTTGCCGACGATAGGCTGGGAGCACAGCCAGCGAGTCGAGATAGAGTTCGCCAGCTTGTGTTTCATCATCCATACCTGTATGATCCTTACCGATGTACGTTTTGGCAGCCTCGATAAAAGCGCAGCGCAACTCATGCAGGCGGCTGCCATCGTAGCTTACCGATACACCCACCACCAGCTGGCCGTCCATAGCCACAAGCGTGTTCTTGTAACTGTACTGCGAGTCCTCATGTTCCACCAGATAGCACATCATCCGGTAGAAGTCGTCCAAACTGTAGCCATCACCACAGAAATACTGACAACACTCGTCCGTCATTGCCATCATAATCAGACGGGCAATCTCCTTATTCTGTCCCTTTGTCGCGTTCTTAATTTCTATCATCTTTTTTTATCCCATCACCACATCGAGCACCATCATCAGCACAAAACCAATGGCAAAGCCAATGGTGCTGAAGTTGGAGTGCTGACCGCTTGAGGCTTCGGGTATAAGCTCCTCAACTACTACATAGAACATGGCGCCAGCGGCAAAGGCCAGCATATAGGGCATCATGGGCATGATTAGCGATGCCAACAACAATACGGCAATGGCACCGATGGGCTCAACGGCTCCACTCAACGAGCCTATCAGGAACGATCGCCACTTACTGTTGCCTGCTGCACGCATCGGCATTGAGATGATGGCACCTTCGGGCACATTCTGGATGGCGATACCCAATGATACGGCTACCGCACTGGCCAGCGAGATACTGGTGGTGCCACTGTCGGCTCCTGCAAACACCACGCCCACAGCCATGCCTTCAGGCAGGTTGTGTATGGTTACTGCCAGAGCCAGCATCGCCGTTTTCGACAGATGCGAGCGCATACCCTCGGGCTTGTCGGTGCCTATGTGCAGGTGTGGCGTCAGTTCGTCGATGAGCAGCAGGAATCCCATACCCAATAGGAATCCTACAGCTGCAGGCATCACACTCCACTTGCCGCTATCAGCTCCCATCTCCATCGCCGGAATCAGCAGCGACCATACCGATGCTGCTACCATCACGCCCGAAGCAAATCCCAACAACGACTTCTGCAGTCTGTCCGACATGTCGCCCTTCATAAAGAACACAAAAGCCGAGCCGAGCATGGTGCCCAGCAGCGGAATCAGCAATCCTATGATCAATGTTGTAGTCATAACGCCGGCTTTTTGCGATGGATTTATTCGAAGAACTGCGTAAAAGCCTTGAGTGCATAGAGGTGGTCGGCCACGCTGCCTGTTTCGCGGCAACTGTGCATCGCCAGGATGGCATTACCCATATCCACACCACGCAGGGGGATGGATGAGGCCAGGATATTTCCTAATGTGCTGCCGCCAGCCACATCCGAGTGGTTCACAAAGTACTGACAGGGCACGCCCGCCTCGCGACAGATCTCGGCAAACACCGCTGCCGAAACAGCATCGCTGGCATACTTCTGCGACGCATTGAACTTGATGACCGGACCGCCGCCCAGCACAGGATGGTTGGTGGGGTCGTACTTCTCGCTGTAGTTGGGGTGCCAGGCGTGCGCATTATCGGCCGAAACCATAAACGCCCGCTCTATGGCCTGATACCATGCCTCCTCGCTGCCGCTCTGAGCCAGGGCTATGCGCTGCAGCATCATGGCTAAGAACGGACTGGCGGCACCCTGCTTGGTCTGCGAGCCCGTCTCCTCGTTGTCAAAGATAGCCAGCACCTTCGTGGCATCCGTCGTATCGGTATCCACCATCGCCTCCAGTCCGGCAAAGCACATCGAGAGGTCGTCGAGTCGCCCTGACGACAGGAACTCGTCGTGCGCACCAAACGTGCAGGCTGGGGTAGCGTCGGCCAGATAGAGGTCGAAGTCGAGCACCTCCTCGGGCTTGATGCTGAGTTCGCTGCAGATGATGTTCATCAGCAGATTCCCCTTTTCCAGCTCATCGTTGATAATGCCTAAGATAGGCAGCATATCCTTCTGTTTGCTCAGCTTCACGCCGTCGTTCACCTGACGGTTGAAGTGGATGGCGAGATTGCTGATCTGCAGCAGCGGACGTTTTACGTGCAGCAGCAGTGTCTTGGGGTTGAGAGCATTCTCGCCACGCACAATCACACGTCCTGCGATGGTGAGCGGACGGTCGAACCATGTCGACATGATAGGCCCGCCATACACCTCGGTATTCAGTTTCACGATGCCCCCTTCGCACAGCATCTCGGCATGGGGCTTGATGCGGAAGGTAGGCGAGTCGCAGTGGGCGCAGATCATGCGGAAGCCCGCTTCGGCCATTGTTTGTCGTCCGATATGGAAGGCATAGACCGACGAGTCGTTTTTGGTTACATACAGTTTGTCGCCCGCCTTCACTGGGCCTATAGGCTCGCGAGGGTCCAGTTTGCGATAGCCAGCCTTCTCCAGTTCGCTGGCGATATTTCGTGCAGCCAGGAAGTTCACTGGCGAAGCATCCAAGAAATCTAATAATCTTTTTACGCGCATAATCTTAAAGTTTTGCGCAAAGATAGTCAATTCCCCGCAATTATCGCCATCTTTGCCATTGGTTTTAGAATCTTATAACAAAAAAGGAAACCAACATTTCTGCTGAAAACTTTGGTGCTTATAAATATTTTTGCTATCTTTGCATAATAATTAGCAAAGTGATGACAAAAGATAATAAGTATATCGACTTTGATGAGTATATCCGCCAAGGAGAGCCTGGAAAAAAGGAAAAGGCTGAGTATTGGCAGACTGCTATCGGACTTCAAGCTGTTGATGGTTTAAAGACGTCTGATTATCTTAAAGAAACGGCTCGCAAGCATATTGAGGGCGATATAGATATCGATCAGGCACGTGAGTTGATAAAGTCTTATTATCAGTCGAAATCGGTTCGTGAGCCAGATGACAATGAGAAACAGGAGGCAGATAAGGTGTCTGCTAATATCACCAAGATTCTCTCGTCGGAAACATTTGATTTTAGTTCGAATGGCATCATATCGCTGCATCGCAGAATTTTTGAGGGTGTGTTTAATCATGCCGGCAAAGTGCGCGATTATAATATCACCAAGAAAGAGTGGGTGCTTGAGGGCGATACCGTGAACTACCTGAATTGGGAAGACTTGCAGCGTGCATTAGATTACGATCTTGAGCAGGAACGCAAGTTTAGTTATAAAGGCATTTCGCATGATGTGATGATTGCGCATATTGCCAGCTTTGTATCGGGCATTTGGCAGATTCATGCCTTTGGCGAAGGTAATACCCGTACCACGGCTGTGTTTACTATTCTTTATCTGCGACATATTGGCTTTAAGGTAAATAACGAAATGTTTGCCAATCACTCTTGGTACTTCCGTAATGCTTTGGTACGTGCCAATTATAAAAATGCTGTAAAGGGTATCGATTATTCGCCTGTATATCTGGAGCGATTCTTCCGAAATTTGTTGCTTGGCGAACAATGGGATTTGCGTAATCGCTATCTTCATATAAACCCCACCCAGGAATGGAGTGTACAGCCCAACTTGGGACGAATTAATGCTGATGACGGAATAAATGACGGAATAAATGACGGAATAAATCTTTCGGAAAACGAAAGAAAAATTCTGTCTCACATCTCAAAGATACCTGCAGCCACAGCCGTACAAATGGCTGAAATGTTGGGAGTTAAGGCTCGTCAATGTGAACGTATCCTGGCAGCTATGAAGAAAAAGGGGCTTATTGAGCGTGTGGGTGCAAATAAGAATGGCTTCTGGAAAATTTGCAAATAAAACATGGACGATTATAAAATCAAATCAAAGGGGACGGTTCTGTTGATCAATAATGATCGCAGGAACCGTCTCCTTTGATTTAGATTTCCACTATTACTACTTTGTGTCGAGCCGTTTTCTAATACCCCATGCACGAGGTAGCTCCCAGTGCCGTCACGATCGCAGTCGCAATCGATGCAATCAGCTGCACGATAAACTTAATGCTTTCTTTCTTACTCATAACTTTGAACTTTGAACTTTGAACTTTCTTTAAAGTGGGGGGCTTTCGCCCCAACCACTAATCTTCAGTGCTTCCGTCGGGGTTAGGCTCACCGCCTCCGTTTCCGCCTGTGTTGCCACCCTGGCCGCCGCCATTCTGCGAACCACCATTCTGGCTCTCACCGCCTGAGGTATCCTCAGGATCCTCAACCTCACCGCTGGTAGAGGTAACACGCTTCACCTCCTTGCCATCGCGGTCGTAGCAGGTAATCTGCACGGCGGTCTTAGCCAGCTCGCTCTTCAGGTCGGTATCTGGGGTGAAGATGATGCGGCGGCTGGAGATGAGTCCGCTCTTTACCTCGTCCACCTTCTCGACCGACTTGGCGCGCAGACCGAATCGCATGGTGCCCAGACCTGGCAGCGCTACCGAGTGGCCCTCAGTGGCCCATGCCTTGATCACCTCGCCGGCTGCATCCCAGCATGCCTGCATTACTCCCTTGCTCACGCCGCTGCGCAGGGCAGCCTCCTTAATCACCTTCTCCTGGGTCAGTGCGGTGTACAACTCCGGCATCATGATGTAGCGGTAAGTGCCCGCATAGGTGCCAATCTTCTGCAATTTCTCTTGTGCTTTAACTTTAAGTGCCATAATTCTAATTTTGTTTTTGTGTTGTTGTTAAAATTTTTACCGTTTTACATTTTTACTCTTTTATTGTCTCAACTTCGATGTTGGTTTGCGGTCACGTGTGGCAGAATTTCTTAGTGCACGTGGGAGATTCTTTTCTCGCGTGAGAGCGCCTCCTCTTATCTTTATTTTGACGTTGCAAAGGTACGAATATTTGATTGCGGTTTTCGAATGTTTTTCCAACTTTTTTTGAAAAATTTTAGTGATTGTCACGATTGTCACGATTGTCAAATGTCATTAAGCTTTTCGACTTTCATTTTTAGTCCTATATTAAATATATTATAAATAATATATTTAATATAGAGCATATTTCCCCCTTCCAACTTCAAAATCCTTAATGACAATCATGACAATGACAATCATGACACTCTGGTGAATAAAAAAAGCTGAACTGATTTGCTAAACCGATTACGGTGCTACTCTTTCATTTCAGCGGGAGGAAATCGTTTCCTTTCACCCTGCAAAGATACGAAATCTATCAATACCTTCCAAGCTTTTTCGCAAAAATCTGTCTTTTTCTTGGATTTTTGCTTGCAATTCCAAAACTTTTTGTACCTTTGCAAATGATCACTGGCTGATTGTACTATAAGTACAACCTAACTCCTTAAGAAAGAGCATGGTAGCCCAAGGGTGGGCGTCGGTGAGACTTTATAGGAAAAAATAACATAGCGTTTGTGCTATATTCGGTAATGTCCCTGAACCTAGGAAATTCAATAGACATTTACGAAACGAATAAGTGCCAGCGTCTACGCTTTGGCGTGGACTGGACTTATCTTCGTAAATAGGTTATCCTAGGACCTGGGGACATTGATAAGCGCCAATCCGCGCTTTTTCATGTCCTATGGTTCTTAGTGCCTATTCTAATCCGAACAGAGTCCTTTCGCTCTAAAACTATAGCGTAGATATGGCTGACGTACCTATGTCTTCTCGTTTCTTTACTAACAGAGACGGGAATACTTTGATGAAGGAATTTGAGGGTATTCTTGAGAATAATCCTCAGGTTAAGAATCTTGATGCAGTTGTGGGTTTTCTGCGTGCATCAGGCTATTTCACTTTGCGTCCGTTTCTTGATGGTATTAACAAGGTCCGCATATTGATTGGTATCGATGTAGACAAATATATAGCCAGAGCCCACCAGAAAGGTGAACTCTTTTTTGGTGCAGAAGATGAGGTGAAAGAAGAATGTCTCCGCATGTTGAGACAAGATATCGAACAGTCACACTATACCAAGAAGGTAGAAGATGGTATGCTTCAGATGGTTCAAGACATGATTGATGGAAAACTTGAACTACGTGCTCATCCTTCTAAGAAGATTCATGCTAAGCTGTATATACTTTACCCAGACAACTTTAATCAACATACACTAGGTACTGCCATAACTGGTAGTAGTAACCTTAGTGGCAATGGATTGGGTATTGGCGATGATAAACAATATGAGTTTAATGTAAAGTTAACCCAGTACGAGGATGTGGCTTTTGCCAAACATGAATTTGAACTACTCTGGGAGGAAGCTAAGAATGTACCCATTAATGCCGAAGACTATCAGGCTGCACTTGATAAGACCTATCTTAAAGGCGATGTAACTCCATACGAGTTATATATCAAGATGCTGATGGAATACTTCTCCGACCGCGTGTTAGCTGTAGACCAGGATGATCCATTCGATATGCCAGAAGGATACGATAAGTTTGAATATCAGATGGACGCCGTAGTCGAAGGCTATCAAAAGTTGATTCGCTATGATGGTTTCTTCTTGGCAGATGTTGTGGGACTTGGTAAGACGGTGATTGCCACCATGATAGCTAAGAAGTTCTTGATAGAGAATGGTCGTGATAATACCAAGATTCTGGTGGTATACCCACCTGCAGTAGAGCAGAACTGGATAACCACATTTAAAGACTTTGGTATTGAGAAGTATGCTTGTTTTGTTTCAAATGGTAGTCTGAACAAGGTGTTGGACGATGATTACTATAAGATTTGGAATGCCGACGAGTACGACCTTGTGCTTGTAGACGAAGCGCATAAATTCCGTAATCACACTACGGGTGCTTTCCAGCAACTACAGGAGATATGTAAAATGCCGCGCGTAGAAACGGGCAACATACCAGGCTATAAGAAGAAGGTGATGCTGATTTCGGCTACCCCTATGAACAATACGCCTGCTGATATCTATTATCAGATCCTGATGTTCCAAGACCCACGCCATTGTACCATAGATGGTGTACCAAATCTTACGGCATTCTTCTCACCATTGGTTGTAGAATTCCGCAAGTTCCGCAAACAAGAGAATTTTGATATCAGGCAGTTTAAGAAGTTGGCTGAACGAGTAAGAGATAGGGTAATAAAACCTCTGACCGTGCGCCGTACCCGTACTGATATTGAGAGTGTGGTTCGTTACAACAAAGATATTAGTGGATTCCCTAAGGTGGCGAATCCAATCAAGAAAGAGTATGAGCTTAACGACCATCTGGCTAACCTCTTTGAGGATGCCATGAAGACGCTTGATAAGGGACTTCATTATGCACGTTACCAAGCAATTGCCTACTTGAAGCCCGAGGTTTCGAATGGCCTTTATGACAATGCAGAAGTGATAAGCCGCAGTTTGGCAGGTATCCGTAAGAATGGATTGGTAAAACGACTGGAAAGCAGTTTCTATGCTTTTAGAAAATCGCTCGACAATTTCCGCCAAGCAAATCAGAATATGCTAACCATGTGGGAGAATGATAAGATATTTATAGCTCCCGATATGGATATTAACCAGTTGATTGATAAGGGACTCAGCGAAGATGAAATAGAAGAGAAACTGAACGAGAAGGCTGAAATAAACCCAAAGAACGCTGTGTTTAAGCGTGATGACTTTAAGCCAGAATATATCGACATGCTTCGTGATGATCAGAAACTACTCGATGATATGTGGTTGGAGTGGGAGTGTATCAGCGATGATGACGATTCAAAGTTTGCCAAGTTCGAAGACTTGTTGAAACACGAACTCTTTAAGAGCGACAAGAATATCGAGGGAAAGCTTGTAGTATTCTCCGAGTCGGTTGATACTGTAGAATATCTGGCTAAACGCATAGGGCGTGATGATGTACTGGTAATATCAGCCCAGAACCGCAGCCAGTTGTTTAAGACTATCCGCGAGAATTTTGATGCCAACTGGAAAACTAAAAAGAATGATTATAACATCATCCTTACATCAGATGTACTTGCTGAAGGTGTAAACCTGCATCGTTCAAACATTATTATTAATTATGATACCCCTTGGAATTCGACTCGACTGATGCAACGTATTGGTCGTGTTAATCGAATCGGATCTAAGTCGGACACTATATATAATTATGTGTTCTATCCATCGCGGCAGGGTAATAAGCAAATTAAGCTGAACCAGATTGCGCTTAGTAAGATACAAACCTTTCACACTACTTTTGGCGAGGACAACCAGATTTACTCCACTGAAGAGATTATTGATCGCGACTTGGATAAACTCTTTAAAGAAGGAATTAAGCGCGAGCAGGAAGATCGTAATCTTGAACTTCCATATTACGAGGAATTGCGCAGTCTGTATCAGCAAAACCGCAGAGAATATCGACGCATAGAACGCTTGTCACTTCGTAGTAGAACTGGTCGTGAACCACGTGAAATAGATGGAGTAACGCTTACTAATGATACGCTGGTATTCCTGAAAACTAATTTCCGCAAGCTGTTCTATCTTGTAAACGATGAACAAACCAGGGAGCTTTCTGTACTTGATGCTTTGAGCTATTTCAAGGCCACGCCCGAGGAGAAGGCTGTGCCAAGAATAGCCCAACACCACGACCATGTAGATAAGGCAGTCATAAAATTCAAAGCTGCAAAGGAAGAGGAACTTCAGGAGGAAGAGTCGAATCAAGGTCAGCGCAGTAATCTTGGTGCCCAGGTAACAACAGCTGTTAGCTTGATTAACAGCATGTTACCCCACATAGAAGATGGTGATACACGCCTGAAACTTGTCCAACTGAAGGAACTTGCTGAGCGAGGTACCATTACCTACATAGCTAAACGCTTGCAGCGAATACAGAAAGACTTGATGCGACAAGGTGGTAGCAAAGCAAAGATGACTTTCGATGACGCCTTGAAACAAGTCCTGGAAATGGCTAATCACTATAACGCTTATTATCGCGACACCCAAAAGGCAGAAGAGGAATCGGATGCTACTATCATTTTATCAGAATCGTTTAAATAACCTCAAGATATGGATTACAGACCTATTATTGAATCGAGATATAATCGTGAGAGTTGGCAGAAACTGCTGCATGACATATTCAACGGAAAAGAAAAGTTCTGGGCTACACCATCAGTTGTACCCACAAGCAGCCCGTTTGCCAAACAAGCACTCTGGCTTGGTACAATCACGTTGAGCGATGAACAGACCATTGCTATTTATGAGGTTGAACTATCTGATAGTGTTGATATAGAGCGTAATCGTCGTGGTATACGTGATATGCTGTTGAGCTCGTGGCGCAATAACGGCAATGCTGGAGCGTTTATGTTCTGCTATCGTAAGAACGAGAGCGTTCTTCGATTCTCTTACGTCAGCGAATCGTGGAAATTTGCCGATGATGGTAGTTATCAGAAGGAGTCTACCGATACCCGCCGTTTCACTTATCTTCTTGGCGAAGGGCATCGTAGCCGTACAGCTATTCAGCAGTTCGAGAAATTGCGTGATAGTTCACTATCACTAAAAGACCTTACCAAAGCCTTCTCGGTAGATGCAGTGAGCGATATGTTCTTTGATGGCTACAAAAAGCAATACGAAGACATTATCCAGTATGTTACAGGTAAGCGAATGGTTAAGGTGGCCAATAAGTGGGAAGAGCAGATTAAGAACGATCCTTGCGAGGAGATTATGCAGGAGTTTGCCCGATTCCAGAATCCCGAAAAAGCCGTTCGCGACTATGTTAAGAAGTTGATGGGACGCATCGTGTTCCTTCAGTTCCTACAGAAGAAAGGCTGGATGGGTGTGCCCGTCAATAAAGAGTGGGGTGAGGGAGATACTGAGTTTATCCAGACTCTATTCGAGAATTCTACTGACAAGGACCACTTTGTGGATGAAGTTCTCGAACCACTATTTGACGATTTGAACTCAGAGCGTGCCAATGATTTGGTATCGCCAAAAGTTGGCAGAAACATACGCGTACCATATCTTAATGGAGGATTGTTTGAACGTGAGGCTACTGATGAGACAGCCTTCCCGTTGCCGGCTAAGTATATGAAGAGTATGCTCGACTTCTTCGCATCTTACAACTTCACTATCGACGAGAACGATCCTGACGATGCAGAGGTTGGCGTAGACCCAGAAATGCTTGGTCGTATCTTCGAGAATCTGCTTGAGGATAATAAGGATAAAGGTGCTTTCTATACGCCAAAGGAGATTGTTAGTTACATGTGTCGTGAAAGTCTGATAGCCTATTTGCAGACAGACATTGAAAACGAACAGCAGAAAGAGGCTATTCGCGAATTTGTTACAAACCACAAGGTGCAAGAGCATTTGCCTGAGAATGTAGATCAACGACTGAAAGATGTGAAGATTTGCGACCCAGCCATTGGATCGGGTGCATTCCCCATGGGATTACTGAAAGAGTTGTTTTTATGTCGTACAGCTCTTGAAGGCATTACTCAAAGCAAAGCCGCAGAAATCAAGAAACACATCATCCAGCAGAATATATATGGTGTAGATATTGAACGTGGTGCAGTAGACATTGCTCGCCTCCGTTTCTGGCTATCGCTGATTGTTGACGAAGAAACTCCACAAGCGTTGCCAAACCTCGACTTCAAGATTATGCAAGGTAACTCGTTGCTGGAGCAATATAAAGGAATTGATTTGTCAACAATGACAGAAGCAAAATGGAACAAAAATGAGTCTCTTTCGCTTTTTGAGGATATGCTTGACGTTTATAGACGAGAGATGCGTATTATGATAACTCAATATTATGATTGTACTAATAGAGATGATAAGAAGAAACTAAAAGCAGAAATACTGGAAAATGTTGAGAACCAATTAATAGAACAACATGTAAATGTTAATGCTATTAATGTTAATTTGAACGGTAATGATCAGTTCTTTTTATGGCATACATGGTTCTTTGATGTGTTCTCGCAAGGCGGTTTTGATATAGTTATTGGTAATCCACCTTATTTCGTTTATCAAGAGAATCATGTTGGTGAAATAAAAGAATTACGAAACATAAAGGAATATAAAATCGCTTTTGGAGGGAAATTAAATGCCTATAAACTTTTTATAGCTAATGCTTTAAATGTTTTGTGTAGAGAAGACGGAATTATGTGTGTAATATGTCAGAATTCGCTTTTGGCGGATCGACAGGCAACATGTTTAAGAAAGCACATATTTGAGAATGCACAATTCATATCTATTGATTCTTTTCCAGAAAGAGATAGCAAAAAGAAACGGGTGTTTGAGAGTGTTAAAATGAGTGTCTGCATCCCAATTGTTAGGAAAAGAAAAACTAAGGATTATTTTCAAGTATATATATGGGATGACAAATATAAAAAATCAGGATTAGAGACAAAGTTTAACAATATTGAGATAAAATCTATGGATGCTGTTGATTACGCTATTCCTAGATTAAAGTCAGAATATACTCCTATTGTTATTAAGATAATCAATTGTAAACATTTTGGTTTGAAATGCATCGAAGGAGAACTAAATATGACGTTTCACAAGAAGTATTTTACTGATAAAAGAACTAATCCAACAATATTAAAAGGTGCGGCTATTCAGAGATATTATTATACATTACAGATGAGTCAGGGTGAGATAGAATACCTAGATGAGAAGATGTATCTTAGAGATTATGGTAATACTGAGAAATCCAAACATCACAATTATCAACGTATTGCAATGCAAGGTATGACTGGTGCAAACGATAAGGTTCGTATTGTTATGGCATTGGTTCCAGAAGGGTATTATCTTGCTAATTCTTGTAATTATCTTTCTGCCCCAGAAGGAATTGATATTTATGCATTATTAGGTATTTTGAATTCAAAATTGATAAATTGGTTCTTTAGATGTTTTAGCACCAATAGTAATGTCAATGGATATGAAATAGATAATTTACCAATTCCTGATATACAGGATGACGTTCAACTTGACTTAAGGAAACTTGTAATTTCCGTAATGGAAAATAAAAAACAAAATAATTATGCAGATACGCAAGATGAGGAATCAAGGATAGATGAAATTGTATATAAGTTGTATGATTTGACTAAAGATGAAATTAAAATAATAGAAGAATAAGCAATGGAAGAAATTATTGTTAGAAAAAGAAAATCGCCAGCAAAGACTCTTAAAGTTAAAATAGAGGGTAAGGTTATAGCTGGCTCAAAGGCAACAGAGATCTTTGTTAGTGCCATAAAAAGAATTGGGCCTGAAAAGATTGCAGAATCTACTAATTTTAAAGTAGATGGATTGCCATTCATTGTGAAAGAGAGAGATAATCGTAAACAAATGAATTTCCTTGGGAATGATTGGTATGTTTGTACACATATGTCTACTAATGCTAAAAAACTATTTTTAAGTAGAATCGCTCGTTCATTAAATATAAGAATGTCTGTAGAGTTAGTTACCCCAGAATAAACAAAAACAACATAACAATCATTTAACAAGAAGAATTATGTCACGTCTGAGCGATTTATACAAGGCAATGGAAACATTGCGAAAAGAGGGAGTCTCGACTGATGACCTCGAGAAGAAAGTTGGTAAACTGGAGGAGGAAATCATAAAGAAGGAAATCCTCCCTGTGGTAACAGAAACCATTGCTCCTGCATTAAAACCTGTTCAACGCGAGCTGGTGTTGGTGGTTGACTATCATCCTGACGAGCCAGTACGTGTATCGTTGTCTCGTAAGAAGAACATTGCTGAACTGATAGACGCGAAACTCTTGGAAATTGATCCTGAGGTAGAACACAAGGAGTTGGGACCAAGAAAAAACAAGTCGGGTAAGATAGCTCCCAAGACGGGACTCTGCATATACAGAAAAGATAAGTCTGTTTTGCAAGAGCATGATGCTGCAACCACATTCACCGCAGCTATCGTTGAGGCTGGATTGGTTAAGGTTCGTGAACTAGGACTTAAATTCTGTCGCGTTAATCTTGTATCTACCACAAAAGACAAGAAGTATGGGCATGCTCAGCGTGAAGCAGCTCCAGGATTATATGTGCTGACTCATAGCAGCACCAAGGACAAAAAGAAGATGCTGGATAAAATCAACGAAGTTCTGAAAATGGGATGGAAGATTGAAATCGTAAAATAGTGAAGCTATCGCAGAATACTCAGAAACTCGTCGATATCAATAACCTCGATTTTGGGGAATGGAGTGTTGCGGAGAACATCGTAATGATGGTCTTGGGTTACGATGTATTTTGCGTTGGCTTTAAAGGCACAATCCACGAACTTGTCATCGTCAGGATCGGCTGTGATAAGGCGAAGATGATAATACACCTGAACCATTCTAGTATTTGGGAGGTCGAGAAGGGCTTGAATGATATTGGATGCAATCTGAGGACCAACCTTTTGGGTAAGAATCTCTTCGTATTCGGCCAAGATCTCATTGGTAACGCAAAGAGTATATTTGCCATCTACGAAATCTCGCCAGACGGGATAGTATTGGCTGCGACGCGAGAGAGACATCAGCAGACAATTGGTATCAAGAACGATGTTCATCATTGGTTATATGGCGTGCGCATGTGTTCGTTCTTCCATTCTTCAATGACGGTATCATTGATTTTGCCTTCGTCCCAAAGACGATCCATGGCATCTTCTGCCTGCTTGGCGAAATACTGTCCGAGCAAGCGGCGAATGTCTTTCATCTCCTCTTCAGATTTGACTCTGGAAATAAGTTCCAGCATCTCAATCTGGAATGGGGTGAATGGCGATGATTGTAAATTTGGTGCATCCATATTCAATCTCCTTTTATGTTATGTTTGGGTGCAAATGTACGATAAATATGCGAAATATGCAAATAATTAGCTAAAAACTTGAAAATATCGCAATTGATGAAGAAAAAAAGAACTGTTATTTCTCTTTTTTCTATACTATATATTTGAGAGCAGCAGAAATATTTGGCTGTTTCAGATAAATATAGTAAATTTGCAAAATAAAAGGTAATTATGGCAAAAGATCTAACGACATCTGCTATTGAGAGGCAGAACATTCTGAATAACACTGTGGCATTGCCCAGGATTCAGAACGAACTTGGGGTGAAAGTCCTTGAGTTCGAAGGAAGGTATGTTTTGACCAAGCAAATGGTCGCTGATTACTATGGTGTTGATGAAAGAACCATTGAGCGTTTTTTGGCAGCTAACGAGGAGGAATTAACCCACGTATGAAACGGACGCTATTAAGTTCTATAAATATCTGATAGGAGAGTATGAATTGACGGAGGATGAAGCTATAATGTATTTAGATACATGAATATTTGTGATTAGTCAACATGTTAAACTTATGATCTATAGGAGGGCAAAGATATGATAACATAAGATTTTTCCGTATAAATTTGGGCGGATAAAAGATTTGCACTATCTTTGCACACAGAAAATCTTATTTTGCTCCGTCTCTGCTTTCTTTAATAAGATTTCATTTCTGCCCGTCTTTTTCTTTAGAATAACTAACCAAATTTAATCACCTAATTCCACTATGAACAATGTTACTAACGAGATTGTAAGATCTCAACTTGGGGGCGCTCTGCTTACTGGCTACAGTGCTACTCCTGAATATCTAACCAAACTTAAAAAGAACATAAGCCTTGTTAGAGAAATAGCCAGACAGTATTGCGATTTGACTATCACCGATGTTGATAGCAGAATCTACTTTGTGCGTTACTTCGTGATGATTATTAAAGATGTAATCAAATTCTTGCCAACCTATATCGACGAGCTGCGTCCGGGACGGCGTTTGGAGGCTTTCTGTATTTCGTCGGGCGTACATCGCGATGACGTGTTCTGGAAGTGGTGCGATACAGTGTGCTGCGATATGGAAGGGCAGGTGGTGTATCACCATCTGAAAGAGAGTCTTGACGAGCTGCGTGAACTGTTGGCTGAGGTTGAGAACGCGATGATGCATTGCGATCCTGCGATATTCGAGCGATTTTTCTATATCGAGGAGCAACACTATAGCAGCTCAGGTGTGGCGAGACGATTCGAAACGTGGCTGTATGATAACGGCTATCCCGACATCGACAAGCTGCGTGAGCTGCAGGCGCAGGTGGTAGCTGAGACATTGAAGATGGGAGTGCTGGACTTTGCTAAAACACCATCGCAAAAGGAGATTGACGAGGTGAATCGCGACACGCTGAAAGGACTGCTTCCCTACGATTTTGAGATGACAGCGGATTTCATAGTGGCTTGTGCCAAATGGCGCCGCTTTATGCATTGGGATGGCTACACACTCATTGTGAACTATAAGAAATACGGGAAATACATACAGGCGCATTTCTACGACTTTAGCGACAAGCAGCTTCAGGCCATATTTGAATTGGATATGATGGTGCATCTCATCAATGAAGAGCTGGCGAGATTGAATCAGGTAACTACGATTACTATCACTAATCACGTGCCGGAGGAAGAGCTCTTTAAGTTTATCCACCCCTCGATAAGTGGCGAAGAGGAGTGGCAGATTCATGAAGAGGTGAAACGCCTGGTAACTCACCACGGTATACAGGAGATTTGCCAGTATCTTTATCAGATGGCCAAGGATAAGAGAATTCTCCTGCCACAAATGCCATCGGCAGCCTATGCAGAGCTGGTGCGTATGGGCATGCCAACAACAGCAGGATTTAGCGAGAAATACTTTAAAAACCACTATAGAATCATATAGTATAAGGGATATCAAGGGATATTAAGGGATATCCGGGGATATTAGGGGATAGTAAGGGACGGTATCGTTCAATACTATCCCTTGTTCATATATTGTACTTAACTTTGCATCGTCGAAAGATGAAAACATCGAGTAGACGGTGTTGATTGACATTTTGATACACAGATGAATTTGAGAATAGTTAACGCGCGTTTTTACGCGTACATTATTAATATTAAATTTTTAAACAAAATGGAAAGTAAAATTTTTAGAGTTAAGAAGTGCGGAGTGATGACCTCCGTACAGAGTGAGAAAAGCGAGATCGGCGTGCTGCAGAAGCGTACGCTGGTTCTGCAAGAGCTGGGTGGCAAGTATGCCAACTGCTATGTGGTGATAGCGCTGGGGAATCTGGCGACTATCGAATGGGCAGAGAATCAGCTTGTGGCTGCTGATCTGCGATTCCAGACGCACGAGTACAACGGACAAGTGTTTATGGATGTGATAGCAAACGAGATTGTAAAACTGTAATTAATTTCTGAGTTGGAGTGAGGAGGATGTTCTCGAGTAAATGGCCAAAGAATCCGATCTTCTTCTCGCTTAAAACTTAGAAAAAAAATGAAAACAAGAAATTCAAACTTATTAGGAGAACAGGTAATGGTTGAGGGCTTGATGGCCTTTGGCAAGTTGGAAACAGGTGAGCGCACACTCGACTTTGAGTGTTGCGAGGATGTGGCGGCAGAGCCATTCCAAGGCATCTTCAAGGTGCAAGGGATGCGCGATGGCAACGTCTACATGAGCGAAAAGCCGCGACGGCACAAAAACAAACCGATATTCCGCGATGATAACTGCTCGTTATCACACGGACAGAACCATAAATATTACTTCGTGTTTACTATGGACGATGACTGCCTTCGCGAGTTGCCGCAGAAGCTGGTGCAGCAGGCTGGCAACATATCGCGGAAGGTGCTGAAGATGATATTTGAAAAGGAGGCATTAGGATGAGTTGCCACTTTGTTTACCAGAAGGATGGGGGCGCAAAGTTTATGCGCCCCATCCATAACAGAGAGGAATACTTGCAGCTGCGCGATTCGGAGAGGCAGCCCCTGGTGCTGCAGGCCGTGCGCAAGGGTAGCGAGGAGCAGAAACACCAGCTGGTGCAGTTTAATTACAGCTGTCTGCCCAATGATGATGGCTCGCTGAAGGGTTCGAAAACGGCTTCTAAGTCGGTTGGTATGGATATCGACTTCAAAGCGCCTAAAGATCTTTCTGCCCAAGAGCAGCAGGCTTGGCTGGCGAAGCAGATGGCCGGAGTGCCCGAGTTGGTATTGTCGAAGCGTGATGAGCTTGGCTTGCTGATGCTAGAGCGTTCGGCCACCAAAGGCTTTCATCTGGTGTTTCGTCGCCACGAAGACCTCTCGCAGGAGGAAAACCTGCAGTGGGCGAGTGAACTGCTGGGTGTGAAATTTGATGACAAAGCTAAGGATATTACCCGTGTGTTCTTTACAACAACTGCTGATGCGGATGAGCTGCTTTTTCTGGACGATGAGTTGTTTGATATGACCGCAGCTAATCAAACCACCCCTGACCCCTCCTTACTCATTCTTGGACAAGCCAAGCGGCAGAGCCGAGCGAAGGAGGGGAATTCGGCTGAACCTAATGAACAACGGAAGCAGTATCCCACGGCGTACCACGGGATTCCATTTGAGGCAATTATCCACAAATACTGGGAGGTGAACAACAAGGGGTTTGAGCCTACCGAGGGCGATAGGGATACACTCACGTTTCAGCTGGCCAGCGACCTGCGGCACATCTGCGGTAAAAACTTTGACTGGCTCGACCAGGTCATCCCCTGTTACGACGGGTTCCCCATCGAGGAGAAGCGCCAGAAGATTCGTAACGCCTTAGCATCGAAGTACGAGGGATTTCCACAACGCCTGCGCGACACGCTAAATGCGTTTAAAGAGGTTGAAGAGTTTGATGAGACCACACCTGACCCCTCCTCATCAGGTGGGGAGTTGAGCCTCAAGCGCCTGCCGCAGGGCATTAAGGACTCCATTGCGGCAGCGGGACCGGCGTTGGCTATGCCGATAGTAACGGCTATCTGTCCCTGTATCGGTGCGCTGGCCACGGGCGTAAAGCTCGATGTTCACGGTCAGATGCGCGGACTCAATCTGATAGCCTATATCACTGGTGAGTTCGCCAGCGGTAAGGGCTCTATCGACCCTGTGATTGGTGCCTGGATGAGCGAAGTGCAGGCGCTCGACGATATGTATATCCAGCAGGAGGACGAATTCCGACGCAAGAAAAATGCGGCCAAGAACCAGAAGAATCAGCCCGAAGAACCCAAGCTGCCTGTGCGCTACATTACCTTTAATACGACGGTGGCCAACCTGGCCGAGCGATTGGCTAATGTTGAGGGTAAGCACGCCTTCTCGTTTACACCCGAAGCTGATATCGTGGCGCAGAAGTGGAAGTCGAGCATGAGTGATTTTTCTGTGATGCTGCGCCAGAGCTACGATGGCTCGCGTTACGACCGCGAGGCCCGCAGCGCCGAGGCGGTGAATGTGCATATCAAGCATCTGCTTTGGAACGTCACGATGTGCGGCACGCCCGATGCACTATACCGCGTGGTGACCAACTACACCGACGGATTTCAGAGTCGTATAGCCTTGGCTCAGACGCCCGACAATACCTATACGCCGTTAGGGGATAAACCCGATATACTCTCTTCGCGACAAGCGGAGCGTATTCAGCAGATAGCGCATTTGCTGCCACTAATGACGGGCGAGGTAGTGCTGCCCAAACTCGAAGCCAGAGGTCGCGAGTGGCTGGAGCGCATTCGTCTGGAGTCGATGATGAACGACGATCGTGTAAAGGCTCGCGAGCGATTCCGTACCTGTGTCACCACCCAGCGCATGGTGTGCTGCATTATGCTCTGCAAGGTGTGCGAACAGCTGATACAGAAGCACGGCCTCGTGGGCGCAGAAACTCAGCTGAAACAGCATCCCGACTTGTGGCGCAATATGCTGCTCAAGGTGCAGACACCGGCCATGCTCGATATCTATGATGTGATTGCCGATTCGCTGCTGGATAACGCGCTCTACTTTTTCCGTGAACGAATAGAAAACGCTTTTCGCAGTCGTAACTACATTGGAGGTAACGAGCGCCGCCGTCAAGGGAAAAACGATTCGATTTACGAGCGGTTGGATTTGGACTTTAGTTTCGATATAGCTCTACAGCATAGTGTGAGTGTGAATGGGGCAGGAGTGTCGCGCAATCAAGTACACCAGATGCTGAAAAACTGGAGAAAGCAGGGACTGATAACCCAGACCGGCCCTGCCCAGTACAGAAAGTTGCTTGGAAGCGTGTCATGATTGTCATGATTGTCATGAATGTCAAATGTCACTAAGGATTATGGAGATTCAAAATAACCAAGCATGCTTTGTGCAGCTCTGGCGGATGCTGGAGCGCACAAGGCGCCTCTTGCGAGGTCAGTATAAGCGATTCTGCATCCGCAGTGTGATGAAGTTGTGGTTCGGTGTTGAAGCCACCGATGACTTTATTTGGCATGTGTGTATTGAGTGCGAACAAGCAGGCTGGGATGAGCTCCCGCCGCCCAAGTTCTATCCTCGCAAGCATCGTGACTTCCTGAAAGCCCTGATAACCCTCAGGGTAGGCAAGCCCAAACTCTCTGAACTCGATGCTGCTTATAGCATCGCATTCCCACATAGTACACCGATTAATGTTAATAAAAAGAAAAGAAATGATACCAAGAGGAATAAGAAACAATAACCCGCTGAATATCCGACGTAGTAAGGATAAGTGGAAGGGCCTCAGGGCCCAGCAGACTGACGCAAGTTTCTGTCAGTTTGAATCGATGGAGTACGGCTGGCGAGCAGCTTTCTGGCTGCTTACGCGTACCTACTACCACACGTACCGACTCTTCACCATCAGAGCGATTATCCAGAAGTGGGCCCCGCCGAATGAAAACAACACGCGGGCGTATATAGATAATGTGAGCCGATTAACCGGCATCGGCCCTGATGAGCCCATCGGCATCCCATCGGATAAGCCCGCCCGCTGGATGGCTGTAGCTGCCGCCATGGCGATACAAGAAACCGGCACCACCGCCCTAGATTACTTCGCCATGTTGCGCGGATGGGATTGGAGCCGCCAACATTAACTTTCAATAGGCCTGTCGCGATGACAGGCCTTTTTCAGTTTTCTATGAAATCATTTGGCCATCAACATAAAATAATGTATCATCGTAGGGAGCAGCATCATTCCAGTGATGCCGCTCCCTTGCTTTATATCAAACCTTTGACTTAAACCAAGAAATTCCTGTTTCCTGCTTAGAAAGATTGTCATTTCGTTATCATACTAAGCAGAAATACCTACTTTTGCAGCGGATAACATACCGAAAAGGTATTAGATAAGGTAAGAAGATTGTTTAATTTTAAGAAAGGAGTTATTATGAAAGAAACACTTAACATTGCACTCGTTGCACACGATTCACGTAAGAATGAACTGCTGGATTGGGTCCGCTTCAATGCCGACCTACTTTCAAAGCATCATCTTTACGCTACAGGCACTACAGGTAAACTGATTAGCGAACTTAAATTCGGTACAGAAGAAGGTACAGAACACCCGTTCGAGGGTAAGGTGACACGACTGCTGAGCGGCCCATTAGGAGGCGACCAGCAGATTGGTGCTATGCTGGCTGAGGGTAAGATTGACATGCTGATATTCTTCTGCGATAACCTCGCTGTACAGGGACATCAGAACGATGTATCAGCCCTTAGTCGACTGGCATCGCTTTACAATATTGCATTTGCTACTAATCGTACTACTGCGGATATGTTGCTGACGTCAACACTACTGGGCGACGAGACATATACCCGCATCGTACCTGAGTGCATACAGCAATATGCCAACAGAAAGCTATAGGAAGTCTGAAACCACAGGGAATCTCATAGTAATATATGATTCCTTTTTTTTGCACAAAAAAAACAGGCAGCGTTTCGGCTGCCTTTCATACGGGTTGTGGAACTGCGTTAATTGTACCAGAGCTCTCCACCGAGCACCTGAACGCCTATCTTAGCATTTCTGCCTTCTTCTTGACCTGTGTACTCCTTGTACTGACGGCCATAATTGGATTCTTTCGTTCTTCGACTAGCGAAGCGAGTAAACTCGTGTTCCATAGATCTTTCCATTCAATAATTTATTCAAACAGCAAAAGTAATTGCTGCAAAGGTACGCCGAAATTTGGATATATGAAATACCATGCCGATAGTATTTCGCATCGCACAAATATGGTATTCTGGGAAATTCCTACTCAAGTTTAGGGATTTCCCATGCCCAGTTTAGGATTGTTCACGATTATTTTGTTATCTTTGCAGCAGAAATTAAACATAACTAAAAAGATTCATATGAAAAGAACGTTTTTAAGCCTATTGGCCGCTATCTGCATGACGATGACATTGAATGCACAGACGGCTTTGAAGAAAGTATACGACGAGAGTATTAATCCGCTTGACCAGATTGATCAGGCTGTAGTGAAAGCAAAGTCTGAGGGAAAGTATGTTATTTGCCAGGTGGGCGGTAACTGGTGTCCTTGGTGCTTACGTTTTGCAGACTTTATCACAAACGACTCCACAATCAGTAAGGTGATAGGCGAGAATTTTGTGTATATCCATGTCAACTACAATCCTCGTAAGTCCGAGGGTGTTGAAAAGGCCGAACAAGCTAAGGCACTGATGCAAAGACTCAATAATGCCGGACGTTTCGGCTTCCCCGTGTTTGTAGTACTTAATCATGAAGGCCAGGTTATCCATCTTCAAGATTCAAGTTTCCTTGAAGAAGGTAAGGGCTATAAACCAGGAAAAAGTGCTACGTTTCTTTAACAATTGGACTCCAAAAGCAGTTAATTGATAAACTATTATCGTCGCTACTTGGCGACGAGACATATTTAGGGAATTACAGGGAATCTCATGGTGATTCTATTAACGGCGACATCGGCCGCGAAAAGAAAAGAGTAGCCAAGCCATGGTTCAGCAAGAAATATTACGCCTCAGTCCTAAACCTCCGCGATTTCCTAGCCGATAACATCGGCCAAGAATTCACCGGCCTTGTAGCCAAATCCCTCGATGACAACTACCGCTGCTACCATCATTGAAAATCAAAGCATCTCACAAAGTTTATCTTCCCTGATAATCTTTGGCGCAGCTTTGCCAGCCAGCACCAACACCTTCTTGCCATTACGATAGATATGAAGCTGACGTGAACGGACAACTGCCGTCACCTCAGCATCGTCCTGCATGACCACCCACAACGGATGATAGACACCATCCACCTCAAACAACTTCTGCTGCAAGTGCGAACACATATTGGTTGTATCAAGTGTTCGTCATATTTCCACACCAATTTGGAACTTACTTGTCTGGTTGCTGACCATCGTGGGCTTTCCATGCACACTCAGTTATCTTCATGTCGGTGAACTTTGCCGTAAACGAGGACTCCTCTGGCGAGCAGGCATAAACACCGAAACTGATTTCGTCTGCACCGGCATACATGTGGCAGATGCGCATCTGACTGAAAGTCACACCGTCGGTTGAACACTCGATGCAGTAATCATCTTCACGGCGTGAAAAGCGATACCACATGGTTTTTACATCGGCAGGGATTGCCTGAGTTGCCCAATCGCTGTAGCCCTTATTGGTAACTACGCTGCCCAAGTGCTGGTACTCGTCATTCTCATATTCCACAGAGCCCTTCAGCCAGTTTTCTGAGTCAAGGTACATCACGACACCGCACTGATCAAAACGATGATGACTTTCCGTAAAGTCGGTCTTGACCACAAAGCTGAAAAACTTCTCGCGGGTTTTCATCTGTAGCACAGGGGCATTGTCATTCTGAAAATGATAGTAGGTGCGCTGCCATAGGTCAGTCTTGGGGGTTGTGGTGATAATGATAGTATCACTCTTCACCTCAAAAGCCTTAGGCTTTCTGGTCCACTGAAGGCTATCCAACGCTATGCAACCATTGTTGGCAAAAGCCTCTTTTACTTGGTCTGTAAACTCCATTGACGTTTCATTTTGTTTTGTCTGCTGTCCACAAGCCACGAGCATCATGGCGAGGCAAAGCATAGTTACATTTTTTATTCGCATATAAACTCCTTCTTTACGGTCTATATTATTAAACTTTGTTGCAAAAATAGGAAATTCTGAAGATTTATGATGATTTATGAGTAACTTTGCACAAAAAATTGAGAATATTTAAGGAAAGGCAAACGTCTTCGCCAACGCCATCAAGCACGATTTCAAAAGTCCGAACCCCACCACACGCTGGTCGGACATCATCAAATTGAAGTAGAGATTAAATCACCGCTGAACGCCGCCAATGCTCACGTATCCATTCACTGGCAGTTTTACCTGACTGTCGTTTACAGTCCGTCATCGCCACCGATTTGAAGGACAGCGTGGCCATAGCCACCCAGTCCCAGAATCTCAAATCGGCCACCAAGCAGAAATCTGCCCCCGCCACAAGCCCAAATCACTACGTGTTCTTCATATATATTGTTGTTACGTGTCTTATAATTATTTATCTGAAAAAGCGTTTTCAGTAAAATCTCGTGCTTATTAGTTAGAAATATTGGGTCAGCCGTGAGGTTCACCCAATTTTTTTCAATCCATACTTATCTTTTGCGTTAAATATATATAAGAAAATTAGATTTTTAGAAATTTATTGTATATTTGCAGAATAAAGTCTAACTAAATCTACTTTTGTATGAGAAATCTATTGATCCTTTTATTGACAATTCTTCTGCCCGCTGGCGTCATGTCCCAAACTGCTCAGAAACAGTCTAATAATACCACAAAAAAGCCAGTAATTACAGTTACTATGGGGCAAAAGTTAGCCAAGGCTTGTAGAAAATATCCCAAAACAATGGGAATGTCATTGGTAAGATGTAATAATATCCAAAACGACAATCAATATAATGCTAGTCTTTTTTTATTGGAAAAGGGTAGTGATAAAACCTGTGATAAATTTGTTGTATATCTTAGTGATGTGCATGGAAAAAACTTCTCGAACAAATTATTAGAAATCGGTTTCAATAACAATGAAATTTCCATAGCAAAGAGATTAGTAGATTATAAATCAAAAATCCCTGTAGCGACAGTCCTAATGTCTCAAAAACTTGCTATAGCATGTAAAAGATATCCTCAAACAATGGGGATGGCACTTGCTATGAGTTCAAAAGCAGAAACTACAGGTGCATTAAAATGGAATATTGCACTGATGGAAGAAGGCAACGAAGAGCTATGCGAGAAGTTATTGGTATGGCTTGAAGATATAACAGAAGAAGATTTTGCAGAAAATCTCATAGCTATAGGGTTCACTACCAAAGAAGTTGAATTAGCTCAAAGCATAGTTGCCTATGCCAAAAACATAAAGAAATAATTGATAATAATCATAAAACGTATAAGTATGAAGCATATTTTAATTACCACAGTGTTGTTTCTTGCGGCCATCTCCGCTAGTCCACAAGACATCGAACTGAACGATAAAGGTGAATACGAACGTAAAGAAGTTGTAGAAGTATCTGGAGCTACAGCAGCAACACTTTATGATCGTGCTATGATTGCCTTGTCAGAATGGAGCGGCCCAGACGGTAAAGCAAAGGCTGGTTTAGATTACCAAAACCAAGAGACTCATACAATCATCTACAAAGGAACCTATTATTTAGGCTTTAAGAAATTTATGATGAGTGGTTGGGAAAGATATGCAAACTTCTCCCTAAAAGTGAGATGCAAAGACGGTAAAGCACAAATAACAGTAAATGTGCCAACCATTACAGGCATTTATTTGCATAACGGAGTGAAAAAGACATATAATATTAATGAAGTTCTAGATGTAAAAGAGAAGTCTGGTAAAAAAAGAGCTGACCGAATAGAAGATCTAATTAACAATCTTCGCAAGAACGCTGATGCTCTCATAGCTGCCATGTCTGACAGACTTAAAGGAAGTGCAGCAGCCGAAGAAGATGATGATTTTTGAATAATGTTGTTTACCGGACATTTGATTCATTTGAAAATGTGTTTTAAGTAAACCTCGTGCTTTTAATTAAAAATGTTGGGTAATTCAGTGTGGGGGTTACCCATTTTTTTGTACCTTTGCCCCCGATAAGAATAATGTATAATAAATAGCACGAGATATATGAATCAAGAATATGCAAGGGTATCAGTTGAAATGCCCGAAAACGAAAATAAGAACACTCTCAGTCAGAATCTGACTTACGAAGTTGAGAACAAAGACATCAAGGATGAATTCACGCTAAAGTTTTAATCATGAAGAAGAATAGCGATTCCTACCAGATAGCCTCTGATATCCAATGGGAAAATGTCGGTGAGGGCGTTGTCCGTCAGATTATGGCATACGACGAACATTTGATGATGGTTAAAGTGAAGTGCGAGAAGGGAGCAGTAGGCCCTCTCCATCAGCATCCCCATACCCAGAGTACCTACGTGGCAAGCGGATGCTTCGAAGTATCTATCGGCGACGAAAAGAAGACTCTCAAAGCTGGCGATGGTTATTATGTAGCTCCCAACCTGCCACATGGCTGTGTCTGTTTGGAAGCAGGCATTCTTATCGACACCTTCACACCGATGCGAAAGGATTTCCTCAAATAGAAATACCAATCGCAAGGTTGGGACTTTTTTTGTATTTAACAAAAAAAATAACGTTCGGTTAACCCTTTTTGCCATCGAAAGTAGTTATCTTTGCACCGTCAATCAATAAATAAGAGATATAAAATGATGAAAGCAACGGATAAACAATCGATTATTATTGCATGCGTATTCCTTAGTGTGCCATTCCTCAATATGCTTCGTAACCTCCAGTTTATGGGGTGGGGCTATATGGTAGGCAGCGCATTCTATGTAGCATTGTTGTTCACTATGGCAGTTGTCTTAATTCAGTATGCCACATCCAACGAGCAGATGCATTTTTCGACCGCATTGCTAAAGTGCGCCAGTAAATATTGGGCTTTCGCCTTTTCCTTCATGATGCTGATACTGGTGTTTATCAAATATGTTATTATGAGTTAGAAGCGAGAGGACCGTGGCGCCGTCTGGCTGCACTTCGCAGTCAGGCCTTCAGGCAACAGGCGTAAGATAAGATTTCTGCTTACTTGATGAACTTCACCTTTTCGGCGTTGCGGGGCTTGGCGTTGGGCTGCTCTGCTGCTGATCCTCAACCACGCATACTATCCAGGGCTGGCGGTTGACGGCGCTGGGGGCATTATGTGAAAAAAAAGGGGTTTCTGCTATTCGTCCTCGTTGGAAGTGCGGAGGATGATAGAGGTGGCGCCGAGGGTGAAGAGGGTGCCATCGCTGATGATGCGCCGCTCCTTGGGGGTGAGCTCTACATTGTCGATAAAGGTGCCGGTATTGCTGTTGTTGTCCTTCAGCGTGTAGCGCAGACCGCCTTTCTTATCGCGGCTCACGGTGATGGTGCAGTGATTGAGATCGACGCTGGGATCGACTGTCTCGAAGGCGGTGTTGGCGGGATTGCCCTTCTGATAGCGACCTATCACATTGTCGCCCATCTTCAGGGGGATGACCTGCTTGTAGTGGAACACATTCTCGATGACCACAATCGAACCGCAGCCCTGCTCGTTGGCCTGCTCGTCGGGGTTCTCGTCCTTCTGGCGCTCACGGAGCTTGCTCACACCGATACGGATGCCGAACTCCTTGCCACAATCGGGGCACTTGAATACCAACGACTGACCTGCTTCGTACTTGGTCTCGTCGAACGTGATGTACTGGTCGCACTTGGGGCAGCGTACTCTCTTCATTTATTCGCTCTTCTCGTTATATTTGTAAACCCATGACTCCTCCAGCTCCTTCTCCTTGGTTAGCTTGTGGAGCTGGTTGTAGGCATCGGCCTGATTCATGAAGTGACCATAGACGATGCGGGTTACGTTCTTATGGACATAGATTTCAGCTCCCTTGTAGCCGCGTTTGGCCAGACGGTTGATGAAATCCTCGGCATTGTGCTTGTTGACATGGCTCGCCAGTACGATGCAATAGCCTTCGCGGGCGCTATCGGCCTTGACGGCAACGGGCTTGGCTGCCTGGGCCGACGTGGCGGGCTTGATGGTATCGAGTATGGCCTCGGCAGTCTTGACGGCTGGCTTCTGGGCATCCTTGCGCTTGAAGTCGATGGCGCTGGTGTTGGTGTCCTTCGAGGTCATCATGCCAAACAGCAGCTGATTGTTCAGATTGTTGATGGTGCTCTTCATCAGATCGGTCTTGCCGGTAGGCATGGCGATGAAGAATACCGCCAGCAGGATGGCTGCTACGGCTACGGCATTGCGGATCCAGGTGAACTTGATGCGAACCACATCGTTGTCGTCCTCGTTGATATCGACCAGATTCTGCTGGAGCACGCTGTTAACCTCCGACTCGGGCTTAACGGCCTTCTCTTCGGCTACTACTTCTTGCTCCTGAGGCTGGGGCTTGCTGAGGTTGCTCAGCAGCTTCATCTCGAACGAGTTGAGACCATAGAGGCTGGGGGTGAGGATACCGGCCTCGCAGGGGGTGAACACATAGTTGCCATCCTCGTTCAGCTCTAATATACCTATATTATTAAGTTCGTAGCGACCTTCGCTCTGCAGTATCTGCTGCATCTCGTTCACCTCTTCCTCGATGCGCTGGATGGCTTCGGGGTAGCTGATGTCGTAAGCCTCGATGTACGACTGGGCCAGGAGTGAATCGTTGATCTTAAGCTGAGGGTTGAAACCTAATGTACGGAGAGGGGGGAGGAAGACCTGCTCGTCTTCCACGTATCTTGCTTCAACATGGTGCGCCATGAAGCCACCCAAGCCGGGAACTATCACGCAGTCGTTGTTGAGCAACAGTATTTCAATATGTCTGTTCAATTCAATCACGGGTGCAAAATTACTGTATTTTTTCGACATAAACAAATAAAAGATACTTAAAATGCTTGGAAAATTAAAATTTTAATGTACCTTTGCACAAAATTTTCTAGTTAACGTTATGAATATTGCTATTGTAGGAACCGGATATGTAGGTTTAGTATCAGGAACATGTTTTGCTGATACGGGTGCAAATGTCACTTGTGTAGATGTAGATGAGAACAAGATTGAGCGTCTGAAAAACGGTGAGATACCCATCTATGAACCAGGACTTGACGAACTTGTTAAGAAGAATGTGGCTGCTGGCCGACTGAAGTTTACAACTGATCTGGCCTCTGTGCTGGATGATGTGGAGATTGTATTCTCGGCTGTGGGCACTCCTCCCGATGAGGATGGCTCGGCCGATCTGAAATATGTGCTCCAGGTGGCTAAGACCATCGGACAGAACCTGAAGAAGTATGTAGTGGTGGTTACCAAGAGTACGGTGCCCGTGGGTACTGCCAAGAAGGTGCGCAAGGCCATCGAGGAAGAGCTGGAGAAGCGTGGCGTGGACATTGAGTTCGACGTGGCTTCGAACCCGGAGTTCCTGAAGGAGGGTAACGCCATCAAGGACTTTATGAGTCCTGACCGCGTAGTGGTTGGCGTGGAGAGCGAGAAGGCCAGAAAGGTGATGACCAAGCTCTATAAGCCCTTTATGATCAATAACTTCCGTGTGATCTTCATGGATATCCCATCGGCCGAGATGACTAAATATGCCGCTAACTCGATGCTGGCTACACGTATCTCGTTTATGAACGATATCGCCAACCTGTGTGAACGCGTGGGTGCCGACGTGAATATGGTGCGTGCTGGTATCGGATCGGATACGCGTATCGGACGTAAGTTCCTCTATGCTGGTTGCGGTTATGGCGGATCGTGCTTCCCCAAGGACGTGAAGGCGCTGATTAAGACTGCCGACCAGAACGGCTACTCGATGGAGGTGCTGAAGGCTGTGGAGCGTGTGAACGAAAAGCAGAAGAGCGTGCTCTTTGAGAAGCTGGTGAAGGCATTCGGCAGCGAAGAGGCCCTGAAGGGCAAGACCATTGCCATGTGGGGACTCTCGTTCAAGCCTGAGACTGACGATATGCGTGAATCGACTGCCCTCGTGATGATCGGTAAGCTGCTCGAGGCTGGCTGTAACGTGCGCGTGTACGACCCTATTGCCATGAACGAGTGTAAGCGTCGTATCGGCGAGACTGTGACTTACTGCCGCGACATGTACGATGTGGTGCTCGACGCTGATGCCCTGCTGCTGCTCACTGAGTGGAAGGAATTCCGCCTGCCAGGCTGGGGCGTGATCAAGAAGGCAATGAAGCGTCCGCTGGTTATCGATGGCCGTAACATCTTCGACATCGAGGAGCTCGACGAGAACGGCTTTGAGTATCATTGCATAGGTAAGTAAATGAAGAAACTGTTAACGATATCGATGATGATGGGTGTTCTGGTGGCTTGTAACCAGAACAACTCATCGTCGTTGCTTGATGACAAGGAGGCCAAGGCGATGCTGCAGGGTACCTGGATCGACGAGGAGAGTGGCGATGCGACCTTCCGTGTGAAGGGCGATACCATCTACTATGCCGATGCTACCAGTATGCCTTCCTATTTCCGTATCCACGGCGACTCGCTCTATCTGGCATCGGGCACTGCCTATGGTATCGTTAAGCGCACAGAGCATCTGTTCTGGTTTCACAATCAGAACGGCGACTTGCTGAAGCTGCAGAAGAGTGAGAATAGCGATGATGATGTGGAAACAGAGGCGCCCAGTGTCCTGACATACACGCATCAGGTGAAGATCGACTCGGTGGTAAGCTATAACGGCAATCGCTATCATTGGTATATCGCCATCAACCCCACCAAGTATAAGGTCACCAAACGTACGTTTAATGAAGACGGACTTGAGGTGGAAAACGTGTATTACGACAATATCATGAATGTGAGCGTTTTCCAGGGCTCGCGCAAGTTGTTCTCGAGCGATTTCCGTAAGCAGCAGTATAAAGGAATGGTGCCCGAATCGTTCCTCCAGGATGCCATCTTTGCCAATATGGCGTTCAGCCATATCGACGCCGATGGCTTACATTTCAATGCCACACTGTGCATGCCTGATGGCGCAAGCTGCTACATAGTAGAGTCGGCCATCAGTTATACGGGTGTTGCGTCGATGAAGTTGTTAGAGTACTAAGCTTTTTCGTCTAACCACGCATCGAGCAGCATTCTTGCAATCGATAATTTTTCGGGAATAGTAGGCAGGTTGTCCTTACGGAACCAGCCGCCCTTGGCTATTTCGCTGGCCTGTAGGTGGATGTCGCCTGATACATAGTCGGCATTGAATCCTACCATCAGTCCGCAGGGGTAGGGCCAGGGCTGAGAGCCGAAGTAGCGGATGTTGGTAATCCTGACGCCTGTTTCTTCGAATGCCTCGCGGGCTACTGCCTCTTCGAGGGTCTCGCCTGTCTCTACAAAGCCCGCCACCAGACCGTAGAAATCCGTGCGGAAGTTCTTGGCGCGTACCAGCAACACCTCGTCGCCCCTATGTATCAGCACAATGACTGCTGTGGCTAACTGGGGCCATACCTCCTTGCCGCACTCTGTGCATTTCTTTGAGATATCTGTCGACATCTTCATAGGGGCACCGCAAACACCACAGAACTTGGTGTTGGCATCCCAGTAAAGCAGCTCCTGGCATTTGCCTGCCTTCTGGTAGAGCGACTTCTCGAGCTTATAGTACGATTGGCGCAGGCCGCACATCTCGTAGCGGGGATTGTCGCATACGGGGCTGTCAATTTTATAGGTCTTTACCTCGATACCGTCCAGTGGCGTCACGCTCATCACGTTGGTCCATGGTTTTACCTCGGTGGGTGGTTCTTCCTGAAAGGGGATGGTATAGTTGCCATCAGCGGTTTTTTCTAACAATAAGTCTTCTTTGCAGAATACGAAATAATGTTGTTTCATTTTCCAAACAGTTGTTTACGGTCTCGCTCAAGGGCGGGTTTTACCCATGCCTCGGGCACGAATTTCCAGTTGTTGTTCTTTTGGGGGTTGATTGTTCCCAGACGTTTAATCTCTTCTGTCAGATAGTGGCGCTGGTCCAGATCGGTATGGAAGAGCACGCGGCTCTCGAGCGAATCCTGGGGGATGCCGGCACCACGTGTCAGCAACTCACCACCACCGTTGGCACGATAGCTGTTCATCACTACCTTATACCATTTCTTCTCATCAAACGGCTCGCCGTTCGACATGCGGAGTATCCTTACTTTCTGTCCGTCGGGCTTGGTCAGGTCAACCTCGTAATCGATACCGCAAGCTGAGTCGAAGTTAAATGTATAATATTGGAAACCAGTACGTTGCTGGTCTTCCTTTGAGTCGTCGTTCAGGCGCAGGGCGTGGTCGTTGGGCGAGGTCATGGTGTTGCTCCACATGTCGTACGAGAACTCCAGATGCTTCCTTACTTCCTCGCCAGTCATCTTGAGTACGAACAGCAGATTCTCAAAGCGATAGAGCTTGAACATGTCGGCCTGGGTCACCTCGCCAGCATCGATAGTGGTATCGAAAGCCAAGGGGGCGTTAAACGAGATGTCGGCCTTCGAGATGCTCATCTGCAGGTTGTGAATCAGATCGGTAAAGGCTGAATTGCCAAAGAAACTCTCGCGGGTGTAGATAGGGTTCTTGAAGTAGCCGATCTTCTGGTTGACATAGTTCTTCACCTCGTCGATGGTGGGCTGGAAGTCCTTCAGCATCTGCTTGTCAATCTTCTCGTCGAGCACGCTGACAATGTTGCCCTTGATGTCTTTCTTTACCAGGCGGCCTTCCTCGTAGGTCAGCTTAATCTCGGCTTCGGCTACATTGGCCACGTAGCACGAAGGGTCGATGCACAGCACTTTCTCGCCTGCCTTGTTGGTAATCCACATGTTGTGGACCTGATGGTCGTGGCCAAAGAAGATGATATCGAAGCCTGGTACCTCGCGGGCTACCGACTCGGTGGCGTCTTCCTCGTATTCGGCAGTCTTGATACCGCCATTCAGACCCGAGTGGAACAGACCGAAAATCAGGTCGGGCTTCTCCGTCTCTTTCACGTACTTCACCCATTTCTTGGCGCAGGCTGTCATCTCTTCAAACTCTAATCCCTTCCAGATCGACTTGTTCAGCCAGTTGGGAATGGCAGGGGTGATCATGCCGATCACCACAATCTTGACACCGTCCTTGTAGTGCACCGAGTAGGGCTTCAGGCCGTTGTAGATATGCTCTGGCCGTGCCTCTGCATTTTTATATTCCTCTTTGACGATGTTGGCACCTAACAGCGGACAGCGCACCTCGCGAATCCACTTGTCGTAAACCTTGTGGCCTGGTTCAATGTCATGATTGCCCACGGTCTCGGCATCGTACTTCATGTAATTGATGACTGTAGCTGCGATGTTCTCATTCTCAGGCATCACGTAGTTCGACCAATAGACACAAGGCTGGCCTTGCAGGATGTCGCCGTTGTCGATCAGCAGGAAGTGGTCGCTGCCGTACTTCTTGCGCTGTTGCTTGATATATGAATTGGCGCGGGTGAGTGTGCCCCTGATGGGCTTCTTCTCCATGAAGTCGTAGGGGAAGAAATGACCATGAACATCACTTGTCTCAATGACCTTGAGCTTGATGGTTTTTGTGTTCTTTGCCTCGATGGGCATTACTGCAAATAGTGCAGAAATCAGTATAACTGGAATACTTTTCATGAAAATGCTTTTAATTTTGTGTGCAAAATTACATAATTTAGTTGATATGTCCAAATATTTAACTGTTTATTTGGTGTTTGTCTGGCACATTTTTTGCAGGAAACCCGGAAAAAGAAAGAGGAGGATTTGATTATGGCATTTATTGATTATTACAAGATTTTAGGCGTTGATAAGACGATTCAGCAGAAGGATGTAAAGAAGGCTTACTTGAAACGTGCCAAGCAGTTTCATCCTGATTTGCACCCTGACGACCCCAAGGCTCAGGCTAAGTTCCAGGCCTTGCAGGAGGCGTATGATGTGATTGGTGACCCCGAAAAGCGTAAGAAGTACGACCAGTACGGTGAGAAATGGCGTGAAGCTGAACAGTTCCAGGGCTTTGGCGGTGGTCAGGGCGGCGGTAACCCGTTTGGTGGGTTCGACTTCAGTAGCTTCCAGGGGGGCGGCGGATTCTCGTCGTTCTTCGAAGACCTGTTCGGACGTAAAGGCAGGCAGGGTGGCGGCTTTGGCGGTTTCCAGGGTTTTGGTGGCACGCATCAGGCGCGCACCCATAGTGGCGAGATGAATGCAAACGTGACGATAGATCTTTACACGGCCATGCTGGGTGGAGAGGTGATTGTGACGCTGTCGAACGGGCAGAAACTGAAGTTGAAGATTAAACCGGAAACGCAGCCAGGCACTAAGGTCCGACTGCGTGGTAAGGGGTATGACAGAGGCGATGGGACTTTTGGCGATCTCATCATTACCTATCAAGTAAAACTTCCGACAAATCTGACTGAGCGTCAGAAGGATCTGTTACGCCAGATGCTCCAGTAGGAATGCTTCGGCTCTCGCTAAATCCTCGGGGGTGTCGATACCTACTGTTTCGATATCGGTCATACCTACACGGATGCGATAGCCATTCTGTAACCATCTTAACTGCTCCAGGCTCTCTGCTTTTTCCAGACTGCTCTGGGGCAGTTTCGTTACCTCGGCCAGTACTTCACGACGGTAAGCGTAGATACCTAAGTGCTTCAGGAAGGGGTATTCGCCAAACCACTCGTTGCGCTCCTTGCCTCGGATATAAGGAATGACGCTGCGACTGAAGTAGAGGGCAAATCCACGATTGTCGGTTACAATCTTGGGTGAGTTGGGGTTCTCAATGGCTTCAATCGACTCGAACTGCTTGCCTAATGTGCCAATCTGAGTCTCGGGGGCATCGAAGAGGTGCATCAGCGTCTCTATCTGTGAGGGCTGGATGAAAGGCTCATCGCCCTGCACATTGATAATGACATCGGCGGTGGAACCTATTTTCTCGGCTGCCTCTTCAATGCGGTCGGTACCACTCTTGTGGTCGGCACGTGTCATCACGGCTTTTCCACCGAAAGCTGTCACAGCATCGAAAATACGCTGGTCGTCGGTAGCTACATAAACCTCGTCAAGCACGTTGCTAACCTGCTCGTAAACTCTCTGAATCACTGTTTTTCCGCCCAGTATTGCAAGCGGTTTGCCCGGATATCTTGTAGAAGCATAACGGGCAGGAATAATAGCCATAAACTTCATAACGGGTGCAAAGGTACGAATAAAAAGTGAAAAGTGAAAAGTGAAAAGTGAAAAATTATATTAATATATAGGTAAGTAATTTGCGCACCTCGATTATTTTATTTAAATTTGCACTCTAAAATAGGATGATTTTACAAATGAATATAAATAGAATTTCGATTATTGCACTTTTATTGATTCTGCCATTTACAGCAGATGCACAGAAGATAACACTCGGTTCGGCCGCAACAAAGGACGGCGGAGATTATCAGGGAGAAATGGTGATGGGTAAACCTCATGGTAAGGGTAAGACCGTGTATAAGAACGGTAACTGGTATGAGGGCGAATATGTGAAAGGCAAGCGCCAGGGATTTGGTATTTACTCTTTTTTTGATGGCGAGAAGTACGAAGGCGAATGGTTTCAGGATCAGCAGCATGGTAAGGGAACCTATTATTTCCAGAATAATAACCGCTATGATGGCCTCTGGTTCCGCGATTATCAGCAGGGGCACGGCATTATGTACTATTATAATGGTGATAAGTACGATGGCGAATGGAAACAGGACCGCCGTTCGGGCTATGGCGTCTATACATTCGCAAGTGGCGCTTTCTATAAAGGCTACTGGCTGAACGACAAGAAGAACGGTAAGGGCATGTACGATTGGGGCGACGGCTCTGTTTACGATGGCGATTGGAAAGAGAATATGCGCTCGGGTAAGGGTACTTTCAAGTACGCTGGTGGCGATGTGTATATTGGTCCTTGGACTGATGACGAGATGAACGGACGTGGCATCTATAAGTTCCAGAACGGCGATGTCTATGAAGGCGATTATGTGAAAGGTGAACGTACTGGTCAGGGCATCTTCAAGTATGCGAATGGCGATCAGTACACCGGACAGTTCTTCAAGGGCGACAAGCAGGGGCAGGGCACCTTTGTATGGAAGAACGGCGATACCTATGTGGGCATGTGGAAAGCCGACAAACAGGAGGGGCGCGGCAAGCTGACCAAGAAATGCGGTGATACCGTAGAGGGATCCTTTAAGGCTGGACAGCCCAATGGCGAGTGTATTGTTCGTTTTGCCGATGGCTCTAAGTTCAAAGGTGCTTTCAAGAATGGCCGACGTAATGGTGCTGCCATTGAGGAGGATAAGGACGGAAAACGTTTCGAGGGTACTTATGTAGATGATGTGCGTGATGGCCATTTCGTGGAGAAGGACCGAAACGGTAAGGTGACCGCTCAAGGCATCTATACCCGTGGAAGAAGACAAACAAAGTAACAAACAACTTAAATATTTACTGAGTATGATTATTGATACAATTGAAAATCTGAGCAAGTACACATCGCTTAACCCCTTGTTTGCTGATGTGGTAGTGTTTTTGGAAAATAACGATCTCCAGACCATGGAGACTGGCAAATACCCTATCAAGGATAAGGATTTGTTTCTGAATCTGCAGGTGGCCAAAGGCAAGAGCCTGGAGGCTGCTGTGCTCGAGACGCATAGAGATATGATTGATATCCAGATTCCCATCTCGGGCGAGGAGACTTTCGGTTATACACCGTTGGGCGATCTGCCCGACTTTGAGTACAATGCCGAGAAGGATATCACGAAATATGGCGAGACAAAGTCGCAGACCTATGTGACGGTAAAGCCTGGTCAGATGGTGATTTTCTTCCCTCAGGATGGTCATGCACCTTGTATTTCTGAGCAACCGGAAATCAGGAAAGCCATCTTCAAGGTGAAGGCGTAAGTAATAAAAGCATAACAATAAACATAAAACACTATGGAAACAAAGAAACAATCTGTCAAGAAGCCTGCAACCAAGAAGGTAACTACGGCTAAGAAAGCCGTTGCAAAGAAAACAAAGCCTGTAGAACCAGAACATATCGGATTGGTTCGTAACGATTCTTGGTTGGAGCCTTTTGAAGGAGCTATCCGTGGCCGTCATGATCATGCGGTATGGAAGCTGAACCAGTTGACACAAAATGGCAAGAAATCCCTGAGCCAGTTTGCTTCGGGTCATCTTTATTTCGGACTCCATAAGTTGGCCAAGGGCTGGGTGTTCCGTGAGTGGGCACCTAACGCTACAGACATCTATCTGATTGGCGACTTCAACAACTGGCAGGAGGACGAGAAGTACCGTTGCAAGCGTATTGCCGGTACAGGCAACTGGGAGTTGAAACTCAGCGAGAAAGCCTTGAAGCACGGCCAGCTTTATAAGATGAAGGTGAAATGGAATGGGGGAGAAGGCGAACGCATTCCTGCCTGGTGCCGTCGTGTGGTTCAGGACGATAATACCAAGATATTCTCTGCTCAGGTATGGAATCCTGAGGAGAAATACGAGTTCAAGAAAAAGAACTTCAAGCCCAAGAAGAATCCGCTGCTCATCTATGAGTGCCATGTAGGTATGGGACAGGATGCTGAGAAGGTTGGTTCTTATAAGGAATTCAAGGACAACGTATTGCCACGCGTCATCAAGGATGGTTATAACTGCATCCAGGTGATGGCTATCCAGGAGCATCCCTATTATGGCTCGTTTGGCTATCACGTATCGTCGTTCTTTGCCCCATCAAGTCGTTTTGGCACGCCTGAGGAACTGAAGGAACTCATTGATACGGCCCACAAGAACGGCGTAGCTGTGATTATGGATATCGTTCATTCGCATGCTGTGAAGAATGAGGTTGAGGGCTTGGGTAATCTGGCTGGCGACCCTAACCAGTTCTTCTATCCTGGCGATCGTCATGAGCACCCAGCCTGGGATTCGCTCTGCTTCGATTATGGTAAGGACGAGGTGCTGCACTTCCTGCTGTCAAACTGTAAGTATTGGCTTGAGGAGTTCAAATTCGACGGTTTCCGCTTCGATGGTGTTACCTCTATGCTTTATTACTCGCACGGATTGGGTGAGGCCTTTGGTGGCTATGGCGATTACTTCAATGGACATGAGGACGACAATGCCATCTGCTATCTCACCCTGGCCAACAAGCTGATACACGAGGTGAATCCTGATGCTATCACTATTGCTGAGGAGGTATCAGGTATGCCTGGTCTTGCTGCCAAGTTCGAGGACGGTGGCTATGGCTTCGACTACCGCATGGCGATGAACATTCCCGATTACTGGATTAAGACCATCAAAGAGGTGCGCGATGAGGATATCAATGTATGCTCTATCTTCTGGGAGGTTAAGAATCGCCGTCCTGACGAGAAGACCATATCATATTGCGAGAGCCACGACCAGGCACTCGTGGGCGACAAGACCATCATCTTCCGCCTGATCGATGCTGATATGTACTGGCACTTTGCCAAGAAAGACGTGAACGATATTGCCCAGCGTGGTATCGCTCTGCATAAGATGATCCGATTGGTTACCGTAGCTGCTATCAATGGCGGCTACCTGAACTTCATGGGTAATGAGTTCGGACATCCTGAGTGGATTGACTTCCCACGTGAAGGCAATGGGTGGAGCTATAAGTATGCGCGTCGCCAGTGGAATCTGGTCGATAATAAGGACCTCTGCTACCATTGGTTGGGCGATTTCGACCGCGAGATGCTGAAGGTCATCAAGAGCGTACGCAACTTCCAGAATACGCCTGTGACAGAAATCTGGCATGATGATGGCGATCAGGTGCTCTGCTTTATGCGTGGCAATCTGGTGTTCGTGTTCAATTTCTCGCCCACACGCAGCTATACCGACTACGGATTCCTTGTGCCCACAGGATCGTACAAGGTAGTGCTCAATACCGATTCGAAAGACTTCGGTGGAAATGGCTTTGCCGACGACACCGTTACCCACTTCACCAACTACGATCCGCTTTATGTGTCGGATCATAAGGAGTGGCTTAAACTCTACATTCCGGCTCGTTCAGCCGTTGTATTGAAGAAAATTTAAATATGTATTATAAGAAAAAGAAACAAGAAGGTAGCGCCATGACCATACGCGTTGTGTGCGCTATCGTTTTTATCCTCTTCTCGTGGTGCTGGCTGTTCTTCTTCCAGAGCGACCTGCTGGCTATGGCGCAGCATGTTCTTAGTGGTGGACTTACCCATTACAACCGCTGGGTGGGTACTATCGTTATTACTATTGTGCTATACTTGCTGCAGCACTTGATTCATAAGTTTACACGAATCAACAAGAGTTTCTACGCGCTTACTTTCTTCCCGTCGATGCTGTTATTGGGTATGCTTACCAATATCATGCCTACACCTGATGGCAGCATTAACCACGACTTCTCAGGATGGCTGGCCATTCTGGTGCTGATAGCTTGGGGAGGGGTGGCCTTTTTGGCTAATAAGTTGCAGGAACTCGATGATGAGTCGAATCCCAGCGTGTTCTCGCATACCATGTGGTTGAATATGGTCATCATGGTGTTTCAGATGATGATAACAGCTGGCATTGGCAATACCAATGCGGTTTTCCATTACCGTATGCAGGCAGAGCGCTGTCTGCTTGAAGACGATGTGGATGGCGCGCTTGATGCTGGACTGGAATCCCTGGAGTGTGACTCCAATCTGGTGATGCTCCGTATGCTGGCCTTGGCTCATCGCGATGCGCTGGGTGAGAAGTTCTTTGAGTATAAGGTGGTTGGTGACAGTAAGACGATTCTCCCAACCGATGGGCGTGCTACCTTATTATTATATCCAAAGGAACGCATCTACCAGTTTATTGGTGCTTTTCCTGCTCACCCGATGGAGCCGATGCACTACCTGAAACTGGTGCAGCATCATCTTGCACAGAAGGACTCGTTGCCTCATAAGGTGGTGAACGACTATCTGCTGACAGGCTATCTGATTGACAAGGAGATAGATACCTTTGCCCGTGAGGTGGGAAAATACTATCCGCTGAACGACAGTCTGCCCAAGCATTACCGTGAGGCCTTGGTGCTTTACACTCATCTGCGCGCCCATCCTGTAGCTGTATATCACCATCCTGTGATGGATGAAGACTACGATAACTTCCGTGAGCTGCGTGCCAAGTATCCTAAGAAGATGGAACAGAAGGGTAAGATGCAGGAAGAATACTTCGGAACTTATTGGTATTATTACTGGTACGAATAATAACCTAATCAAAATGATTGAGCCATGAGTTGAGCACCTTGCAATACGCTTCATGGGCATCCACGAAACACATGTGACGGGCATGGCGGAACAAGTGCCACTGGCTGTTAGGGATGTGCTCATAGAGCGAGGCTGCTACCACGGGGGTACAGATGTCGCGTGTGCCGCTACAGATGAGTGTGGGCTGCGTGATCTGACAGAGCCGGTCGGTATATTCAAAATCCTTCAAACTGCCCAATGGCTGATCACCTGTCGACTGGTATCAGCGATGCAGTCGAGTACTTCAAAATAGTTGTGCGTACTTCCCGGTCCGCCGTGAAGCAGCAACAATGGTGTCTTCTCTGATGGCTCGCCCACTATCCTGTAGTAGGTCTGATGCCCCATAAAAGGCATATAGCCCTCGGTAATGCGATGATTCTGTATCATGGTTGCAAAGATACGATTTAAAACGCATAATACAAAATAAAATGCTTATACTTTTTACTTAGCACTTTTTGTTTTTGTAGGTAAAGCGTAGGTAAAGGCAAGGTAAAGGCAAGGTAAGGAGGTTCAGAGTATGTCCTTTGTAACTGTTAATCTTTTTAAATTCTGGCATGATTATTTGGTAGACTAGAAAATAGTACGTATTTTTGCTACAAAATCAATAACTTGTCTTAAAAGGCTATAATCAGACCAATGAATTTACTAACAATATTATCTATGAAAAGAAATGTATTTCTCTTGCTGCTGGCAGTAAGTCAGGTGCTCTGTGCACAAACTGTCGAGCCTAATCTGAAGTGGGGTAAGCCTACGGACGCAGAACTGAAGATGACGGAGTATGCCGTCGACAAGGATGCTGATGCCGTGGTGTTGTTTCACAAAACAGACGTGTTCTACAACTTTGTGAATGGCGATTTCAAAGTGTGTTATGATGTGAGAACGCGTTTGAAGGTGCTGAAGCCTGATGGGAAGCGGGTGGCCGACAAGTCGATCGCTTATTATGAAAACGAGACCAATCGTGTGCGCAAGGAGCAGGTGACAGGCCTGAAAGCGGTGGCCTATAATCTGGAAAACGGTAAGGTGGTGAAAACCAAGATGGAACAGGCAATGGTGCACCACGAGCGCCTGGACAAGAATCAGAAAGTGCTGAAATTCAGCGTGCCCCAGGTAAAGGTGGGTACGGTGATAGAATACGAATACCGATTGGAGAGCGATATCTATTATGATATCTATACTTGGTATGCTCAGGGCGAACTGCCAGTGCTCTATACCTACTATGATCTCTCTATCCCCGAATGGTTCAGGTTTAATATCGAGGAGACGGGTGCCTGTCCGGTGGAAAAGAAGATGGACGGCGGTTCCATGCAGCTGCATTTTAATGGTGGCAATGAGACACTGAGCACCCAGAACTACCGCTTTACCGCTCGCAACCTGCCTGCACTTAAAGCCGATGGCTATGTGTGGTGTGTAGAGAATTATGGCAATAAGGTGACGGCTGAGTTGGGTGGTATCTATATCCCCGGCGCCGTGCACAAAAACTATACCACCACCTGGGCAGAGATTGACAAACAGCTGATGGAAGATGGTGATTTTGGTGGACGCCTGAAGAATAGCAGTCCGCTGAAGGCGGATATCGTGAGTGCCGGCATCCCGGGGATCGCTGACAAGAGCGAACGCTTTGCTGCCGTGTGGAAACTGCTGAAGAGCAAGGTGCGCTGGAATGGCAACTACGCTTTCTGGGGCAAATCGGCTTCTAAGATTCTGAAGGAAGGAACGGGCACCAATGCCGACATCAACTTCCTGCTCATCAATATGCTTCATGATGCTAATATCGAGGCAGTGCCAGTGGTGCTGCGAACCCGTAACAATGGCTTCCTGCCGCTGACACACGCCAGTATGAAATTTCTCACAACCTTTGTGGTGGGTATGCATCTGGCTAACGATAAGTGGACGTTTTTTGATGCCTCGTCGGAGGATGGCTATCTGAACGTGCTGCCAGCCAAGTTGTTAGTGGAGCGTGCCCGAATCATTAAAAAGGATGGTCAGGGCGACTGGGTTGACCTGATGGCTGTGGCACATGGCGGAGAGGCTACCTCTATTGAGGTTAGCCTGAATGCAAACGGTTTGCTGGAAGGCACCCGAACGCGTGTGTTGACTGAGGAGGCAGCTGCTATGCTACGTAAAAACTGGCGTGAGGCAAAAGATAGTGTGGAACAGATTCATAAACTACAAGAGAAGGGTGGCATGGAAATGAAAAGCTACCAGCTGGATGGACAACACGATTTCTCATCGCAGCTGACGGAGACTATGGGCTTTACCAAGCAATGTGATACCGCTGGTGAGCTCATCTTCCTCAATCCGCTAGTCTTCGCGCCAATGTCCGAGGCGCCCTTCACAGCTGCTGAACGCCATCTGCCCATCGAGTTCCCCTATAAGCAGGCTGAGGCGATTAATGTTGTTATCAAACTGCCCGAGGGGTATATGGTTGAGGATATGCCACGTCCGGTGGTTTTGAAATACGATGGTATGACAGCACGTATTGGTACCAGTATCGATGGACAAGTGTTGACAACGCAATTCCTGTTTAAGATTGGTAAGACCTTCTATCCGGTTAGTAGCTATCAGGATGTCAAGGCCTTCCTCGACAAGCTGACGGAGTGCTGCAAGAATATGGTTACTATTAAGAAAGTGGGATGAGAAAGTTGGGCGTTTTGTGTGTTGCCTTGGTGTCGGCGTCGTCCCTTTGGGCTCAGAAAGCTGTAGTGGAGGAGTGGACCACCCAGGTGGAGTGCCATACACCCGTGCATGCCACACAGCATTTTAAAACGGTGACCACTATCCAAAATGAGCATGGTGCGTCGTTGGCGCTCTTTGTGTGTTCGTGTAGCAAGAACGACAAGTTGACCAGCTTTAAGGGGCAGGTGACTGACGCTTCGGGGCGAGTTATCCGTAAGATTAAGGAGAGCGAACTGAACAAAACAGAGTATTCGCCTTATCTGGCCATCGACGATTATAAGCTGTATTTCGACTATACGCCGCCTGTTTATCCTGTCACAATCACCTACGAATGGACCATCGACAGTCGCAACAACTTGATTGAATTCCCTGGTTTCTGGCCCCAGACCGACTATGATGTGAGCGTGAAAAAGGCTTCCTACAAGCTGCAGGCACCGAAGGGAATGCAGGTGCGCTATGCCCTGCAGAATATGGATGCCAAGGTGGAACAGACCGATGGGACTAACGATACCGAGATATTCTCGGTACAGGTAGAGAATCTGCCTGCGCTGAAACAGGAGCCTTATAGCCGGCCATTGCGAGAGCGACTGCCCGTGGCACGCTTTGCTCCTACCGTTTTCGAATACTACGACTCTTATGGCAGTCTGGCCAGCTGGACTGACTATGGCAAGTGGGAATACAGTTTGATTCAGGGGCGTGATGTGCTCTCGGATGCAGAGCGACAGGTGTTGCATGAACTGACAGACGGACTGAAGACTGATCGCGAGAAGGTTGAGGCCATCTATCAACGGTTGGAAAAGACCACCCGCTATGTGGCGGTACTTCTGGGTATTGGTGGTCAACAGCCTGCTCCGGCAGCCCATGTGAGCAAGAATGGATTTGGCGACTGTAAAGGCTTGTCGAACTATATGCGTGCCATGCTCAAGGAGGTGGGCATACCTGCTTACTATACCACCATCAGTACCGACAACCCTAGGCTGCTGAGGGATTTTGCCAGTGTAGGGCAGATGAACCATGTTATCCTGCAGGTGCCTCTGCAGAACGATACACTCTGGCTGGAGTGTACCAATCCACAGTTGCCTATGGGCTATGTGCACGAGGATATTGCAGGGCATGATGCGATAGAGATTAGTGAGCAGGGTGGGCGACTGGTGCGCCTGCCTGTCTATGCTGATAGCACGAACCTGATGCAAAATGACATTAGCATTCAACTCTCGGCTCTGGGTGATGCCGACATCGCCATTGAGCAGCATACAGCCAATCGTCAGTATGAAAGCCTTATTCCGCTCTTGAAAATGGATGAGAAAGACCGTAGGAAGGTGTTACTGCAGATGGTTCGTACACCACAGGCAGAGATCAGGCAATTGCACGTGAGTGAGGATGGTGCCAACATCAGGCTTGCTGCCGATATACATAGCCAGAAGTATGCCACTCAGGCTGGGAAGCGTCTTATGGTGCCCATCTGTCCTGTTCATCGTGGTTATACTGTGCCCAGCGCTACAACGGCACGTGTAGGTGATATCTTCCGTGAGATGGGGTATCTGGATGTGGATGATATAGAGCTAACCATACCGGATGGGTATGAACTCGAGGTGCGTCCCAAGGATATGCAGATAGATAATGCTTTTGCCACCTTCGCATTTACGTTGCAAATAGAGGGGCGTCATATCCATGTCCGCAACCGTTTGCTGATGAAATCGGGGACATTCGACAAGGCGCTCTATCCTGAGCTGGTGAAGGTGATGCGCGCTATCGCTGACATCTATAGTCAAAAAGTGGTGCTAAAGAAAATATAATAAAGAAAATATAACGCAAAAAAATTAATCTCCGCTCATTGATGGGCGGAGATTTTGATTTATTTGTAGAGGTAGCGCTTGATACTCTTCTTGGGGGTTTTCTCAAACTCTTCCTCGTGGATTTCTATTTCAGAGATCTTCTCGTAGGCGGGAATCAACTCGTTCAGACCGTTGCGGTTCTGCTCCATGATGTTCTTCAAGTCATCCTCTGAGAATCCCATATTCTTGGCTTCATCCATATCGGGGTGAACCAGCGCTACCAGTTTGTTGTCGCGCTGAACCACGATACTTTCTACCACCATAGTCATTGAGTTCAGCTTGTCCTCGATTTCCTCAGGATAGATATTCTGTCCGTTAGGACCAAGGAGCATATTCTTGGAACGACCATTGATGAATACGTTGCCATCGTCGTCCATGGTGCCTAAGTCGCCTGTGTGATACCAACCGTCGCGGTCAATAGTCTCGGCGGTAGCCTCCGGATTCTTGTAGTAACCCAACATCACGTTTGGACCCTTGGTCAGAATCTCGCCAGGGATACGTCTGGGGTCGGGCGACACAATCTTTACCTCCTGATGCAGGGCAGCACGACCGCACGAGCCGGCGGCGAAGGTGTGCCAGTCGCGGTAGCAGATGATAGGTGCACACTCTGTGGCGCCATAGCCCACTGTGTAGGGGAAATCGATGCGCTTCAGGAAATGCTCTACCTCCTGGTTCAGGGCTGCACCACCAATGATGACCTCGTACATGTTGCCACCAAATGCTTTCAGTACCTCCTGACAGATCATCTCGCGTACCTTCTTTGAGATGACTGGCATCTGGAGAAGCAGGCGCATGCGGTTGTTCTGTATCTTGGGGAATACTTTCTTGCGGATAATCTTCTCAATAATAAGTGGTACAGCGATGACGATGCGTGGACGAATCTCTGCCAGCGCCTGTGCGATGATGGCGGGAGAGGGAACACGGTTCAGATAGTACACGTGGCAACCGTGGAGGAACTCGAAGATGAATTCGAAGGCCATGCCATACATGTGGGCCATTGGCAGCATCGAAATCACCTTGTCGCCAGCCTTGATGGTAGAGCCCAGTACATTTATGGCAAAGTCGTAGTTCGACCACAAGGCGCGATAGGGAATCATGACGCCCTTTGAGAAGCCTGTTGTGCCGCTGGTGTAATTGATGACAGCCAACTCTTCAGGACTCTGCTCAATGTAGTAGCTAACGTGCTCCTTGCGGAAATATTTGGGGAATTTCTTGCCATAGAGTTCGTTCAGATGCTCGCGTGCATAGGTTAATTTATCTGTACGCGAAATCATGAGTGAGTAATCGGGGTTGTTGATAATACCCTCGAGTGTTGGCATGGCCTGGGGATCGATAATAGTAGCCACATGGTCGCCTACAAAGAGCAGGCGTGCTTCCGAGTGATTCACAATGTTGTGTACCTGTTCGGCATTAAACTCGTGCAGAATAGGTACGGCAATAGCGCCGTAGGTCAGGGCGGCCAAGAATGCCACTGCCCATTGTGATGAGTTGCGTCCGCAAAGGGCTATCTTATCGCCTTTCTTGATTCCGCTGTTTTCGAAAAGAATATGCAACTTTTCGATTTTTCTGGCTACGTCATGAAACTGCAGCGTCTGTCCCTTGTAATCTGTCAGGGCATCGCGATCCCAATTGTCGATGATGCTCTTTTGTATAAGAGCGTTAAAACTTGGTATATGTTCCATAAGCAATTACTTATTCTTATATAGGTAGCGTTTGATGCTTTTCTTTGGTGTCTTGGCAAACTCGTCTTCATGCAACTCAATAGCCGAGATACGGCTATAGACGGGCAGCATGTTGTTCAGCTCCTGACGGTTCTGCTCCATGATGTGCTCTAATTCCTCCTGGCTGAAGCTTACTACTTCATCCTTGTCGGGGTGAACCAAAGCCACCAACTTTTCACCACGCTGTATCACGATGCACTCTGATACCATTGCCATCGTATTCAGCTTGTCTTCTATCTCTTCTGGATATACGTTCTGTCCGTTGGCGCCCAACAGCATGTTCTTAGAGCGTCCACGAATAAAGATATGGCCGCTTGGCAGCATGGTGCCTAAGTCGCCTGTATGATACCAGCCCTCCTCGTCGATGGCCTCGCGTGTAGCCTCTTCGTTCAGGTAGTATCCTAACATCAGGTTGGTACCCTTGGTCACAATCTCACCGGCAATCTTTTCGGGATCTGAACTTAATATCTTAACCTCCATACGGTCAACAGGCTGTCCACATGAGCCAGCTATAAAGTCATGATAGTCTGAGAACGAGATGAGTGGCGCACACTCTGTAGTACCATAGCCCACGGTAATGGGGAAGCCAATGGAGAGCAGAAACTCTTCAACCTCTTTTGAAAGGGCGGCACCGCCAACAATCACCTCGTACAGGTTTCCGCCAAAGGCGTTATACACCTCTTTGCAGATACGGCTCTTTACCTTCTTGCTGACTACTGGCATGTTAAGCAGCAATCGCATACGGTTGTTCTGTATCTTGGGGAACACCTTCTTGCGGATAATCTTCTCGATAATCAGGGGTACGGTAATGATGCAAGCTGGCTTAACGGTAGCAAATGCCTCAGCGATAATGGCTGGACTCGGCAGGCGAGTAAGGAAGAACAGATGGCAGCCATTACAGAATCCGAACAGGAATTCTACGGCCATGCCATACATATGTGCCATAGGCAGGATGCTCAACATGTTGTCGCCGGCTTTTACGTTGCGGCCAAGCACTCTCAAACAGAATTCTACGTTACCCCAAATGGCGCGATAGGGAAGCATCACGCCCTTGGAAAATCCTGTTGTACCACTGGTGTAGTTGATCATTGACAACTCCTCGGCAGTATCCACATGATAATTCACATGCTCGGCTCTGAAGGCTTTGGGATACTTGCTACCAAACATCATGTTAAGATGTTCGCGTGCGTATGTGATCTTCTCAGATCGCGATACGAACAAAGAGAAGTCGGGCAGGTTGAAAATCGCTTCCAATCCTGGCATTGCCGATGCGTCAATGGTTTTTACCGCAAAATCGCCAATAAACAACAGCCTGGCTCCCGAGTGATTCACAATGTTCTGAATCTGCTCGCCATTAAACTCGTGAAGAATAGGCACAGCCACGGCACCATAAGTTAATGTGGCCAGGAAGGCTACCGCCCAATGAGCCGAGTTTCGGCCACAAATGGCAATCTTGTCACCTTTTACCACACCGCTGTTTTCGAATAATATATGGATCTTCTCGATTTTGCGTGCAACGTCATGATACTGGAGCGTAATGCCCTGATAATCAGTAAGGGCATCATGGTCCCAGTTGTTGACAATGGCTTTTTGTATTAATGCATTAAAACTGCTAAATTGTTCCATTAAAACTGCACAAATTTTGAAATTTTGTGCAAAGGTAATTCATTTTTTGCACACTACCAAATGTTTTTGTGCAATTTTTCAAAAAAATTATTCGTATCTCATCGATTTCGCGGGATGAATATGCGAAATCAGGTAGCTGGGGGCTATCAGGACGAATACACAGATAAGTAAAGTGGCGATATTGATGGCTACCACAAGTGGAAGATTGAGTTCCATGGGAGCCTCGCTCACGTAATATGTCTGCGGGTCAAGCGTAATCAGGTGGGTGTACTTTTGAAGCAGTACGATGCCGATGCCTACGATGTTGCCCCAAAACAGACCTTGACTGATGATAAATACCGCAAACCAGAGGAATGTGTGTCGTACGGTGTTGTTACGTGCGCCCAAAGCTTTTAATATACCTATCATCTGCGTACGTTCCAGAATGATGATGAGCAAGCCGCTGATCATGGTGAATCCTGCCACACAGACCATCAGGGCAAGAATGATCCACACGTTGATGTCGAGCAGCTCGAGCCATGAGAATACCTGTGGGTATAGTTCGTAGATGGTCTCAGAGGTGAGTGAGTTTCCTTGTTCGTCGCTGGTGCGGTTCACGTGGTCTATGAACTGGTCGGCAGTCTCGTTTAGTCGTTCGAAGTCGGAGGTGATAACCTCGATACCTGTTGCCTGATCCTTGCTCCAGCCGTTCAGTTTGTTAGCTGTATAAAGGTCGGTAAAACAGAGTGTCTCGTCAAAGCGCGTCATATTGGTCTGGTAGATGCCGCTGATGGTAAAACGCCGCGTACGTACATCTTCGCCATCGATGAAATAACCGAAAATCTTATCGCCTGCTTTTAAGCGCATCTTGTCGGCTATCATCTTGGAAATCAGTAGTTTGTATTTGCTAGTTGAATCACTGAATAAAGGGATGGAGCCCTCGGTCAGATGTTGGCTGAGGAAGGTGGTGTCGTATTCAGCAGCAATACCTTTGAAGGCTACGCCCAGAAAATCTTCGTCGGTTTTCAAGATGCCTTGTGTCATACTGAAGCGCTCGGCATGAGCCACACCATCCAAGTTGGCAATAGCTTTCATCAGACTGTCGTTGGCACAGATAGGATGAGGATCGCTACCATTGTAGTTCATGATGTTGTGTACCTGGATATGACTGCCAAATCCAACAACCTTGTCGCGGATGGTGTGCTTGAATCCAAGTACCACGCTTACCGTTACTATCATCACAGCCAGTCCGATAGCCACGCCGATAGTAGCTATACGAATAGCCGGGCGACTCACTTTACGTTTGTCGCCCTGATCGCTATAAATACGTTTGGCTATGTATAACGGTAGATTCATTCTTCGTCTACTCGTCCGGGATACTGTTCAAGAGCCTTGCGGAGCACTACCAGCGCACGCTCCAGGTCTTCCTTCTTTAGTACGTAGGCTATTCGAACCTGATTGATACCAGCACCTGGTGTGGTATAGAATCCGGCAGCAGGAGCCATCATGACCGTCTCACCCTCGTACTCAAATTCCGACAGGCACCAACGGCAGAATTTCTCCGCATCGTCAACAGGTAGCTTTGCTACAGTATAGAAGGCGCCCATAGGAATGGGGGAGTAAACGCCTGGAATACGGTTCAGACCATCAATCAGACATTTACGGCGCTCTACGTACTCATCGTACACATCGCGATAGTAGTCTTCTGGCGCGTCGAGCGAAGCTTCGGCCACAATCTGTCCGATCAATGGGGGAGACAGACGGGCCTGACAGAACTTCATGACAGCCTTGCGCACCTCGGGGTTCTTGGTGATCAGGGCACCAATACGGATACCGCACTCGGAATAGCGCTTCGATACCGAGTCGATGAGAATCACATTCTGCTCGATACCCTCCAGATGACAGGCGGAGATATAGGGTGAGCCTGTGTAGATATACTCACGATACACCTCGTCGGAGAAGAGGTACAGGTCGTACTTCTTCACCAGATCGCGAATCTGATTCATTTCGCGGCGTGTGTACAGGTAACCCGTTGGGTTGTTGGGGTTACATATCATAATAGCGCGTGTACGCTCATTGATCAGTTCCTCGAACTTCTCCACCTTTGGCAGCGAGAAACCCTCCTCGATGGTGGTGGCGATGGTTCGGATTTTGGCACCCGCTGAAATAGCGAAGGCCATATAGTTAGCGTAAGCAGGCTCTGGTACGATAATCTCGTCGCCAGGGTTCAGACAGCTCAGGAATGCGAAGAGCACCGCCTCGCTACCGCCGCTGGTGATGATGATGTCGTCGGCTGTTACGTTAATGTTGTACTTGGCATAATAGTCTACCAGTTTTTCGCGATAGCTCTGATAACCCTGCGAGGGTGAATACTCCAGGATTTCACGATCTATCTGCTTCAAGGCGTCAAGACCCACTTGTGGGGTGGGTAGGTCTGGCTGACCGATGTTCAGGTGGTACACCTTGGTACCTCTTTTCTTTGCGGCTGCTGCGAGCGGTGCGAGCTTTCTGATAGGCGACTCGGGCATCTCCAGTCCGCGAACTGATATCTCAGGCATCTTTCAAATTAACAATTTTACAATTTACCATTTTACTATTTTGCGCTGCAAAGGTACTAAAATATTTTTAAAACGTGCTTTTTTTCGATTTATTTGTTTACTTTTGCACCAAAAATTGAGCTAACGATGAATTTCGAGGAATTATTAGAAACGCGTGACTTCAGAAAAACCACGAAAGTGCGTCTTCCTTATGGCTACTTCTACAAGCGGCTCATTGATGGAAAATATTCCAATTTCGTAGAGTTCCACGATGAGGTGGCCGATCATGTGGCATTCAGTAATTGTGTACGTACTGAGGCAGCTCAGATGGAGAAGGTTCATAACAAGAACCAGTTGCACTTTGTGCCTAATGAGGGTGACGATGGCGTTTATGCCATTGCTGTCGAGGTGGGTAATTTTGTCACCTTCGAACAGTTGCTCAATGAGAATCCCGCTGTGGTAGCGCGTGAGGATTTTGCCTTAAACACGTTGCACGACTTGGTCGAACTGACTGAGCTACTCAATAAGCGCGAAGTGTACCATGTATGTTTCGCTCCTTGTAATGTGTTGGCACGCAAGAATGATTCTACTGTGCGTCTGTTGTGTCATGGTTCGTTCTATGCTCAGCTTGATCAAGAGGTATTATACGATGGCCTGGAGGAGTATGTCGCTCCCGAGGTTCTGGCGGGTGGTACGATTGATGCTCGTGCCGATGTGTATTCGATGGCTATGTTTGTGAAATGGCTCTATCATTCGGCAGGTCTGCCTTTTGAGTGGCGTAGAGTGATAGCAAAGGCAACAGCTGAAAAACCTGAACGCCGATACCCGACGGTACGCGATTTCCACAACGCGCTCATCAGCAATCGGAATATGCGTCGTACGGGACTGGTGGGATTGGCAGCCATAGCTATCGCGTTGGCTATCGTGGGTGGCTATTTCTATATGCTGCCGCAGCCTGAGGACGTAGAGTATGTAAAAGCCGTTGAAGAACCTATACCAGAAGATCTGCTTGACGAGAACAACGAACTGTATGGCCTGGGCGCTGATGCCGATTCGGCTACCATAGCTGCTGTTGTGGCCCGTCAGCAACATATGAAGGACTCTCTCTCTATCGATGAGAAAGAGATGAAAGCATATCGGGCCAAAGCCGAGCAGATATTCCGTAAGCAGTTCACGAAGGAAGCCGACCGTATCCTCTCGAAGGTATATAATAATGAGAAGATGAATCTTTCGGAGAAGGACTTTATGGCGCGAAGCCGGCAGATGACTACAGAGTTAGCTAAGGCCGAGGAGGAGTTGGCCAAGCGTGCCAATATAGGTAACGAGCGCTCGCAGCATATAGCCAGTGAGATTATTGACCAGTTGACCACCAAAAAGATGGAGGCACTGGACAAAGATTATATGGGAATAAAAAAGAATAAAACAGAAAAGAAATGAGAAGTAGAACAGCAATGTGGTTTGAATGCAAGATCCGCTATGAAAAGGTCACAGAGGATGGCTTGCAGAAAAAAGTAAATGAGAATTATGTTGTCGATGCCCTTAGCTTCAGCGAGGCAGAAACACGTATTACAGAAGAAATGTCAGCATATATCAGCGGCGAATTTGAAGTGGCCGATATCAAGAAAGCTGCTTATAAGGAAATATTCTTTACCGATGATAACATCGCCGATAAATGGTATAAGGCTAAGCTACAGTTTATTACCATTGACGAGAAGACCGAGAAGGAGAAGCGCTCAACCGTTAACTATCTGGTGCAGGCTGGCTCTATGAATGGTGCGATGAAGAATATCGACGAGGTAATGGGCGGTACGATGATCGATTATGTGATTGCTTCGGTGGCCGAGACTACCCTGATGGATGTCTACGAGTACGGTAAGAAGAACGACAAACCCGAATACGAGCAGCAGTAAAGATGGATTACGACGTTAAATCGCATCTGCATGAGGTGATAGACCATTTGCCACAGGGCGTCCGCCTTGTGGCAATCTCTAAGTATCACCCCAATGAGTATATCGAGGCGGCGTACGAGGAGGGACAGCGTGTATTCGGTGAGAGTCATGAACAGGAGTTGCGACTGAAACACCAGTCGTTGCCACAGGATATCGAGTGGCACTTTATCGGTCACTTGCAGACAAATAAGGTGAAATATATAGCTCCCTACGTGTCGATGATCGAAGCGGTCGATTCGCTTAAGTTGCTCCGCGAGATCAACAAGCAGGCCGAGAAATGCGGTCGAAAGATAAAAGTGCTGTTAGAGCTACATATAGCTGAGGAGGCCACTAAGTATGGACTAACGTTGAATGCATGTCGTGAACTGTTGGCTGACGGCGAATGGCGCCAGATGCAGCATGTGCAGATTTGTGGTCTGATGATGATGGCCTCGTTTGTAGATGATGCTGATCAGATTCGTAGAGAAATGCTGACAGCCCGTAGTTTCTTCGATGAGGTGAAGGCTGAGTTCTTTGCTGATGATGACGCTTTCTGCGAACGTTCATGGGGTATGAGCGATGATTATCCCATCGCTCTCGAAACCGGTTCGACCATGATCCGTGTGGGTACTAAGATTTTTGGTCCCCGCGTTTATTGAAATAGTATTGCCCGCGCTTGCGTGTAATCTTGCCAAAGTTGATAGCATGAGTAGGGCAGTAATGATAACAAGCTAAACATGATGTACACCGTCCGTTGTGAATCCACTCGGGCGGTGTTCCTTGTATATTATCGACTGGGCAGACTTTTGTGCATTTACTGCATTTGATACACGCTTCTTCGTCTACCGTAAACTTCTTGTCGTTTACCATTTTGGTGTTGAAGTAATGCCCTATTACGTATGAGTAGAGTCGTGGGGTAGCACCTTTCTCAAGCTCAATTACCCCTTCCTTGTGTGCGCGAAGGCTGTCAATGATGTGGGGTAACTGCTGGCGGGCGGTAGCAATCTTGGCACGCTCCTTCTCTTCAGTATCGGTGTACATGAACGGTAGACATACATACGATTCGGGCATGATGACCGAGAACTGTGTCAGGGCCTGCAAGGGGCCCCCGTGATGATGAAGATGGTGGTTGGCTGCCAAGTCTTTGTTCAGGATGGTCATCGCCTCACCCATATTGTCGCCACAAGTGGTCAAGGCCCAACAGAACGGGGTGCTTTGATTTTTGTATGCCAGGAGGCGCAACCTGCTGATGAACTCGCGTACGATTCTCGGCGGTTGCCAGCCATGTGTTGGAAAGCAAAAGCCAATGGACTCGCCTTCGCTTAGTTCGTACTCATACTTTCCTTGCTTGATGCTTTCGGGTATAAACAACAATTCCTCGCCAATAGCTTCGGCTATCAGCTCTGCCACCCATCGGGTATTCCCGGTTCCTGAAAAATAGAAAATCATGCTGCAAAATTACAACTTTCCGATGAATTTCAATCAGATTAACCTAAATTAACGGTTTCTGATACAAGATTTTGCTTTGTGGCACATTTATTGGAGTGTAACACAATTACAATAACATAATTTATAAAAACGAAAAAAGAAAATGAAAACAATGAAGTTTTTCTCTGTGGTAGGCTGCATGGCAGCTATGTTCTTAACATCATGTCTCAACGACGATGGCGATGATAGCAATACACCGCTCACCAAAGAGCAGGTGGCTACATGCTATAACCTCGTGAAGGGTGACCATCAAGGTGATTTGATTTATGCAGCAAAGAATCCACACGACGTAAAGGATAACGCCGACACAGTAAAGATCTCGTGGTCTATCACCAACGATAGCACCCTGATTATCCGTAAGTTCCCCACCAAGTTGCTGGCTGCTAATCTCGATAAGGCTGCTGCCACCGATGAATTGGTAGAGGCATTGTCAGAAGCTCCAGATCAGGATATTGAGTGCCGCATCGGTTTCTATGCCACTTCACCAGTTAGCTTCCTGATCAACCCAGTATCTCCAGCCTATAATATTAAGGTGAATGATGTTGACCATAAGATTAACGTGGTATTCTATGCTAATTCTTATGTATCGCGTGGTGAGTATTATGCCAGCGATAAAGAGCTGGCTATGCAGATTGTCGAGGCTGTTATCTATCGTGATGAAAAGCAGACTTCCTATCTGAACGAGGCTGTACCCTTCATCTTTGTCGAAAATCTCAAGTCGAAGTAAATAGCGGTGAAGGATAACAGTTCAGAAATATTCCCCGTAGTGGCCGAGGACGGAAGTGTCCTCGGCTCTGCTACGCGTGGCGAGTGTCATAACGGCTCTCGCCTTTTGCATCCTGTAGTCCATCTCCATGTGTTCAATAGCAAGGGTGAAGTCTTCTTGCAGCGCCGCCCTGAGTGGAAAGATATCCAGCCAGGTAAGTGGGACACCAGTGTGGGGGGGCATATCGACTTTGGCGAGACGCCCGAACAGGCGCTGGTCCGCGAGGTGCGCGAGGAATTGGGTATGACCGATTTTGTGCCCGAACGGATGGGTATGTATGTGTTTGAGAGCAGTCGTGAGCGCGAATTGGTGTATGTACATCGTATCGTTTATGACGGTCCAATCAGTCCTTCTGCTACCGAACTTGATGGTGGACGATTCTGGTCGCTCGACGAGATTCGTGTGGCTATCGGTCGTGGCTTCCTGACCCCAAATTTCGAAAGCGAATTCAAACGCTTCTTCTTGTAAATTATATTAATTCGTGTAAATTCGTATGTTTCGTGCTGCTTTTTTTGTAACTTTGCAGCCGAAATGAAGAAATGGTTTATCATAGTCATGGTTTGTTTTGCTACTTGTGTGAAAGCGCAGGAGGCAGAGCAGACTGTACTATTGCCTGATTCCACATTTTCGTTACCACCACTTACTTATCGTGGCACGATAGCTACGTATCCTTTCTTAGGCTCGATGTATACGGGTTTAGGTAATTGGGATCTGCATCCTGGACTGAATGCGTCGCTTTCTGCTTCCGCAATCTTTGGAGTAGGTAAGCACTCAAGTAGCGGCTTTGCTAATAGTGCGGCGGTGATGTATGCCGGACAGCTGACATCTAAACTGTCGTTCTCGATAGGAGGCTATTCTTCATTCTTGGATTATGGCAACCATCAGATGAGGGATGCTGGTTTGACGGCCATGCTGAATTATCGCTTTGACGAGCATTGGGAAGCTGGTGTTTTTGGTCAGAAATCGATGATGCAACCACGTATGCCATTACAGAACATGTGGTGGTTGGGTAACGACTTCGGCGATAAGATTGGTGCTATGGTGAAATATAACGTGAATCCAAACTTCAGCTTCCAGTTGAGTGTGTGGAATCAGAGAAACGGTTGGGATAACAGATGGTAAAGAGATATTTTATTTGGTTGAGTTACGATGGTACTCACTATCACGGATGGCAGGTGCAACCTAATGGTATATCTGTTCAGGGCGAGTTGCAGCGAGTGCTCTCAACTTTACTCCGTCAGGATATTAGTATCACAGGTGCCGGTCGTACAGATGCTGGTGTGCACGCCCGAGTGATGGCTGCACACTTTGATTTTGATGGCGATATAGATTGCAAGCAGTTGGCTTATAAAATGAATCGCATGTTAGGTGTCGATATTGTGGTTGATAGGATAGAGGAGGTGGCATCCGATTTGCATGCCCGCTTTTCGGCCACAGAGCGTACCTATCATTATTATATACATACGAAGAAGAATCCGTTCCTGCGGCATTTCTCGTGTGAGATTCACTATCCGCTCGATTTCGAGAAGATGAACGAGGCTGGCAGAATACTGACTACGTACGAGGACTTCGGGGCATTCTGCAAGGCGCATTCGGATGTGAAGACAACGCTCTGCCACGTGACACGTGCTGAGTGGATTCAGACGGGTGATACTACCTGGTACTTTGTGATTACGGCCAATCGCTTTTTGCGGAATATGGTACGTGCTGTGGTAGGGACGCTGGTAGATGTAGGGCGTGGCCGACTTTCGTTGGATGAGTTCCGTGCTGTGATTGAAGGCAAGCGCCGTAGTGATGCGGGCGACTCGATGCCAGGCAATGCGCTGTTTTTAGAGGATGTGAAATATTGATTTCGAATAGAGAGTGGTAGTTTTTTAGGATAACGGAATATGTGGTTATTTTTGGCTTTTATGTCGGCAGCGCTTTTGGGCTGCTATGATTCTTTGAAGAAACAGGCCCTGAAGGGTAATGCGGTCATTCCCGTGCTGTTTCTCAATACGTTGTTTTCGAGTTTGATTTTCCTGCCTTTCATTGTGCTGAGTGCGGTGGCTGATGCGCAAGGTTCCGCTTTCATGGGGCTTGATTTGGGTATCTTCCATGTGGCCAGTGGTGGTTGGGATATGCATAAGTATATTCTGCTCAAGTCGTTCATTGTGCTGTCGAGCTGGATTTTAGGCTATTTCGGTATGAAACATCTGCCCCTGACGATTGTAGGCCCAATCAATGCCACCCGTCCTGTGATGGTGCTGGTGGGTGCGCTATTGGTGTTCGGCGAGCGTCTGAACCATTGGCAATGGATTGGTGTGCTGTTGGCTATCGCTTCGTTTCTGCTGCTGAGTCGTAGTGGAAAAAAGGAGGGTATCGATTTTAAGCATGACCATTGGATCTATATGATTGTGGGAGCTGCCGTATTAGGCGCTGTGAGCGGACTCTATGATAAGTTCCTGATGGCTCCGGTAGAAAATGGTGGCGTAGGTCTCGACCGTATGATGGTACAATCGTGGTACAACATCTACCAATGCTTTATGATGGGTGCTATGTTGTGGCTTCTGTGGTGGCCTAAGCACGAGCAGACGACACCGTTCCACTGGTCGTGGTCGATTGTTGGTGTAAGTCTTTTCCTGAGTATCGCCGACTTTATGTACTTCTATTCGCTATCGCTGCCCGAGGCTATGATTTCGATTGTCTCGATGATCCGTCGCGGTAGCGTGGTTGTCAGCTTTATGTTTGGTGCGATGTTCTTCCACGAGAAGAACCTCAAGGCAAAAGCCTTCGACCTCGCCCTGGTATTACTTGGTATGGTTTTCCTTTACATTGGTAGCCGCTGATTTCTTTTTGCGCTTCTTTGTAGAGAACAGGTCGCGAAGACCGTTGAAGTCCTTCTTCATGATGAGGCCGATGCCTTGCGTGTTGAGGGACGATTTTGTAAAGTAACGGTCGTTAGTCTGGTTGTAGACCTTTAGCGCCAAGTTGCCGTTGGGGTAGAGGAGATACTGTACGTCGAAATCGCCGATGAATGATGGACTGGCTTGTGTGGCATTATCGCGATAACCGAACTGACCATTGATAAGCAGTCGGTTGTTCAGCATGCGACCGTTGATAATGCCTTCGTATTCTGCATTATGCCATCCTTCGTTTCCGGTTGAGATGTTTGCGCCGAAGTTCCAGTTATCGTTCTTGATGAACTGGTTGATCAGCGAATTGATTTGTGATGAAAGCGTACCCGACAGGAAGCTCTGCATAGCCAGCGATGTCTGGTCAATACGCTCACCTGTGGCGCTGGTGCTGTTGTTGGCACCCTGATTGTAGAATCGGCCGATGGCCAACAGATAAACCACCTGCTGGTTCATCTCTTGTTGTCCGTTGATAACAGAGCGTACCATCTGCTGTTCATCGGCATTTACGGTTGGCATCTCTAAGTCGAAGTCAACCTGTGGCGCAGCTGGCTGTCCGCCGATATTCATCAGACAGTTTACGCGAATGGTGTTGCTGCTGAACGAATTGCCGATGTTCAGGTCTGAGAGGCTCACGCCGCTTACGGTATAGACGGCCTGCAGGTTGAGTGCTGCCTGATAGGGGTCGCCACCGAACACAATGGTGCCTCCTCGATTGAATGTGAAGTTCTTCTTGATGATGTTTTGGATGGTGATGCCATACGTGCCGTGATCGACGGTGTAGGTTCCGAACATGTTGAATGAGCCCTTGTTGTGGAATGAGGCACGAAGTGAGCCATTGCCATAAAGGGTGATATAATCTTTAGTGTTCTCGTCCATGAGGAGTTTGAGGGCTGCGTTGGGGGTAGCGTTAATCTGGAAATTGATGTAGATGTCGGTATCGTCGGCGCGCGTGTTGACAGGGATGTTGGCGCCAGATTTGGCAACTGTGCCAGATGAGGTGGTCGAGCCCGACTGCTCCCATGAGATGAACTCCTGATTGCTGATGGCATCAGGACTGGCGGCATTATACACAAATACCGTTCCAGGTTGTGGGGTGACGTTGCAATCGATAATTACGTCGTTGCCATGCCCGCTGATGCTGACATTGCCTGAGGCATAGACTGTGCCATAGAATGTCGACTCGCTTCCATCTGGATTCGTAAAGTCTTTAAAGTCGTATGCCAATAGGTCGTCGGCCTCTACGTTGAGGTCGTAGCTCAGGTTGGTCAGATGCTGGTGGTGTATGCCACCCGAGAGTATGCCCTTATGCCCTAATGCGTCATAGATAGCCATGTGGCGCAGTTCAATCTCGTCGGGTATCATCACGACCGTGTCGCGTACCAACTTATAAGTGGTGTTGAGTGGAGTAACGGTAGCCTCGCCATCCACAATCAGGTTTCCTGTCAGGTTAATATTGTCGAGTGTACCTGAGAGACGGGCTGTTCCCTCACCACGTCCGTTGATGCTACTGAGGAAACTCTTGGTGAAGTTATGCATGAACTCGATGCTGGTGCCGTCGGCTTCAATACCCAAGTCGATGGTGTTGTGTACGGGCGAGACATAGCCGTTGATACGTGTCTTGGCGTCTGGACCATCATCAGCCACCGCATGAATATCGATTTGCTGGGCCTCGTGGTTCCAGTTGGCAAGTGCATGGAGCACACCCATACGACCACGCTCAAACTTGAATTCTTCGACGGTCAGGTCGGCATTGGCCTTGAACTCATCGAAGAGCGACCAGGCGCGTGCCTTTCCTGTGGCCTTGCCGCTGAACTCTACGCTATGGAAGTTGACAAGGTCGAGGATATAACCTACCTCCACCTCACGCAGGTCGACGGTTAGAGAGTCGGTGTCGTTTTTCGAGGCGATACCATCCACGATGATGTGTTGTGCACCGTGATGCACGGAGAAATGGTCAACCAGCAGGAATTTGTCGGTATAGAGCACATCCGAAGGCTCTACGTCCCAGTCTTCGCCACGCAGGATGATGTGCGACGGCATTACGCGGAAGTGGGCTTCGGGCTTTCCTGCCACGTTATGATATAGTTGCATGATGGTGTTCATCTCACCACTCATATGCTCGTTTTCGTCGTGGTTGTCCCAATAGATTGCTGTGGTGAGGTTGTTGTTGGCAGCATGAGCCGAGAGACCGAGGTCAAGATGCTGTCCGTTGTCCATCAGTTTTTGGATGCTGACGTTGCAGCGCATGGTGTCGGCAGGCGATGAGATGTTCACGAAGCCATCGTTGTACCATGCGCCATTATAGGCAAACGAGGGAATGGCACCGTTCAGGTAAAGCTCGTTGGTATAGTCGTTCACGCGGGCTTGAAGCGTAACTGGCTGGCGTAGTTGCAGGTCAATGTTGAAGATGCGTCGCAGCCAGTCGCTTTTGCTCACCATCAGGCGCAGTACGAAGTTGTTGTTGCTCTTGGTGGTCTTTGCGGGAAGGATGGGCAATGTAGGTAGCTTACTCTTCAATAGATTGGTGAAGCTGGCAGCTAAGGTCTTATAGTCGAACTGTCCCTTCAACTCTGCATCGGCAAAGTCGCTCTTGATGCTGAGAAAGTGGATGCCGTTCTCATGCCCGGTGGTGATGTTAAGGTTGTCGAGACGATAGGCTGGATGCTGTTCGGTAGCCGATATATTGAAGTTACTCAGTCGGATATTGCCTTGTGCGTCGTTGAGGTTATGAGCGGCGATATCGGCTTCTAATTGTCCACTCAATGTGGCATTGCTCCATTGATCGGTCAGGTGTAAAGCCTGTGGATTATAGCGCTCGATAAATGCCTGTAGCTTGATGGAATTTAGAGCTTTTCCGCTGATATGCTCGTCTGACAGTTCTGCTTTGATTTCGGCCTCGAGGTTCGGGTCGTCTATGTCGATGTGGCCAGCAATCTTACCTTGGTTATAGCCACCGTCGAGAGCGAGATGATGGTAGGTGTAGCCCTTGTAGTCGAAATCGCTGATCAGACCTTCAACGTTCACGTCAGGCTTCTGTCCCTCGTGCAGTTGTCCCTTGAGGGCGAGGGTAGTGCTGATTTTTCCTAAATCGTTGTTGGCTAATAGCTGTTGAAGGCTTAATGAGGCGATATCTACAGTACCGGCAAACGATTGGTCGGCTGCTAAGTCAACAGAAAACTTTGCCTCGCCAGCGCCAGTCTGCAGGTTGGCCTGCAGGTTGCCGGCACCTTGTTGACTGCGTTCGCAGTTGGCTGTCAGCTGTACGCTGCCCAAACGTGTCAGCTCCGTTGGAATCTGTGGAAACGCTTTGGCGAGCAAGCCTATATAATCCTCAGATATCGCCAAACGGTTCAGCTGCACATTCCAATATGCGCGTTTCTGCCAGTCGGCCACCCATCCATGAGCTTGAATGTCAAGCTCGTGTCCCGTTGATGAAACCAAAAGGTTGGGAACCTGTACTTGTGTGTCTGACCCCTTGAAGTCGGTTTCTATGGAAACCTTATTTGATAAACCCTTTAGTGCTGGTATAAAACAACTTAATTCTGAGGGCGTTATGTTTGTGTTCGATATCTTTCCGTAATAGTTGAGCGATCCCTTCTGCATACCGCTGTCTGTGAGGAGATAGGAGGCGCTGAGGTTGTCGATCTGCAGGTGTGAAAGGGGTGTTTCCACCAGTAGATTCTCCAGCTGCGACTGTTTGCGACCAGCCGCTAAATGGAATTTCAGACGCTTGACCACCAGGCCGCAACGTTCTTTCAGTTCCAAACGCTTCACGTTGATGTTGAGCGAGTCGTCGGTCAGGGTACGCAGGTTGATGTGGGCGCTCAGGTCGCTCACCTTGAGGTGGGCGGGATTGAATAAACCGATGGTCTGTGGTTGGTCATATTGGTCATACGTCAGACTGGATCGACGGATGATGATCGAGTTAATACGCAGGTCGAGTGGGGTGTGGCTGGTGGTATCCTTCGATGCTAACGAGTCGAGCACGAACTGGAAGTTGGTCTGGCTCTGGGCGTTCTCCTTATATAATAGGAAATGGGCGCCAAAGAGCTGAGCCGATGAAATGGCTATTCTTCCTTTGAATAGCGGCAGTATCTCGAGGCGTACCGACAAGCGGCCCACACGCAGCATGTCCTGTTGCTGCTGGTCCTCGATACACACATTGTCGATGATCACGCGGTTAAAGAATCCCAGGTCGATGCGCCCCACGGTAACATGGGTGCCAAGCTTGTCAGAAATAGCCCCGGCCACTTTGCGCCCGAGGAAGTTCTGTGTCTGTGGAATATATGAAACAGCCATGAGTGCCACATTCAGCAGAATGACACCCCAAATTGTATAGCTAACGAATCTTTTTAGTAACTTCACGAGGCAAAATTACGACATTTTGTCGGGATTCGGGCATTTTTTTTCCATTATTTGATTTTATGTGCTATTTTTTATGTAATTTTGCAGTCGCAACGAACACTATTCAATAAATTTCTGATATAAATGGCAAATGTGATTAAGTTACGCAAAGGCTTAGACATTACCCTTGAAGGCAAGGCCGAGGAGAAGAAAATCCAGCTGAAATCAAACGGCAAGTTCGCGCTTGTTCCCGACGATTTCGAGGGAGTTACTCCAAAGGTTGTTGTCAAGGAGGGCGATCATGTCAAGGCCGGGGATGCCTTGTTCATCAACAAGCTGTATCCTGAGGTAAAGTTTGCCTCGCCCGTTAGCGGAACAGTTCGCGAAGTGGTGCGTGGTGAACGTAGAAAAGTGCTCTGCGTGCGAGTTGATGCCGACGAGACGCAGGAGTTCACCGACTTCGGCAAGAAGGACGTCAGCAAGCTTGTAGAGGAGCAAGTAGTTAATGCGCTGTTAGAGGCGGGTATCTTCGGATACATCAACCAGTTGCCCTACGCTGTTTCAACTAATCCAAGTGTGAAACCGAGGGCAATTTTCGTTTCTGCCCTGCGCGACAAGCCTCTGGCCTGTGATTTCGAGTATGAGGTTCAGGGTCAGGAGGCCGATTTCCAGACGGGTATCGATGCCCTGTCGCGTATCGCTACCGTTTATCTGGGTATAGGCGTGAACTCGAAGCTTGGTAACACCAAGAATGCGCAGGTTTGCGTGTTCGACGGTAAATGCCCAGCCGGAAACGTAGGCGTGCAGGTGAACCATATCTCGCCAGTGAACAAGGGTGAGGTGGTATGGACTATTGGCGACCCATCGGTGGTGCTGTTCATCGGTCGTTTGTTCAATACCGGTAAGGTGGATCTGCGTCGTACCGTAGCCCTGTGTGGTAGTGAGGTCAAGAACCCCGCACATGTGGACATGCTGGTGGGCGAGGAGCTCTCAACGCTGCTGAGCAACAGCTATGATGCTTCGCACTCGGTACGTATCATCAATGGTAATGTGCTCACCGGTCGTCCCACAACGAAGGATGGCTATCTGGGTGCACACACCAGCGAGATTACCGTTATTCCCGAGGGTAACGATGCTGATGAGATGCTGGGATGGATTCTGCCACGCTTCAAGCAGTTCTCTGTGAACCGCAGCTATTTCTCATGGCTGTGTGGTAAGAAGAAGTATGCGCTCGATGCCCGCGTGAAGGGTGGTGAGCGCCATATGATTATGAGTGGTGAGTACGACAAGGTGCTGCCCATGGACATCTATGGTGAGTACCTGATCAAGGCCATCATCGCCGGCGATATCGACCGTCAGGAGGCGCTTGGTATCTACGAGGTGGCTCCCGAGGATTTCGCACTTGCAGAGTTCGTGGATTCATCGAAACTGGAGCTGCAGCGCATCGTGCGTGAGGGCCTGAATATTTTACGTAAAGAAAACGCATAACTATGTCAGCATTAAGAAATTATCTCAATAAAATCAAGCCGAACTTTGAGGAGGGTGGCAAGCTTCATGCCTTCCGCTCTGTGTTCGACGGCTTTGAGACCTTCCTCTACGTGCCCAACGACACGGCGAAGGCTGGTGGCGTGAATATTCACGATTCCATCGACTCAAAGCGCATCATGAGTATGGTGGTTATCGCCCTGATGCCCGCCATGCTGTTTGGTATGTATAATATCGGTTACCAGAATGCGCTGGCTGCCGGCACCCTGGCCACAGCCTCGTTCTTCGAGCTGTTTGCCTTTGGTTTCCTGGCTGTTCTGCCCAAGATTCTGGTGAGCTATATCGTGGGTCTGGGCATCGAGTTCGCCTGGGCACAATGGAAGGGTGAGGAGATCCAGGAGGGTTACCTCGTATCGGGTATCATCATTCCTCTGATTATTCCTATCGGTTGTCCGCTGTGGATGCTCGCGCTGGCCTGCTCCTTCTCCGTTATCTTCTGTAAGGAGATTTTCGGTGGTACGGGTATGAACATCTTCAACCCCGCCATCGCAGCACGTATGTTCCTGTTCTTCGCCTATCCTTCAAAGATGACGGGTGATACCGTTTGGGTGGCTCAGAACAGCATCTTCGGCCTGGGTAACGACCTGCCCGACGGCTTTACCGCTGCCACACCACTTGGTCAGCTGGCACAGAATATCACACCCGACGCGTCGATTCTGGACATGGCGCTCGGTTTCATCCCCGGTTCTATCGGTGAAACCAGCCTGGTAGCAATCGCCATTGGTGCCGTTATCCTGCTGTGGACCGGTATCGCCTCTTGGCGCACCATGCTGAGCGTATTCGTGGGTGGCACGCTGCTGGCTGTGATCTTCGAGCAGAGCGGTCAGGGCATGACCTGGTGGCACCATTTCGTGATGGGTGGTTTCGCTTTCGGAGCTGTGTTCATGGCTACCGACCCTGTCACCTCATGCCGCACCACTACCGGACAGTATATCTACGGCTTCCTGATTGGCGCTATGGCCATCATCATCCGTGTGATGAACGCCGGTTATCCCGAGGGTATGATGCTTGCCATCTTCTTTGGTAACATGTTTGCTCCAACTATCGACCACTTCGTTGTGGAGCGCAATATCTCTAAACGTTTAAAGAGAGGAGGTCGCAAATGAAACTGAATACAAACTCTAACGCGTACATTATCATTTATAGCGCGATCATGGTGGTTATCGTGGCTTTCCTGCTGGCCTTTGTCTATCAGGCTCTGAAGCCCATGCAGGATGCTAACGTGGCCCTCGATGTGAAGAAGCAGATTCTCTACTCGCTCAACATCCGCAACCTGGATGGTGCCGAGGCCGAGGCCAAGTATGCCGAGGTGGTGAAGGAAGAGAAAGAGAACAATAGTCAGAAGGTATATGAGTGCCAGATTGACGGCAAGCAGATCGTGGTCGTATCGCTCAAGGGCATGGGTCTTTGGGGCGGCATCAGCGGCTATCTGGCTGTCGACGAGGCAGGCAAGGTTTATGGCGCCTACTTCAACCACGAGGGCGAGACCGCTGGTCTGGGTGCTGAAATCAAGGACTCTCAGGAGTGGCAGGAGAAGTTCATCGGCAAGAAGATCTGGGACGAGCAGGGCAACGTGGTTCTCTCAGTTGTTAAGAAGGTGGATGACCCCGCTACACAGGTGGACTGTGTTACTGGTGCCACCCTTACTTCGAATGGCGTTGACGCGATGCTGAAGGACGGAATGAAAGATTTCCAGACCTATGCTATCGGCCGAATGCTCGAGACTGTTGCAAATACTGATTCAACTAAAGTAGTGGAGGAATAAGACTATGGCATTATTCAGTAAACAAAATAAGGAGGTTTTTACCAACCCGTTGAACGTAGATCATCCTATCCTCGGACAGGTCTTGGGTATCTGCTCGGCGCTGGCTGTGACATCACAGCTCAAGCCCGCCATCGTGATGGGACTGGCTGTAACCGTTATCACAGCCTTCTCAAACACTATCATCTCTATCATCCGCAACACCATTCCTAACCGCATCCGTATTGTGGTTCAGCTGGTGGTTGTAGCTGCGCTGGTAACCATCGTGAGCCAGATCCTGAAGGCTTTCGCCTACGATGTGAGCGTGCAGCTGAGTGTGTATGTAGGTCTGATTATCACCAACTGTATCCTGATGGGCCGCCTCGAGGCGTTTGCCATGCAGAACAAGCCCTGGCCTTCGTTCCTCGATGGTGTGGGCAACGGTCTGGGCTACGCTATGATCCTGGTGATCGTGGGTGCTGTTCGTGAGTTGCTGGGCCGTGGCTCTCTGCTGGGCTTCCAGCTGATTCCCGATGCCTGCTACGACTTCGGTTATGTGAACAATGGTATGATGACGATGCCCGCTATGGCGCTGATCCTTGTGGGATGTGTGATCTGGGTTCATCGTGCTTACTTTTATAAGGAGAAATAAGATATGGAACACGCAATATCATTACTGTTCAGGTCGATCTTCGTCGACAATATGATCTTCGCTTTCTTCCTCGGCATGTGCTCTTACCTGGCTGTGTCGAAGACGGTGAAGACTTCGCTGGGACTCGGTCTCGCTGTGACCTTCGTGCTCACCGTTACCGTTCCCGTCAACTATCTGTTGCAGACTAAGGTGCTGGGCCCCGACTGCCTCGTTGAGGGTGTGGATCTCAGCTACCTCAGCTTTATCCTCTTCATCGCTGTCATCGCAGGTATGGTGCAGCTGGTAGAGATGACGGTCGAGAAGTACTCGCCCTCGCTCTATGCCGCGCTGGGTATCTTCCTGCCTCTGATTGCCGTTAACTGCGCTATCATGGGTGCTTCGCTGTTCATGCAGCAGCGCATCCTGATGGATCCCTCTAACTCGCAGGCCATCACCTCTGTATGGGATGCCGTGATCTACGGCTTCGGCTCTGGTATCGGTTGGGCGCTGGCCATCGTGGCCATGGGTGCCATTCGCGAAAAGATGCAGTATTCGGATGTGCCCAAGCCCCTGCAGGGCCTCGGCATCGTGTTTATCACCGTGGGCCTGATGGCTATGGCGATGATGTGTTTCTCTGGCTTAAACATTTAATAAGGTATGGCACAGTTTATAGCATATAGTATAGGAGTGTTCCTCCTGGTAATCATCTTGCTGGTGGTTATCCTGTTGGTGGCCAAGAAGTATCTGAGCCCCAGCGGCAATGTGAATATTACAGTTAACGGCGACAGGGTGCTCAACGTGCCACAGGGTAACAACCTGATGGCCACACTCAACGAGAACGGCATCTTCCTGCCTTCAGCCTGTGGCGGTAAGGCCAGCTGTGGCCAGTGTAAGGTGCAGGTGCTCGAGGGTGGCGGCGAGATTCTCGACTCAGAGAAGCCTCACTTCTCGCGCAAGCAGATCAAGGACCACTGGCGCCTGGGCTGCCAATGCAAGGTGAAGGGCGACCTGAAGATTCATGTAGATGAGTCGATCCTGGGTGTTAAGGAGTACGAGTGTACCGTGATCTCTAACAAGAACGTGGCTACCTTCATCAAGGAGTTCAAGGTGCAGCTGCCTGCCGGCGCTCATATGGACTTCCTGCCTGGCTCGTATGCCCAGATCAAGATTCCTAAGTTCGATTGCATCGACTATGATAAGGATTTCGACAAGAGCCTGATTGGCGACGAGTATCTGCCTGCATGGGAGAAGTTCGGTCTGTTCCCACTCAAGTGTAAGAACCCCGAGGACACCATCCGTGCCTACTCAATGGCCAACTATCCTGCCGAGGGTGATGTGTTCATGCTCACCGTGCGTATCGCCACACCTCCATTCAAGGCCGACCGTTCGGGCTTCATGGATGTGAACCCTGGTATCGCTTCATCTTATATCTTCTCGCTGAAACCCGGCGACAAGGTGATCATGAGCGGTCCTTTCGGCGATTTCCACCCACACTTCGACTCGAAGAAGGAGATGATCTGGGTTGGTGGTGGTGCCGGTATGGCGCCTCTGCGTGCGCAGATCATGCACATGACCAAGACCCTCCACACCAAGGATCGCGAGATGCACTACTTCTATGGTGCCCGCGCGCTCAACGAGGTGTTCTATCTGGACGACTTCCTGGGCCTGGAGAAGGAGTACCCCAACTTCCACTTCCACCTGGCGCTCGACCGTCCCGACCCCGCAGCCGATGCTGCTGGCGTGAAGTACACCCCGGGCTTTGTGCACAATGTGATGTACGAGACCTATCTGAAGAACCACGAGGCTCCCGAGGATATCGAGTACTACATGTGCGGTCCTGGCCCTATGTCGAAGGCCGTTGTGGGCATGCTCGATTCGCTCGGCGTAGATCCCGAGTCGATCATGTACGATAACTTCGGCGGATAATCCGTTATCCCCCATAAACAAAACAAGTGCAGCAACCTTGATGGCGCTGCACTTGTTTTTTTTGCTTTGCGGCGGGGATTTTACTTTGCGCCGAGGATTTCGCGGGCGCGGGCTGTTTGCTCGGCGGTGGGGGGCTGGGTATCCTTCAGGGTGTAGGCGATGCCCAGGTTGTCCCACTTAAAGGTGCCCAGGGTGTGGTAGGGCAGCACCTCTACGCGCTGCACGTTTGTGAGCGTGTCGATGAAGCGGCGCAGCTGGGTGAGCTGGGCCTCGTCGGTGGTGATGCCGGGGACGAGCACGTGACGTATCCATACCGGTTTCTCGATGTCTGAGAGATAGCGGGCGCAGTCGAGGATGGGCTCGTTGCCGTGGCCTGTGAGCCAGCGGTGGCGCTCGCTGTCGATGTGCTTGATGTCGAGCAGCACCAGGTCGGTGGCCTGCATCAGGCGCTCGAACTTGGCGAAGAAGGGCTCTTGGTGGGTGAAGGGCTGGGCTGAGGTGTCGAGACAGGTGTTGATGCCGCGCCGGTGGGCCTCTTCGAACAGCTGGATGAGGAAGTCGATCTGCAGCAGGGCCTCGCCGCCGCTCACGGTGATGCCGCCATCAGGCCCCCAGTAGCTGCGGTAGCGCTCGGCCTTATTGAGCAGCTCGTCGACTGTAGTGGGGGTGCCACAGGTGTCGGAACCCAGGCGCCAGGTGTCGGGGTTGTGGCAGTAGCGACAACGCATCTGACAACCCTGCATGAAAATCAAGAACCGAATCCCTGGCCCATCAACGGAGCCAAAGGATTCGGTAGAGTGTATATAGCCTGTACTACTCATTACAGGCTCTCGTGAGATTGACGTGCGATAACATCCTCCTGCTGCTCACGGGTGAGGTCGATGAACTTCACGGCGTAACCAGATACACGGATGGTGAAGTTAGCGTACTCGGGCTTCTCGGGATGCTCCATGGCGTCGCGCAGCTTCTCGATACCAAACACGTTCACGTTCAGGTGGTGGGCACCACGGCTGAAGTAACCGTCCATCACGCGAACCAGGGTGTTGGCGCGCTCGTCGTCGTTCTGACCCAGGGCGCTTGGACTGATGGTCTGAGTGTTTGAGATACCGTCGAGTGCATACTCGTAAGGCAGCTTGGCCACTGAGTTGAGCGAAGCCAGCAGACCGTTCTTCTCGGCACCGTAGCTTGGGTTGGCACCAGGAGAGAGTGGGGTACCGGCACGGCGTCCGTCGGGCAGGTTACCTGTGTACTTACCATAAACCACGTTTGAGGTGATGGTGAGGATAGAGCAGGTTGGGGTAGCGTTACGATAGGTGGCGTGCTTGCGGATCTTCTTGACGAAGGTCTTGAGCAGCCATACGGCGATCTCGTCGGCGCGGTCGTCGTCGTTACCGTAGCGTGGGAAGTCGCCCTCGGCCACGTAGTCCACGTTGAATCCCTCCTCGTCGCGGATCATCTTCACCTTGGCGTATTTCACAGCCGAGATAGAGTCGACCACGTGTGAGAATCCGGCGATACCGGTAGCGAATGTGCGGCGCACGTTGGTATCGATGAGGGCCATCTCGGCAGCCTCGTAGAAGTACTTATCGTGCATGTAGTGGATGAGGTTCAGGGTGTTCACATACACACCGGCCAGCCAGTCCATAGCCTGGTCGAAGCGTGGAGCCAGCTCATCCCATGTGAGGTACTCGTCCTTGATGGGGCGGAAACCTGGAGCAACCTGCTCGCGGGTCTTGGCGTCGACACCACCGTTACATGCATACAGGAAACACTTGGCCAGGTTGGCGCGTGCTCCGAAGAACTGCATCTCCTTACCAGTCTGTGTAGCACTTACACAGCAGCAGATGCTATAATCGTCGCCCCATACAGGACGCATCACTTCGTCGTTCTCGTACTGGATTGAGCTGGTCTTAACCGAGATCATCGCAGCATACTTCTTGAAGTTCTCGGTCAGGCGTGGCGAGTAAAGTACGGTGAGGTTTGGCTCGGGTGAAGGACCCATGTTCTCCAGGGTATGGAGGAAACGGTAGTCGTTCTTGGTCACCATGTGGCGTCCGTCCATGCCCATACCGCCCACTTCGAGTGTAGCCCAAACGGGGTCGCCCGAGAAGAGCTCGTTGTATGATGGGATACGTGCGAACTTCACCATGCGGAACTTCATTACCAGGTGGTCGATGAGCTCCTGTGCCTCGGCCTCGGTGAGTGTGCCCTCTTCCATATCACGCTGGATGTAGATATCGAGGAATGTAGATACACGACCTACTGACATGGCAGCACCGTTCTGGGTCTTGATGGCAGCCAGATAGCCGAAGTACAGCCACTGTACAGCCTCGCGGGCGTTGTTGGCAGGCTGTGAGATGTCGAAGCCGTAGATCTGTGCCATCGCCTTCATCTCCTTCAGGGCCTTGATCTGCATCGAGATCTCCTCACGCTGACGGATGATATCGTCGCTCATCACACCGGCACCGCAGTTGCGCTTGTCGGCTTCCTTCTCGGCGATGATGAAATCGATACCGTAGAGAGCTACACGACGGTAGTCGCCCACGATACGGCCACGACCATAGGTGTCGGGCAGACCGGTCAGGATGTGGTTGTGACGTACGTGCTTCATCTCCTCGGTGTAAGCATCGAATACGCCATCGTTGTGAGTCTTGCAATATTTTGTGAAGATCTCGTGCAGCTTCTCTGATGGCTTGTAACCGTAGTTAGTGCAAGCCTGCTCAGCCATCTTGATGCCGCCAAAAGGCATGAAGGCGCGCTTCAGGGGTTTATCGGTCTGCAGACCAACTACCTTCTCCAGGTCCTTCTTACTCTCGTCGATGTAGCCAGGGCCATAAGCTGTCATGCTCGATACGATCTCTGTCTCCATGTCGAGCACGCCACCCTTGGCACGCTCCTCCTTCTGAAGCTCCTGCAGACGTCCCCACAACACGTTGGTGGCATCAGTAGGCTCAGCCAAGAAAGACTCGTCGCCTTCGTAAGCTGTGTAGTTGTTCTGAATAAAGTCTCTGAGATTGACCTCTTCGGTCCACTTGGTTCCTTTAAAACCACGCCATTCTTTACGCATAAATCAAATTTGAGTTTTATATAAAAAAATAATACCTATTGCAAAATCGGCTGCAAAGGTACTACTTTTTTGTGAATTACGCAAATATTTACGTCGCTATTATTTTTTTGTCCGCTGATACAGTTATTTCTTTGATGTATGATAATAATGTGTTTCAACGGCTTCGCATCCATCCAGAATGCTGCGATGGATATGTCCGTTCTTGTCTGGACCAATGGCGCTATAACGTTTGCCTTCAGGCGTATAATTACATTTAAAACCAGTAATATGTCGATCGCGCCTGAATTCCTTTGGATTATCAACGCATACACTCTTTACAGAGATTGACAACTTGCCCATCTCTTTCAAATCTACGGTATAGCCGTTCTGCATGTAGAACTTCACAGTATCAAACAGCTCGCGTAGCACAAGTCTGACATCGGAGGCTTTCGCTGTGCAGTTTTCCTCAATCATCTCCTCGATGTCCTCCAATGAGATAACACCTTGCTTCACGGTGTGAGCGTAATACTTACCATAGTTCTTACTACCCTTGATTTTGTTCTGTAGGAGTCTGTACTGTATAGCCATAATTCGTTTTTGCTGCAAAGATAATATATTTGAAAGCCGATTCCAAATTATTTATCTAAAAAAACACTAAAATCACAAAACAAATTCACTGAATTTGTTATTCAAATACACTGAATTTGATACACAAATACACTGAATTTGATACACAAATACACTGAATTTGTATAATAAGTAACTATAGTTATTTCTTGAATACCCGTTGGTTCACTTCCTTTGAAGAATACTATCCACTGAAAAGCCGCCCATGAAAGGACGGCTTAATCAACGAAGAGATTCAAATGTTCAACGACAATAAACCGGTCGAATAAACCACTACCCCTCGAACACATAGCCATGGCCCTGGCGGCTGACGATGTTCTGGGCGTAGAGGCCCAACTTTTTGCGCAGGCGGGTGATGTGAACATTAACCGTGCGTTCGGTGACGATGACATCGGCCCATACTGTGCTTATGAGCTGCTGGCGGGTGAGCACGTGGTTGCGGTGAGTGAGCAGTTGGTACAGAAGGTCGAACTCGGTACGGGTAAGACTGATGGGCTGACCATCGATGGTGACGGTTCGGCGATCTACATTCATCTTCAGGCTATTGTAGGTCTGATAGCGTTTACCCAGGCGTGCCTCTACCACGTTCATCACGTAATCGCCCAGTTTCTCGCAATCGGCTACAATGTCGGTATATAGTGTGCCAAGCGTGTAACTGTAAGTATGGCTGTTAACATCGCTGATGGCCTGGGCCTTGATATTGTCGCGCATCGTGTTGATGTCGGTCTCGATATCCCGCGAAGCATCGATGGTCAGGTTTTCGTGGCGACCGTTCAGTACCACTATCATCTGGGTTAACGCCTCGTTTACCAGATGTTGCATGTCGCGCAAACGTGTATATTGCGTAGCTGTAAAGTCCTCGCGGTTATCACGTAGGGTCTTGATGGTTCGCGCCATCTTATAACAGGCGTCGCCTATAGATTCGAGTTCGCCAATCTGGCGGAACATCATGCGTATCTTATCCTTGGTGGCATCGGAAAGGTGCTCATTACTTACCTGCTCAAGATAGGTGGCGATCTCTATCTCCATATTGTCGGCAATGCTTTCGTAGCGTTCGATACGTTCGTACTGGCGCTCAAACTCCTTCTTGTCCTTTTCGTCGATCAAGGTGCGCGTCATGCCAAACATACGTTGCATGCGCTCGGCAAAATGGATAATCTCCTTCTGTGCCTGCAGGATAGATATTTCGGGGGTGGCCATTACGCCGCCATCGATAAAGTGGAGGGTGGCATGGGGCTTGGTTTGCTGGCGATCGGGAAGTAAACGACACACGATGCGCTCCATCTGGGGGATGAAACCAATGAGCAAAGCGGTGTTGAGTACGTTGAAACAGGTATGGAACATGGCCAGCACCACCGGCAGAAGCGCTGTATGTGAGCCTATCGCAGGATTGTAGCCAACGATGCTGCACACCAAATCCACGAACGGATAGAATACTATCAGCACCCACGCCACACCGAACACGTTAAACAGCAGATGTGCCAATGCTGCGCGTCGGGCCTCGATGCCTGCTCCAAGTGCTGCCAGATTGGCCGTGGCGGTGGTGCCGATGTTTTCGCCCATCACCAAGGCTATACCCATATAGATAGGCAGTACGCCAGTAGAGCAGAGCAGGATGGTGATGGCCATGACGGCTGCCGACGACTGTACGATACAGGTGATGAGTGTGCCTGCAATCAGGAAGATAAAAATGGTAAGATGACTGCTGGTATCGAACGATGCAAAGAAGCTTACCACCTGGGCATTGTGCTGCAGATCCATATCCTTACCTGCGCTACTCAGCATCACCAGCGACCAGAACAGAAAGGCTAATCCAAACAGGAATTCGCCAGCATAGCGATGGCGCTTTTTGTAAATGAGCACCATGCCTACCAAGAAGGCTGGGAACACCACTACGCTCAGGTTGAGGTTGTAACCCAGCGACATAATCCATGCCGTAAGCGTGGTACCGATATTGGCACCCATGATGACCGAGATGGCTTGTGACAGGGTGAGCAGTCCGGCACTCACGAACGATACCGTCATGACCGTAGTGGCCGACGACGACTGTACGGCGCAGGTAACAAATGTGCCTGTCAGCATGCCGGTAAAACGGTTGGTGGTCATTCGTCCAAGGATATGTCGTAGTCCTGATCCTGCCATTTTCTGTAGGGCATCGCTCATCGTCTTCATGCCATAGATGAGAAGTGCGAGCGACCCTAAGAGTCTTAATACGATTTCAAATGTCATAGTTTTGTATTTTAATGATTTCGATGGCAAAGATACGCAAATATTGATTAGCTTGCAAATAATTGAGGTTACGTTTTGGTTACATTTACTTAATTTATTGTATATTTGCAGGCGATATGAAAATGATGAATAATAACCATAACTGGTGGTGCCTGTGTGCAGTATTGCTTTTGATGGCAGTTGGAACAGCCGGGGCACAGAGCGTGAAGAGACCGCAGCTGGATCAGCACCATCTGCTGTTGGATGCCAATCTGGATCAGAATGAAAACGCAGCTTATTGCTTCCGGACTTTTCAGGAGGCTGTGAACCATCTGGGCGACAGCTGCATACTGTATGTGGCGCCTGGGGTTTATTGGGTTGACAATCCTGACGATCCGGAGATCAAAGTGGGCAAGGATGGGCGAGAGCCTTTCGGTTGTGTTGTAAAGTGCCGCCAGCTGCGTATTGTCGGGCTCGACACTCTAGCACAGAATACCGTGCTGGCAGCCCAACGCGGACAGACGCAGGGGGCTGTCGGCAACTTTACCATGCTCGACATCTGGAGCGACTCGCTGGTGGTGGAGAATCTGACGCTGGGCAACTACTGTAACGTGGACCTGGACTATCCGCTCAACCCTGCGCTCTCGCGAAAGAAACGTAGCGATGCCATCACCCAGGCTCATGTAGGCTATGTGCATGGTAAATGGCTGACGGCCCGCAACGTGCGCTTTATCAGTAGATTGAACCTCAACCCGCTGAACGGCGCCGATCACTCATACTATGAGAACTGCCACTTTGAGTGTACCGACGATGCCATGAACGGTACAGCCGTCTATCGACATTGCGACATAGACCTTTACGGGCAGAAACCCTTCTGGAGCACGTTCGGTAGGGGCGCGATGTTTGTGGATTGCGACTTCAACGTGAAGGGTAACAACCGCGAGATGTTCTTCTGCAAGCAGGGCGGGCCCCTCGCGCTCATCGACTGCCGCTACCATGCGCCCTCTGACAGCATCTATATCGGCTGGACTGGCTATCCCCAGAAATGGCTGCGATGCTATCAGAAGAACTTTACGCTGAATGGTAAACCTTATATCATAGGCAGTCGCCAGCAGGAGAATACCATCGTGATCGACTCGCTGTGGCTGCAACCCGACGAGCCGCCGTATCTGGCCATCAATCGCCACGAAGCGGAGATGCTGGTGGGAGGTCAGCCACTCAAGCTCCATGTGCGCTCTGATGGCAGGAAGGTGGAGTGGCTGATACAGCCGCCCTACAACCAGATAGCTACGCTCGACACATCGACCGGCGACTCGGTGACGGTTTCAATCGCCTGCGATTTCGTGGACGACCCTATCAGCTTCCCTGTGACGGCCATGACTGTTGATGGCGAAGGTATGTCTGCTGTTGCCGTATGCCAAGTGACGGTACAGCCTCCCTTGTTACCTGCGCCAACCTTTTTGAAAGCTCCTCGAATCAGTATCAAGGATGGTGTGGCGCGTGTTGGCTATCAGCTCAACCTGCAGGGCAGAGAGGATGTCTCGCGCATCGTCTGGGGGCGACTTGATAGCGACGACTGTCTGCAGGAGGCTGTTCTGGCCGATAGCAACAATGGCCCTCAGCATACCTACAAGCTGCGCCCCAGCGATGTTGGTCGCCGGCTGGTGGTGAGCATACGTCCTGCCCACTCACGGAGTGTGAAAGGAATGCTGACTCAGATAGTAAGCAGGCCGATAACGGCTAAGGACATCAAGGCGCCTTACTGCTTAGAAACCGATTTCAGCGATGTTCGTTGCCAGTCGAGCCAAGGTCTTGTGCCCGATGCCTGGCAGGCCGATGGCTACAAGCCAGCCGACACCGCCGAATATCCATGGACTTTCGACCCCAAGAAGCCCATGTGGGCATATGGCGAGGGCTTTAACGGCGCCGTGGGCAAGGGGCTGCTGCAGGCTCAGCGTGGCGCCCGACTGATGTACACACCTGCCGAAGGCACCTATACCGACATGACGCTGACCCTGCAGGTAGATCCCACGAAGACAGCCGGGCAAGGTTTCGGTTCTGCCACAGGACAGTATATGGACGTGTGTCTGAAGTTCGACACCCAAACGCTCACAGGCTATGGGTTGCGTATCATCCGCACCACCAAGCATGCCAAGGCTGTGGATTTCTACCTCGTGAAGTATCAGAACGGAACGGTCATGCCGATATCCGATGCCATCAGTTCCACCTGCTATCGTACAGGGTGTACCATCAGCCTGACTGTTAAGGGCGACTTGTTGCGCGCCCACGTTGAGACTGTTACGCCAATGCCCCAGGACAGCACGCTGCCTCATGTGGTAGATCTCAGCGCTACTATAGCGCCATTGCCCTTTGGTGGCATTGCCATACAGCACACCGGTTCATGTGGCGAGAGCACCACCATGCTCCATCACTTAATGGCTACTTGGTAAGGAAACATTCCTGATGACAAAGGCGCCTTCTACGTCGCCCTCCTTGAAGTCGAAGGTGGCGGGTAGGGTGTCGAATGGCTCGAAGGTGAGGGTGAAGTCGCTGTAGTAGATGTTGCCAAGAATCTCGTTAGTGGATTCAGTAGCTTTCACTTGGGGATAGTTGTCTTCATCGAGTTTGATGCCATCGGCTGCTGTAAGTTTGTATTTTTTGCCGTTAGCTGAAAGATATGACTCTTTGACAATACGGAACCAATAGCCCTTATGGGTGTAATAGCGCATACTGATGGTAGTACTGTTGTTATTAGCAGCAACTTTCTGGATAACCAGCGAGAGGTTGGCGCTGTTGTCCTGTTTGGGGCCATTTAATGCATCGGCCATACCCATAAAATATCCATAGTTATACCCCATGGTTTTCCAAACGATACGCTTGTCGGGCGAGATTAATACGTAGTAAGGCATGGCGATTACATCACAATAGTTGCTACAGATGTCCTTCGAGGCGTTGTTCCAGTTCTTCCAGATAATGCGCTTGCTGAATTCATGCTTCTGAAACTCTGAGAGCTTGTTTAGATTGATACCGATGATTTCCAGCTGATCCTTCATTTTTCCGTAGAATTCTTTCATCTCAGATTCAGACATCATGCAAGGATCACACCCAATGCCCCAGAAGTCGAGTAATACGTATTTGCCATTGGTAAAGGCTTCGAACAGATGATGTTTCTGCCCTTGCATATCAACTAGCTCGGCATCCATGGCTTCAGCTCCTACCTGCAATATGCGTGGTGGATACACATTATTGTGTATTTCGATAAGTCGCTCTTCAAAGCCTTTTGGCGCACGGGTAGCTATGGTCTTCTCTAAATTCTTCAACTGCTCCATGTATGGAAAGTCTTTGGCGTTTTTGGCGGTTATGGCTATGCCACATAGTGCGTTGATAGTAGCTGCATCTATAGGTAGTGAGGGAAGAAGGTCCATACGGAGCTTCATTAATTTCGTTTCAACTGTTTCCATCTCAGTCCAAGGCTTATGATTCAGTTCCATCTGCATCAATTCTTTTATCACTTCGCGGCAATGCTCGGTCAATCGGTTTTGGGTCTGTTGCTCTGGTACGGAGCTCTCTACTTTCCATAAGGGATATAGGCAGTCGGTGCCCGATAGCTTCACAGTTACCCCAGGACGTAGAAAGATGGTTAACATATAAGTGGGGCAGCCTTCGCCGATTAAACTGATAGAACATTCGGTGATTGCTTCGACGGGTAGCGTGAAGGCAAAACGTCCTGCTTGTACGGTGTCGACAACAGTTTCAATAGTACCCGTACCGGCAAACACCAATGTGCCGTCTTTTATTGCGGGTGAATAACCTGTGATGGTAGCTGTCTTTGTTTGTGCGAACCCTGCTATAACTACGAGGGTTAACACGATGGTGATGATAGTTTTTTTGTTCATAATCATATTGTTTTTTAATTGATTGATTGGGCTTATGCCGCTGGCAAAGTTATGATGAATGGGCTAATCGTGCAAGTTTTTTTCTGGAAAAATGATAGAGTGGGTGTTGCAATGGTTTTTGTGCTAAATAGTTGATATTGAACGGTATAGATAAATGAGAGTTGCAGATAAAGTGGCTGAGAGGGACGGGGTAAAGATGCGAAAAACGCCATGAAAGTTTGTAAATATGAAGAAAAGACTGTATTTTTGCAACGTAATTGCAATCGTTATGAAGAAACTATTGATCATACTGATGTCCATAACCATCATGGTAGGATGTACCGAACGACAGCACCCGCTGCTGAAGCAGGCCTGGGGGCTGGTAGAAGATAAGCCCAATAAAGCATATACCATATTAGGTAAGGTGCAATCTGATGCGCTGACGGATGCTGACAGGGCTGAGTACGGACTGCTGAAAACGATTGTGGCCTACAAGATTCATGGTATCAATATCGTTGACAACGACTCGCTGATATCAGCCAGCATAGCCTATTACAACCTGCATGGCGACGAGTGGCATCGCGGGCGTGCCTATTATTACAGAGGCATGCTCAGAATGTATCGCTATGACAACATGCAGGATGCCATCATCGACTTTAAGATGGCTGAGACCATTGCGGAGCATGCCGACGATAAGGATCTGAAAAACCGTGTCTACGACATCCTGCACCACGTCAATATCATCAGCCATAATCGTCAGCAATCCTTGCGCTATGCCCGTAAGTGGTTGGACAATAGCATGGCCCTCAACGATAGCGTGATGATGCTGAAGAACCTGTTGATATGTGCCAACGCTTATGCTGATCTGGATCAGTTGGATAGCGCATGTGTGTATTTAGACAGGACGCTCAGATTAGAAAAGCATGCCGATTCAAGCTTGTTGCCAAGTATTTATGCTACAGCTGCTATCGTTTTCCAGGAGCATGGCGATGAAGAGAAAGCACTTTCCTATATGAAGAAATGGGAAGGCACATCATCTTATGAAAATATAGGTTTCCTGACGCTGGCGCGCATTCGTAAGGCCCAGGGACAATATGATAAGGCTATCCGACTGCTGAAGGTGGAGATGGATATGCCAGACCGCGATCAGAAGACACGGATGAAATGCATGGAGCTACTTTCAGAGCTCTATGAACTGACTGGCGATAAGGAACTGACCTTGGAAACCAAAGCACAGATTCAGGCGTATGACGACTCTATGAAATACGTGAATCGTGCCATGCAGATGGATGACTGGCAGCAGAAGTTCGATGAGGTACGGCAGACCAAGGAGTTTGATTATCGCTTATCGTGGATGCAGAGTCTGATCATAGCGCTGATAGTGGTTGTGACGCTTGCCATTGCTACTGGTCTGCTGATACATCGCCGTAAGGTGCGTCGATTGAGCAACCGACTGGACGAGGATGCGCAGCGCCTCAGCAACCATCGCACCAAAATCGATGAACTGGAGGGGCGCATGGAGCACATCTCCAATACGTTGCTGGTGGGCACGCAGATGTTCAACCAGCTACAGCAGCGCCAGCCCATCGCCGAGGCTACCGCCAAGGAGCAGCAGTCGTTAGTTGACTATTTCTCGCAGCTTCGTCCCAAACGCTGGCAGGAGTGGCAACGCAAATACAGCGGACTGTCAACGGCGCAGTACATCTTCCTGATTATGCAGGACGATCTGCACTACGACGATGCAGCCATCGCCGCCGCCCTCGATGTGAAGCGCACCTCGGTGCGCAGCATGCGCTCCCGTATCAAGAGCAGGGAGCGATAGTGTCGACCTCTATATTCTTTTATATATCGTATATGGTAGGCATTTGATTATGCAGGCAAGGATATGCCAACGTTTGGTGACGTAGGCTTTAGCTTTCTTTTGCTTAATGGCCATCATGATTTGCTTGGTCACTTTTTCGACTGGCATCAACCAAAACAGGCATCGCCTTTGGCCATTGCTTCGCCTCGCAGACCGCCAATAGAGGTGAGGCTCACAAGGTGACCAAAGCCTTGTTGTTCGAAAATCTGGTAGAACCTGTCAATCGCAAACGTCCATCCTACGACATTGGTATCTTAATCTCTTCCAGATATTGTATGTAGTGGTGAAGAACTGTTTAGTAACAAAAAAAGGAGCACCCTGTGATGGATGCTCCTTTGATTATAGTATGGAGTGGGGGATTAGTCCTCCCAGTTCTCCTGAGACTTGCGGATGTAGCTCTTGTAGCGGAGCTGAGCCATGCGCTGTGCCTCGGCGAAGAGCTCCTCGGCCTCGTTAGGATAAGCCTTCTTAACAGACAGGTAACGAACCTCACCGAGCAGGAAGTCGTGGAAGTTCTCCCAGTTAGGCTCCTTAGAGTCGAGTGAGAATGGGTTCTTGCCTTCCTCAGCCAGAGCTGGGTTGAAGCGCCACAGGTGCCAGTAACCGCACTCAACAGCCTTCTTCTCCTCGGCCTGGCTCTTACCCATACCACCCTTGGCCTTCAGACCGTGGTTGATACATGGAGCGTAGGCGATGATGATTGAAGGTCCGTGCCAAGCCTCGGCCTCGCGGATGGCCTTCAGGGTCTGAGCGTGGTCAGCACCCATCGCAATCTGAGCCACATATACATAACCGTAAGTGGTAGCGATCATACCCAGATCCTTCTTGCGGATGCGCTTACCCTGAGCAGCGAACTGAGCGATAGCACCAAGAGGTGTGGCCTTAGAAGCCTGACCACCGGTGTTAGAGTAAACCTCAGTATCGAGCACGAGGATGTTAACGTCCTCACCAGAAGCAATCACGTGGTCGAGACCACCGTAACCGATATCGTAAGAAGCACCGTCACCACCGATGATCCACTGGCTGCGCTTTACGAGATAGTGGTCGAGGGTCTTCAGCTCGGTGCATACGGGGCAACCAGTGGCTGCGCCAGCGGCGATCTGCTCGCGAAGCTTTGGAGCAATCTCCTTGGTCTTCTCGGCATCGTCCTGATTGGCAATCCACTCCTGAGCCAGCTCCTTGTACTCGGCGCTGGTCTTGTCGCTGTCGATCATCTCCTGAAGCAGCTTAGCTACGCGCTCCTTCATCTTCTTGTTACCAAGGGCCATACCCAGACCGAACTCGCAGAAGTCCTCGAACAGAGAGTTGTTGAATACAGGACCCTGACCCTTCTCGTTCTTGGTGTAAGGAGTAGAAGGAATAGAAGCAGAGTAGATAGAAGAACATCCGGTAGCGTTGGCAATCATCTGGCGGTCACCGAACAGCTGAGAGATGAGCTTAACATATGGTGTCTCACCGCAACCAGAGCAAGCGCCTGAGAACTCGAACAGAGGCTGAGCGAACTGTGAGTTCTTAACATTGCTCTTGATGTCGACGAGGTTCTGCTTTGACTTAACATTCTTAACCAGGTACTCCCAGTTCTTAGCCTCCTGAACCATGTCGGCTGCATCAGGATTGAATGGAGCCATGGTGAGGGCCTTACCGGTCTTAGGATTGCCTGGGCAGATGTCGGCACAGTTACCGCAACCCAGACAGTCGAGTACTGAGGTCTCGATACGGAAGTGCATGCCCTTCATAGCGGCAGGAGCCTTCATCTCGAGGGTGTCGGCAGCGGCGGCGAAGCCCTTCAGCTCCTCGTCGTCGAGAACGAATGGACGGATGGCTGCGTGAGGACAGATGTAAGCACACTGGTTACACTGGATACAGTTGTCCTTGTTCCATACTGGAACGAAGGCCTCTACACCACGCTTCTCGTAAGCGGCTGTACCAACCTCCCAAGAACCGTCAACGGTGTTGTGCTTAACGAAGTCGGAAACCTTCAGCAGGTCGCCGGCCTGAGCGTTGATAGGACGAACCAGCTCCTTAACGAATGCAGGTGCATCGTCGGCCTTAACCTCATCATCAGCCAGGTTGGCCCACTCAGGCTTAACGGTGAGCTGAACATACTCGCCACCACGATCGATAGCGGCATAGTTCTTATCAACAACGTCCTGACCCTTAGCACCGTAAGACTTCAGGGCAGCAGCCTTCATCTTCTCAACAGCGAGCTCTACGGGGATCACGCCGGTGATACGGAAGAATGCGCTCTGCAGGATGGTGTTGGTACGGTTACCCAGACCAATCTCCTGTGCAATCTTGGTAGCGTTGATGGTATAGACGGTAATGTTGTTCTGAGCGAAGTAGCGCTTTACCTTGTTTGGCATGAACTTCTCGAGCTCGTCGGCATCGAAGATGGTGTTCAGCAGGAACTGACCGTTCTTCTGCAGACCGCGAGTAACGTCGTACATGTGCAGGTAAGCCTGAACGTGGCAAGCTACGAAGTTAGGTGTAGTTACCAGGTAGGTAGAGCGGATAGGTGTATCACCGAAACGCAGGTGAGAGCAGGTGAAACCTCCCGACTTCTTAGAGTCGTAAGAGAAGTAAGCCTGGCAGTACTTGTCGGTGTTGTCACCAATAATCTTAACTGAGTTCTTGTTAGCACCTACGGTACCATCAGCACCCAGACCATAGAACTTGGCCTGGAACATGCCAGCACCACCGAGGGCAATCTCCTCAACCTCGGGCAGAGAGGTGAAGGTAACATCGTCTACGATACCAATGGTGAAGTGGTTCTTGGGCTCGGGCATAGCGAGGTTGTTGAACACGCTGATGATCTGAGCAGGGGTGGTGTCGCGGCTACCAAGACCGTAGCGGCCACCAACGATAACAGGACGATCCTTAACATCGAAGAAGGCATCCTTCACGTCGAGGTACAGAGGCTCTCCGTTTGCGCCGGGCTCCTTGGTACGGTCGAGAACGGCAATCTTCTTAACGGTCTTAGGAACAGCTGCTAACAGGTGCTTAACAGAGAATGGACGATACAGGTGAACTGAAATCATACCAACCTTCTGACCGTTTGCGTTCAGGTAGTCGATAGCCTCGCGAGCAGCATCGGTAGCAGAACCCATGAGGATGATCATGCGGTCGGCATCCTCGGCTCCATAGTAAGAGAAGAGGTGATACTCACGGCCGGTGATCTTTGAGATCTCACCCAGGTACTTCTCTACAACCTCGGGAACAGCATCGTAGTAGGGGTTGCTGGCCTCACGGTGTGTGAAGAAGGTCTCGGGGTTCTCGGCTGTACCGCGGGTAACAGGGCGCTCAGGGCTCATGGCACGATCGCGGAAACGCTTAACGAACTCTTCCTTAACCAATGGACGGATATCCTCCTGATCCATCATCTCAATCTTGTGGTACTCGTGAGAGGTGCGGAAACCATCGAAGAAGTTAACGAATGGTACGCAGGTCTCGAGAGTAGCCAGGTGAGGAACAGCTGTGAGGTCCATCACCTCCTGTACAGAACCAGAGCAGAACATAGCGAAGCCGGTCTGACGGCATGCCATAACGTCCTGGTGGTCGCCGAAGATACAGAGTGAGTGTGAAGCTAGCGTACGGGCAGATACGTCGAATACGCATGGAATCAGCTCACCAGCAATCTTATACATGTTAGGAATCATCAGGAGCAGACCCTGAGATGCGGTAAAGGTAGTAGTAAGGGCACCAGCCTGCAGCGAACCGTGAACGGCACCAGCAGCACCAGCCTCTGACTGCATTTCCTGAACTGAGACGTTCTGGCCCCACAGGTTCTTGCGACCGCGGGCAGCCCACTCGTCAACATGCTCCGCCATTGGCGAAGACGGGGTGATGGGGTAGATAGCAGCTACCTCCGAGAACATGTAGCTCACGTGAGCTGCTGCCTCGTTACCATCACAGGTGATAAACTTCTTTTCTTTAGCCATTGTTTTAACTATAAAAATGAATAACTATTTTGTGTAACTTAATAGACTCTTAATATAAAAATCCCAATAACCATAGCGGTATCTGATTGCCAACGCCTATCTCGGTGTTATAACGGGCGTAGATTACGTCGGGCGATGTGCGCTGTTTGCCTGGCGCTTTAGCATCCATCACACGGAACTTCAGTTTCTCGTCGACGATAAAGCTGGCGTCGCGTGTGCTGCTGGTGTTCACCTTGTGGTCCTTCCACATCGAATTAACGAAGAAGGTCTCCATAGCCTCCTGTTTGTCCACCTGAATAGGATAGATGGCGTACATCAGGTTGGAGTTATGGAGCATAATCTTGGCTGGTTTCTTGGGGAAGTCCTGACCTACGGGGTATATCAGGTTGAGCAGTCGGGCATCGGTGAGATACTTGATGTAGTTCATCACGGTGGCACGACTGGTCTCGATGTCCTGAGCCAGCTTGCTTACGTTTGGCGTCTTGGCTGGTCCCTCTTCGGCTATCTGATAGAACAGCTTCTTGATCTTTGTAAGATACTTCAGCTCTATCTGCTTGATGAGCAGAATATCTACCTCGGTCATCATGTTCATCGTCTTCAGCAGGTTCTCGCTATAGTTGCGATGCTCCTGGAAGAAGGGGTAGAAACCATGATGGATATAGTCCTGGAAGTAACGGTTGGGCGATACCTTGGGCAGAATCTGCTTGATAATGCGCTCGTGGTTCTGCAGGATCTCGTCGAGTGTGTAGGGCTGGAAGTTGTTGCCTGTCATCAGGTTGATGAACTCGCGGAAAGATAGTCCGCGCAGGTTGTAGCTCTTCACGATGCCATTCAACTCGGGGTTCTCGTCCTTCAGGCGCATCACGCTCGAACCGGTGAACACGATCTTCAGGTTGGGATACAGGTCGTAGCACTTGCGAAGCTCGCTGCTCCAGTTGGGCTGCTTGAACACCTGATCGATGAGCAATACGCGACCGCCATGCTTGTAGAACTTACCGGCAAAGTCGGCTATGCCCTGGCCTTGGAAATAGAAATTGTTCATGTTGATATACAGACATTGCTTGTCGAGTATATCAAAATTCTCCTTGGCGTATTGAAGTAGAAAAGTGGTCTTGCCGATACCTCGTGTACCTTTGATACCTATCATACGGTCGTTCCAGTCAATCTCATCCATTAGAATGCGACGAACCGGTGCATTTACATGCTCTACGAGATATCTGTGCGTCCTGAAAAAAGCTTCCATTCCTGCTTGATTTGTTTCTTCTTACTTTTAAAAGTGCTGCAAAGATACACATTTTATCTTAAATTGCAAAGTCTAACTTGCAAAATCTCAAAAAAAAGTAGTAATTTTGCGCCAAAATTGATGAAAATGGCAAAATTATACGTGTTTAATCCAGAACATGACCTTGCATTAGCTGCAAACCTCTCAAATTTCACAGCACCGCATGCCGGAAGGAAGTTGAGATATGATCTGGGATATATCCCAGCGCTTTGGGCTGGCGATGAAGATTATATTCTGGTGGATGATGTGGAGAAGGCTGTCAGGCAGTATGGACGTCTGCGGGCCAAAGTGGGTGGAACGCCCAAAAAGTTTGTGGATAAATCGCAACTATGTTCTTTATATATTAATAAGGTGGAACCATGGGGCTGGGATCTTGCCCTGCGGGCCTTCCTGTTGCGCTATGGCGTAGAGGCTGTACCAACAGAGGATGAGATAGCTGAGATACGCGAACTGTCGCATCGCATGCAGGCAGTAGAATTGCTGAGTCACTTGCAGATGCCAGGTACTATCGGCACGTCGTGCTGTGTGACTACCATAGCCGGCGTGAAACAGCAGTTGGAACAGCATGGACACATCGTGGTGAAAGCACCCTGGAGCAGTAGTGGGCGAGGGGTGCGCTTTATGACGGGCTCTATCGACGACTATCAAGAGCGCTGGATCAAGAATATCGTTGAGAAACAGGGTGCAGTGGTTGTAGAGCCTTACTATCATAAGGTGAAGGACTTCGGTATGGAGTTCGAAAGCGATGGTGAGGGCTGCGTGAAGTATCTGGGCTTGTCGCTGTTTCTGACTAAGAATGGGGCTTATACGGGCAACCTGATAACGAAAGAAGATGAAAAGCAGGAAATGATAAGTCGCTATATACCAATTGATTTACTGATGGTAGTTAAAGAAAAAGTATGCCATTGCTTAGGCGAAAACTTCAAAGGGAAATACCAAGGCCCGTTTGGTGTTGACATGATGATTGTGTCGACAGAGGATAAGGACGGGTTCCTGTTGCATCCTTGTGTGGAGATTAATCTGCGCCGTACGATGGGACATGTGGCGTTGGCCATTCCGCCGTTTGCTGATGGCTTTACACGGGTGATGCATATCGAACTGACAGATAAGTACAGAATGAGCGTTCGCAAACGATAATAGATAAAAATAATCCCTGCCACTTGGTGATGGCAGGGATTTCATTTTATATAAGGTGTAATCTTACTCGATAACTACCAGAGCATCGTCCTCCATTACACTCTCACCAATCTTTACGCAGATAGCTGTAACCTTACCATCCTTCTCGGCAGCCAGGTTGTTGGCCATCTTCATGGCTTCAAGTACAATGACTGTGTCGCCAGCCTTTACCTCGTCGCCCTCGGCCACCAGGATGTCGGTAATAACACCAGGCAGAGGAGCCTTTACGGCATTAGCCTTGTTTACAGCGCCCTTGTTAGCTGCAGGAGCGTCGTCGGCAGCAGCTGTGGCTGCAGCCTTAACTACTGGCTTCTTCTTCTCAGGTTCAGCCTGTTTCTCCATTTCTACGGTGTACTCTTCGCCGTTAACGGTCAGGGTAGCGATGTTATCAGTAATGTCGCCTACCACAACCTCGTACTTATTACCATTAATGGTATACTTGTATTCTTTCATTTTTAGGGATGTTGAGTGAATGTTTGCGCGTAGCCGTTCCACTGAGTGGGGCGCGCGTTAATTGTTATAATGCCCGTTTCAACGTCGTGAACGTTGTTACCCAGATGCTCGTGCAGGGCCAGGGCAATAGCAGCATATACTTCTTTATTCATATTATTTAATATCAATTACATAGGTATGTTACCATGTTTCTTAGCGGGCAGCGAGTCGCGCTTGGTAGCGAGCTGGGCCAGACCGCGGCAGATGCGGAAACGAGTGTTGCGTGGCTCGATGACATCGTCGATGTAGCCGTACTTGGCAGCCTGATAAGGATTAGCGAAGAGCTCGTTGTACTCGTCCTCCTTCTCAGCGATGAATGCCTTAACGTCCTCGCCAGCCTCTTTCTTGGCCTTAGCCTCCTTAGCATACAGTACGGCAGCAGCACCTGATGCACCCATAACGGCGATCTCGGCTGATGGCCATGCGTAGTTGAGGTCGGTATGCAACTGCTTAGAACCCATAACGATGTGAGAACCACCGTACGACTTACGCAGAGTAACAGTAATCTTGGGCACAGTTGCCTCGCCGTAAGCGTAGAGCAGCTGAGCACCGTGCAGGATAACTGCGTTGTACTCCTGACCTGTACCAGGCAGGAATCCTGGAACGTCAACGAGTGATACGATAGGAATATTGAAGGCGTCGCAGAAACGAACGAAACGGGCACCCTTACGGCTGGCGTTAACGTCGAGTACACCAGCGTAGCAAGCAGGCTGGTTGGCTACGATACCTACGCTCTGACCGTTGAAGCGAGCGAAACCTACGATGATGTTCTTGGCGAACTTAGGCTGTACCTCGAAGAACTCGCCGTTATCGGTGATGGCAGCGATAACCTTATACATATCGTATGCCTCGTTGGGGTTCTCTGGGATAATTTCGTTCAATGTGTCCTCCATACGGTTGATGGGGTCGTCGCATGGTTTAGAAGGAGCGGTCTCCATGTTGTTTGATGGGATATAGCTCAGCAGAGTCTTGATCATCTGCAGACCCTCTTCCTCGGTCTTAGCTGTGAAGTGGGTAACACCCGACTTGGTAGCGTGAACCGATGCACCGCCCAGGTGCTCCTGGTCGATGTCCTCGCCGGTAACGGTCTTTACAACCTTTGGACCTGTGAGGAACATGTATGAGGTTCCCTCCATCATCAGAGTGAAGTCGGTCAGAGCAGGGCTGTAAACAGAACCACCGGCGCAAGGACCGAAGATACCTGAAATCTGTGGGATAACACCTGATGCCAGAATGTTACGCTCGAAAATCTCAGCGAAACCAGCCAGCGAGTTGATACCCTCCTGGATACGTGCACCACCCGAATCGTTGATACCGATAACAGGGGCACCCATCTTCATGGCCATATCCATGACCTTGCAAATCTTCTGGCTCATGGTCTCTGACAGAGAACCTGCGTGTACGGTGAAGTCCTGTGCGAAGACGAATACCAGACGGCCGTCGATGGTACCCGAACCTGCTACTACACCATCACCAAGGAATTGCTTCTTCTCCATACCGAAGTTATGGCAGCGATGCTCCTTAAACATATCGTACTCTTCGAACGAACCCTCGTCAAGCAGCATGTCAATGCGCTCACGAGCGGTGTACTTGCCACGATCGTGCTGTTTCTGAATTGCTTTCTCACCACCACCGAGACGGGCCTGTTCGCGCTTCTCGATGAGTTGCTTGATTTTTTCTAATTGTTTGCTCATTTCTTTATTAAAATTTTGAGAATATACTTTCTTAATGATTACTCAGGGTGCTCACAGAGCTCAGTCAGAATGCCACATGTTGACTTTGGATGCAGGAAGGCAATGTTCAGTCCCTCGGCGCCCTTGCGTGGCTTCTCGTCAATCAGGCGTACGCCCTTCTCAGAAACCTCGGCCAGACCTTTGGCTACGCCATCCTCTACACAGAAGGCTACATGATGTACGCCCTTGTTGCCTTTGTCGAGCCACTTCTGGATGGTGCTCTCAGGTGATGTGGGCTCCAGAAGCTCCAGCTTCACCTCGCCGCAACGCAGGAAGGCAGTCTTCACTTTCTGGTCTTCAACTACTTCTGTTGCATAACACTCCAGACCCAGCACGTCGGTAAAATACGGCAGGCTTTCCTCAATGCTCTGGACGGCAATGCCCAGATGCTCAATGTGCGAAATCTTCATAACCTTTAAAATTAGAATTAATATTTTCGAAGTGCAAAGTTACAAAACTTATATGAGAATCCAACCTTATTTTGCTTTTTTTATTAAAAAAAAGAGATTGTAGCGTGATTTCTGCTACAATCTCTTATTTTTATGTAAGTTCTTGCTTATTTGTTATAGGGGTTCACATATAACTTGGAACTGTCATACGACTCCAACCAGGCGCCATAGTTGTAGGCGTTGTTGGCCCATGTCCTGAAAGCGCTGTAGGCATCGATGATGCTGATGCGCTCTGCTGGATAGTCGAAGTCGCCTGGTATGATCAGAGCAAATGGAGGCTCGCCTTTCTGTGGGACGTGAATCTCGTTGCCTGCCATACTATAGTTCTTGATATAGATGTCGTCTAAGAACTGAGGTATTCTTGTTGCTTCGCTAACCTCGTAAACGGCTGATACGCATGGTACAGCTGTTGCTGAAGGCTGGGTGTTGACGAATGTACTGGTTGAGACATTAAACAACGCGTGTACCTCTTTATCGTTCAGGTCGGTACCACTGATACAATTACCTGCGATACCATTCAGATATACCTGGTCGTTAGCACCAGTTGCAATCAGAGTCAACTGTAATTGGGTGGGCGACAGGCGGACGCAGCGTAATACAACGTCGTTCATGTCGTAGTCGGCTATATTCGGACGGTCCTCAAAACACATCGTGTAGGCCATATCCTTCACTTCATATACATCGTCAAACATCTTGCCGCTGTTGCCTTCCACCTCGATAATCATATCGCTGAAGTTACTGTCGTTACCATCCTCAAATGCCAGATAGGTCTTGTTGTTGGCGTTGAACATCGCGATACGTGGGGACTTATCATCCATAAAATAATATTTCTTTGAATCGCCAAAGTGCCCGGGGAAGTTGTTGATGACGCTGTTGAGCTCGCCATAGCCATACGTGCAACCGTTGTTGACGGTATTGATGTAGGCCTGGAAGGTCTTACCTTCACGTGGAACGTTGATTTTTCTCATCATGAAGCCCACTCTGTAGCCTTTTGGCATGGATGCGCTGATGGCTGTATTGTTGGTTTCAGGAGCGCCTTCTAATGTAAGGCTGGTCAGCTTGTTGATGTTCTGGTTGCCTCCATATTCCTCTAAATACCAGTCAATCTGGGCGCCATTGGCCGAGGCTGTCTTATTGGTGGCAACACGAAGATTGTGCTTGCCCACATTCGAACCGAGTGCCTGGGTCTTGTCGTTGCTGAGCCAGAAATGGCATACGTTATTCGTCTCGTCGGAAATGAAGGAATTCTCCTTTACCGCTGGCATATAGTCGGTAAGGAAGGTGCCCCACGTCTCGTTCGAAGAAAGGAAATCATAAGCTTTAATAAGACATTTTCCAGAGCCGATGTTGTAGAGAACGGTCTTGCCGTCGTCTGTCGTGAATATCTGCCATAACTGATTGCTGATATTGGTGGCGTCGTCGTCATAGCGTGTGGCCATCTTATCATCGTAGTATCCTACTTTGTTAGGATATGAGGTTAAGTAGAATGATGACGACTTGTAGGTGGCACCATTGCGGATGCGATATACCTTTCCGTCGGTTGTGCATTCGCCTGACTTCAAAAGGCTCTGGTCGCCATAATATGGCAACAGATACTGGTGAACTTTGAAGAAGTCGGCCTCATTCGTTATATTCGACGCATCTTTGGTATACTGGCATTGCATGGCTTTGAATTTCGGCAGCTGCTTGACATATTCAGTCTCGGTCATGCCCTCTGGCATATTGTCGGGGTTGTAATAATAGTAATACAACTCGCAGTACTTCATGTCGGTAGAACTCATTTGTACGGGCGTGATGATGATAGGACTGCCATCACTGGTCAAATGGTTGTTGAAGAATCTGACAGCAGAACTTTCGCTGATGTTTTTCAGGTTGTTGTGCTGTTTTTTGTATGTAACACCAGATTTGTTTGGGATGAAATTATTGAATATGGCTTGTAGTTCAGTGACTTCGCTGGCATCAATAGGACCTGTAGCTCTGACAATCGTGCCATTAACTACATTCCATGTTCCGTTAGCAGAGCTGGTGCTTGAGAGCTTCCAGATCATTTCGTTCTCCCACTTGGTGTCGGCCCATATGTAAATGTTGTTATTCTGACTTGCGTTCTGCATGTAGGTCTCGCCAGTCTGGTTGGTAAGGTTGGCGAAAATGTTTCTGTAAGCATTCAGCGTTCTTTGAGCGCTGGTGGCGTCAAGTTTCAGATTGCTCACATCAATGGTGTTATCGCTTCTGGTAGCTAATCTGCGAGCATTGGCTGTTGTGCCAAAGCTGACCTCTGTGGCGTTCAGGTCGAAACTCTTGATGAAGTGGTGCCCTTTGCTGTCAACACAAGCAGCAATCAGCTTCTCATAGCCTCTTGGAGCATCATAGTTTAATGTGACGGTCTGTCCTGATGAAACTTCGGCTTCTGCCAGAATCTTTGGGTCGCCATTGAAGAAGGGCGACTCTGTGAGGATCTGGACCTTCGCAATGTCCGACATGTCTGCATCGGCGGTGATGGAAACCTTTCCTGATGTGACTGTGCGCCAATCCTGTTCCGGATCGATCAGACCGAAAATGTTCTCTGCATTCTTTCTGATCTCTTCAGTGGCGTCGGGAACGGTAAAATCCTGCGAACAGCTACATAAGGCAATAAGCGAAACAGCTGCCCAATTTGATATTCTTTTCATACTAAAAATCATATAATCTTCAGCTATATTTAAACAAAAATCTTCCTTAATTTTTGCAAAGGTAGCTCTTTTATATTATTAATTATGCGCGTAGCAAGGAAATCTGTCAAAATTTAACAAATATTATAGGTTTATACTGATTTTCCCATTAATTTGGCGACCCGTCAGGAAATTTGGGACAGCCCATTGGGTATTGGTAACATCTGTTACCCAATAATAGCTGTTTACATTAGAAATACCAAACAGGTTCAGACAGTCAATTCCTACCCAGATACCTTTGATACCTTTGGTATTTTTCATGACGCAGTAGCTCATGCCGATGTCGGCACGCTTATAGGCTGGCGCTCTGAAGTCTTGCTGTTCCAGGCCTCTGTGTGGGGCGCCGAAGGGCAGGCCGTCGGCAAATGCCAGACGTAGCGTCATCTTCCAGCGTTCTGTGCCTGGGAAATAGTCGGTAAAATGCAGGTTTACTGACCAGCGCTGGTCGGTTGGCAGCGGCTTCCACAGGTTGTTGTACTTCTGGCGAGTGCTCATCAGCGAGAAAGTGAGCCAGGAGTCGGTGCCTGGCACAAACTCACCGTACAATTTCAGATCGATACCTGTGGCGTAGCCTTTGCAAAGATTCTCGCCATAGTAGGTAATCTTCAGGTTCTGTACGTTGTATGGAATCAGGTTCGACAGGGCTTTATAGTAGGCCTCTGCGGTAAATTTGAATGGACGGTTCAACATTCTGAATCTGTAGTCGGCTGCTGCAATCAGATGAATGGATTGCTGACTCTTGATCCTGTTGTTCAGAACCGCTGTTGTTATGCCGTTCGCTGTGGTTGTGTCGCGCATCTCTTTGTAGAAAGGCGACTGATAATACAGGCCTGTTGCCAGCCTGATGGTCAGGTCGTTATCGAATGCTGGGACGAAGGCGAATGATACTCTCGGCGATACCGTTGTCTCTTTGTTGAACGACCAGTTGGCGATTCTGACACCATAGTTGAGCGTGAAATAGTTGTCGCCTTTCGACCATCGGTAGGTGTCCTGCAGATAGGCTTCTGTTCTGTGGGTTCTGATATCGTTTCTGGCGTTCAGTGTGTAGATCAGGTCGAGTCTGTCGGCAGAATGGGGGATGGAGTAGCCGCTTGAGTCGCGCATCTCGTATTCGCGTGACCGTTCTTTGATATGTTCTGTGCGATAGCTGACGCCTGCTTCAAAATCGTGATGCCGGGTCTGATGGCGCCCAATGAGCTTGAAACTGACGACGTCGGCAGTCAGATAATTGCGGGCATGCTTCATGTAGGTACCCACGCCTAAACTCTCTTGAGTCTGGGTGTCGTCCAGCCAATACTGACCTGTGATATCGTAGGTTTCACGTTCTTTGGTATGGAATGCTGATGTCAGAAACTTTATACTGGTTGAGTCGGATATTCTGCGTGTGATTCCGAGAGCGCCGAACAAGGTGCTGAACCGGTCTTTTTCTTGTCCGTCGAAATACACTTTGAACGACTTGACATCGGCTAATGTGCCAAAACTTGTTTCCCGGTCTTTGGGTTTGAAATTATAGTGGTTGTCTGATATGTTGCCGATAAAATCAAGGTTCCACCTTTTGTTTGGCGAATAGACGATATATGTCTGGTAATCAAGGAAGTTTGGTTTGTATTCTCCGGTTGTTTCTAAAGAGCCTAACAAGTATCTGTTCGTCTTGTATCTGATGCCATGACTCATCGAGAATCTACTGTTGCCGTAACCAGCGAATGCACTGGCTCCTAATAGCGAGGCAGTGGCATTAGCCTCAAAGCCTTTGATGCGTCGGTAGGTAATGTCTAATACAGACGACATTTTGTCGCCGTATTTCGCTTCGAATCCACCTGTTGAGAATCCTATTCTGTCAACCATGTCGGGGTTGATGACCGACAGACCTTCCTGCTGTCCGCTACTGATGAGAAATGGGCGATAGACCTCCACCTGATTGATATAAACCGAGTTCTCGTCGAACGTTCCACCGCGTACGTTGTATTGTGATGATAGCTCATTATGGCTCGACACACCAGCCTGTTGCTGAATCATCTCTTCAACGGCATTGCCTGTGGTCGATGGCGTTTGTTGAAGGTCTTTGGTGGACAGTTGTTCTGTCTGCGAAGTCTGTCGGCGGCGCTGGGTAACCGTTACCTCGCTGAGTGTGGCTGCTGGGTGCATCACAATCTGTACGGTCATCTTACCTTTGGGACGTCTGAATACACGTTTCCTGACACCATAGCCAACCATCGAAAACCTGACCTCGACAGAATCGGCTGATTTCAGATCGAGGCTGAATTCACCTTTCAGGTTGCTCATTGTTACCTTGCCTTGGGCGGCGCACGATATTGTTACAAGCTCAAGTGCATGCCCATCCTCGTCGATGACCTTTCCTTTCAAGGTAAAGTCGTCGGCGAATGCTGTCAAGGTACTCATTAAAAGTACCATTATGATGATGAATTGCTCAAAATTGCGTCTCATTCTGACATAATAACGGAAAAAACGCACTTTTATTTGCTAATATTTTGTTTTTTCTTTGTTGTTTCGACAAAAATGTCTATTTTTGCACTATTAAACCATCAAAACGTTACGATTATGAAGAAATCTCTACTCACAGCGTTCCTGTATCTGTTCAGTCTTGTTCTGACAGTAGCAGCCCCCGTTGACGAGCAAAAAGCTCGTCAGTTGGCAAGTGATTTCTTGCGCAGTAAGGTGTCAGCTACCCGTGGTGCTAATATTAATCTTACTCGTGTCGTAACTGGGGTAGTCGACGGCGATGATGCCGGCATCTATGTGTTTAATGAGAGTAATGGTTTCGTGGTTATCAGCGCTGACGATGAGCTTCCTGCTGTTCTGGCTTTCGGATTGAACGAGCCGTATGATGCGCAGACGGCTCCTCCTGCCATGAAGGCGCTGTTGGAGGCTTATCATTATGCAGCAACGGCATCTGTCAAAACCCGTGGTGTCGTCTCGACGCACGCTGATATTACGCCTTTGATTCAGACCAAATGGAATCAGGATACGCCTTATAATTTGTATTGCCCTGATAACGGCGCGGGTGGAAAATGTCCTACAGGTTGTATCGCTACGTCGATGGCACAGATCATGTATTATCATCAATGGCCCAGCACCGTCAACTGGAGTGCGATGACCAAGACCTATGATGATAATATTTATGTGGGCGGTGTCGGTCCTGATACGCTTGCTTCGTGCAAGGCTGTAGCCAGACTGATGGCTGATATCGGCGAGAAGGTTTGTATGTCTTATGGCGCAAGTAGTTCGTATGCGATTGATATTGATGCGTGCGAAGCACTTCGTAATGCCTATAGCTATTCCGAAACTTTGGAAATTATTGATCGTGAGTGCTATACGGCCCAGTCGTGGGATAATGAAATCTATAGTGAGTTGAGCAATAGTCGTCCGGTTATTTATAATGGTCAGTCGGCCACATCCGGTCAGGGAATCGGTGGTCACTCATTTATTATTGATGGCTATAAGGTGGATAATGGCACAGGCTATTACCATGTGAATTGGGGATGGGGAGGAAAAAGTGATGACTATTTCCTGATTTCTGTGCTAAATCCTCAACAGCAGTACACAGGCGGTTATGCAGGTTCGAGCGGCTATTCTTTCGGCCAAACCGCCTTAGTTGGCATTAAGCCGGGAAGTGTTGACAGAGAGAAGTCAGCACGACTCTATGTGGGTGGTAACTATATTGTTAATGATGCTGGTAATTATTCCCGTGCTTCTGCCTCGGCCGATTTCCCGACCATGCAGTTAGAAATGAGTTGCTATAATGCGACCAAGCCCGATGCCCGTAAGTACGATCTGGCCATTGCCTTATATCAGGGACGTAATCAAATTGCTATCCTTGATGAGTTTAAGGTGAATAATGGTAATCCTTTGGATTATGGGGCTGGAATTAAGGGTATTCGTCGATCATTTAAGTTTGGAAAGGATTTGGCAAATGGCACTTACCAGATTCGTTTGTTGAGTCGTGAGACGGGCAAGACGACATGGTCGTGGGCTTTAGGTGCTGCTTGTAGGTATGTGGAGCTGACCATTAATGGTAACAATATGACCACTAAGACCTATGGCCGCTATGAGGAGGCCGAAGTGTCTTCGTTTACGATTAATAGTGTGGATGTGAGCAGCAATAACGTAGTGGGTGAGCCCATCACCATTACAATTAATCTGACTGATTGTAACAAGACGTATAATGCGCCAATCTTCCTGTATGGTAATGCCAGTTTGGAGCAGGGAGCTGATAAGTTCCAGTTCCTGACGGGTGGTGGTACCAATCTGGAGCCAGGTGAAACGGGTACCGTTATACTACAATATACCCCTCAGCGTGCGGGTAACTTTAAGTTTATTCTGAGTGGAAATAGCGAAAAACTAAGCGTGAAGTCTGATACACTTTATGTGTTCACAGCTACGGTTACAGGTGTGGCTTTAGACATTAATTTCGACGTTGATGGCGCAGTACAAAATGCAACGGGCCAGAATGATGTGATGGGTACCACTTTGAAGGGAACTCTGCATGTCAAGAACTTAGGTTCGGAAGCATATAATGATAAAATCGGTTTTTTCCCGTGCGAAGTTATAGGAAATACTCTCGCTGATACTGATCAGAACGTTACTAAGAATGTGAATATTGCTGTTGCAGATGTAGAGGATATTCCGTTTGAGTTCGTTAATCTGAAACTGAACAGCACGTATGTCTTACTGGTATTGTATAAAGAGGATGGTACTACGAAGTATCTGAATTGGGCTGAGGATGGTACGATTAAGTATGTGTATTTCTTCACGATGATCGAGGATACCGGTTTGCAGAGCATCCAGCTCGAGGAGCCTGATGCAGAGGTCTATGATCTGCGTGGTGTTCGGTTGGGTAAGGCTTCTGAACTGAAGAGTCTGCCTAAGGGCATTTACATCATTAATAAAAAGAAAGTGATTAACAAATAATATGACTATGATTGATTATATCATGCAACATCTCTGGCAGTTGTGGGCGGTAGTAGCCCTTATCTGTTTGATTCTTGAGCTGACGGCTGGTGATTTCTTCATCATCTGCTTTGCCATCGGCGCTATTCCCGCTGCTGTTGTAGCTGCGCTGGGAGCTGGTACTTACTATCAGATTGTTGTGTTTGCGGTAGTAACGCTCGTCAGTCTGTTTTACGTGCGCCCCTTTGCCAAGCGCTATTTGCATAAGGGCGAAGACAAGCGTATCAGTAATGCCGATGCGCTGCTGGGCAGGCAGGGTAGAGTAGTGGAGGCCATCCAAGCTGGAGGCTTCGGCCGTGTGCAGATAGATGGCGACATCTGGAAGGCTGTTACCAAGGGTGCTGCTGATATCCCCGAAGGTACTAATGTCGTTGTCGTGGATCGTGCATCGACCATTATCACAGTTGAAATAGAAAAATAATAAAATACAATTATGGACATAATGACTTACATCCTGATAGCCATCGTGGTATGCGTGGTTATCTTTGCCAAAATGGCACTCGTGATCATTCCTCAGTCAGAAACCAAGATCGTTGAACGTCTGGGACGTTACTATGCTACGCTCCAGCCCGGTATCAATCTCATTATCCCGTTCATCGATCGCGCCAAGTCGATTGTAGTGCTCCACCACGGACGCTATATGTATTCAACCACCATCGACCTTCGCGAGCAGGTGTACGACTTCCCCAAGCAGAATGTTATCACCAAGGATAACGTGCAGACAGAGATCAATGCGCTGCTGTACTTCCAGATTGTAGATCCGTTCAAGGCTACTTACGAGATTAACAACCTGCCTAACGCTATCGAGAAGCTTACACAGACCACCCTGCGTAACATCATCGGTGAACTGGAACTCGATGAGACGCTGACCTCTCGTGATACGATTAACAAGAAGCTCTCTGCCGTGCTCGACGATGCTACCGATAAGTGGGGTGTGAAGGTGAACCGCGTAGAGCTGCAGGATATCACACCTCCTGATTCAGTACTCACGGCCATGGAGAAGCAGATGCAGGCCGAGCGTAACAAGCGTGCACAGATTCTGACCTCTGAGGGACAGAAGGCTGCCGAGATCCTGGCTTCTGAGGGTGAGAAGACTGCTATCGTCAACAAGGCCGAGGCTGCCAAACAGCAGGCCATCCTTCAGGCTGAAGGTGAGGCACAGGCCCGTATCCGTAAGGCTGAGGCCGAGGCCAAGGCCATCGAGCTCATCACCCAGGCTGTGGGCAAGAGCACGAACCCCGCCAATTACTTGCTGGCTCAGAAATACATCCAGATGATGCAGGAGCTGGCTGAGGGCGACAAGACCAAGACCGTCTATCTGCCGTATGAGGCCACTAACCTCCTCGGTTCTATTGGCGGCATCAAAGATTTGTTTAAAGCAGAATAATAGCAACATAAAAATATAATGGTACATAACATTTTCAAGGGTCTGGGCATAGCGCTCATCACCCCATTCAAGGAAGACGGTTCGGTTGACTATGAAGCGCTGATACGTCTGGTAGACTATCAGCTTAACAACGGTGCTGACTTCTTTTGTATTCTCGCCACTACTGGTGAGACTCCTACGCTGACACGTGAAGAGAAGCAGAAGATCAAGGATTTAGTAGTAGACTATGTGCAGGCGCGCGTTCCTATTCTTATAGGATGTGGCGGTAATAATACCGCTGCTGTTGTCGAAGAGTTGAAAACAGCCGACTTCAAGGGCATCGACGGCATACTGAGTGTATGTCCTTATTACAACAAGCCTTCGCAGGAAGGTCTGTATCAGCATTTCAAGGCCATAGCTGCTGCAACATCGCTTCCTGTTGTGCTTTATAATGTACCCGGTCGTACGGGTGTTAACCTTCAGGCTGCTACTACGGTTCGTTTGGCTCGCGACTGTCAGAATATCGTCGCTATCAAGGAGGCCAGCGGTAATCTGGAGCAGGTTGATGAGATTATCAAGAACAAGCCAGCCGACTTCGATGTGATCTCGGGCGACGACTCGTTGACCTTCCCAATGGTCAGCTGTGGTGCCGTAGGTGTTATCTCTGTTATCGGAAATGCCCTTCCTAAGGAATTCTCACGCATGATTCGTTTGCAGATGCGTGGTGAGTACGATCCCGCTCGTACCATCCATCATCGCTTCACCGATCTGTTCTCACTGTTGTTTGTCGACGGTAACCCAGCCGGTGTCAAGGCAATGCTTTCAGAGATGGGCTTCATCCAGAATGTGCTTCGTTTGCCATTGGTGCCTATGCGTATCAATAATATGCAGCGCATGGCCGAGATTCTGAAAGAACTGAAAATATGATTGAAAGCAAGGTTATTCACGAGATTACCCAACTGACAGGGAAGGATGTGCTCTATATTGCCGAACGACATAAGAAAGAGTTCACTTATCCTATCCACAATCATAAGGTGTTCGAACTTAACTTCGTAGAGCATGCCCCAGGCGTTCGTCGCATTGTGGGCGACTCTAACGAGGTGATAGGCGACTACGACCTGGTACTCATCACCAGTCCCGATCTTGAGCATGTCTGGGAGCAGGGCTCGTGTACCAGTGAGAACATCCATGAGGTAACCATCCATTTCGAGTTCGATTTCTCTGAGGATAGCATTTTTTCGCGTAATCCTTTTGCCTCGATGCGGCAGATGATGCAGGAGGCGCGTAAGGGGCTCAGCTTCCCGATGGATGCCATTATGCGTGTCTATCCGAAACTCAACTCTTTGTGCACTATTAAGGATGGCTTCTATGCTTTTATGCAGTTCCTGACCATTCTCTACGAGCTCTCCAAGTGCGATGGTGCTCATACGCTGGCCTCAAGCAGTTTTGCCAAGGTTGAGGTGTCGAGCGACAGTCGCCGCGTGCAGAAAGTGAAGAATTATATTGAGCAGAACTATAAGAAGGAAATCCGTCTCAACACGCTTGCTGATCTGGCTGGCATGAGCGCTTCGGCTTTCAGTCGGTTTTTCAAGCTGCATACGGGTCGAAATCTGAGCGAGTATATCATCGATCAGCGCCTGGGTTATGCCAGTCGTATGTTGGTTGATAGTACCAACTCTGTGGCTGAGATCAGTTATGCCTGCGGCTTCAATAACCTCAGCAATTTCAATCGCATTTTTAAGAAGCGAAAGGGCTGTAGCCCTTCTGAGTTCCGTGAAAACTACCATAAAACGCGGATTATCGTGTAAAATCTGCACTTTTTTCGAAAAAAGTCCGCCAAAAGTTTGGTGGTTCCAAAAAAAGTCAGTACCTTTGCACCCGCAAATCGGAAATGGTTCCGTAGCTCAACTGAATAGAGCATCTGACTACGGATCAGAAGGTTGTGGGTTTGAATCCCGCCGGAATCACAA
>NZ_JHVE01000012.1:0-113408 GCF_000619985.1 Prevotella sp. P6B4
TAGAGAGTTTAAGATGTCAGATGTTATAATTTCTACCATTTGGAAACCTTTAAATGACTCAACAATTCTATTGTCAGGAAGAGAACTTCCCATTAAATTCATTGATGATGAGACGATTATTTTTCGTGATGACACACTATGTCTTCTGAAGGATTACAAGTATATCCCCAAAGAGTATCAGAAAATATTAGGGGAGGATATTAAAACTGGTGGTTTGGGGAGATAGAATTGAATAAAAGGATCAAAGGGACTGAGAATCCGATCACTTTCTCCGCACCCCATTTCTTTAATAAAGGAATTATTTGTAAAATGAACACATTACCAATTAATGAAGCTTTGCAAAAGCTACAAGGCAACAGAATTAATTATTCAAGAGCAGGAGGTGGTGCGGGTAGTATTTTGCTTATAGAGACAGAGGGGAATAATTCTATCTGGATATGGTGCTATTGGGAAATTTTACATTTTGGCAGTATAATAGCAACAGCAGATGATGAAACAACTGCTAATATAGGTAAAGTTGCTATTGCTGCCAAACAATTGGAGGGAAGAATAATAAATAGAATTGAATTAAATACTCATACCTACGATTTACATCTCTACATTGATAGTGAATATGAGTTGATTGTAAATAATGAGGCACAACCAGATGATGAACATTATCCCTTAAATAACTGGGAATTAATTGTATCAGAGGTTAAAAAACGCTATTTCGTGACATGCGATTTGACCGTGATACAAGAAAACACATAATGGCTGACAGAATTACAGGATCAAGGGACAGAGCCCTACTTCCGCTACAAGGCCCTATCGCCAAGAAATGGAGGGCAAGAAAAGAGGGGTGAGGGGTCGGAGAGAGTGATCAGAAGGTGCCAGGGGACAGTACATGGCACCACCACCCTCGCGGAAAGGAGATGCCACGTTTGGGAAATTGTCAATCAGGAACTAGAGTTTGAAACTTTCCCACCGGTCTGTCTGAACACCATCAAGAACGACATTGACAATATGCATTACCTACTCTATTGGCGATAATTGTGTAAATCAAATAATTACCATCCATCCCTATTACCTCCATCAACAGCAAGCACATTTCCACCACATATCAAAATTTTATTTAAAATAGTGCTTACTTTTTAGTTTGTTTGTGGGATTTTAGTTAAATTTGTAGCCAATTGCGGCACAATAGCTGAAAAATCAACTATCCGTATAAACAGTAAGTGAATAGTATAAAAACGAAAATAAACAGAAAACAGAGTTGATGGCTAAAATCATGGGACGATGAGCAAGAAATCAATACGCTTTTTTAACGACAGAGAGGTTCGAGCTGCCTGGGACGAGGACAACTCAAAGTGGTGGTTCTCGGCAACTGACATCGTGCGTGCCATCAATGATGAGGACGATTACAAGAAATGTCGAAACTACTGGAAATACCTTAAAGGCAAGATGGCTAAGGATGGTGTTGAACTGGTTAGTATCACTAACCACTTCAAATTCGAAGCTCCTGATGGCAAGCAGCGATTGGCAGACGCACTGGATAGTGAATGCGTACAGACATTGGCAAAAAATTACCCTAACAACCGTGCTAACGCATTTTTGGATTGGTTTACCTACAGTGATACTACTATCGATGGCCAAAGCCAGAAGAAGGCCTATACACTTTTTGGAAGTGGACTATTAGAGAACTTAAAGCCTGGTACAGTTAAAGCCTTACAGCAAATTCATGCCTATCTGTTTGGAGGTCTTTACGACTTTGCTGGTAAAATTCGTACCAAAACCATTTCTAAGGGAAATACAATTTTCTGTTTGGCAGAACATTTGTACAACTATCTTCAGACTGTTGAGAAAATGCCAGAGAATACTTTCGACGAAATCATCGATAAGTATGTTGAGATGAACGCGGCTCATCCGTTTATGGAGGGCAATGGTCGTTCAACGCGTATATGGCTCGACCTTATTCTGAAGAAACAATTGGGACTGTGCGTAGATTGGAGTAAGGTGGGTAAGAAAGAGTATCTGAATGCTATGATAGAAAGCCAGATGGATAGCACCCATGTCAAAAAGCTGCTCAAACAAGCACTTACAGATAAGATCAACGACCGTGAGACTTTCATGAAGGGTATTGATTATTCTTACTATTATGAACAGGAGGATTAAGTCTAGGGTGCCAGGGGACATGGTACTCCTATTTATCATGATGGGGGTAACTCAATAAGTTTTTAGCTATGAGAAGTAACTACATCTTAATGATGATTGTTCTTGCATTCTTTATGTCATGTGAGAATAAAGCTCCACATATAGAGGATGTTATATGTGGCGGTAATTTTAGGTATTGGTATAAACAAGGAGCTCCTAATCGATATCATTATTTTGATGTCAATGGAAGAAAGGAGAACTTTTGTGTTTCAAGATCAGGGGATTTTATGGAAATTTTGATGCCGGACTTTGAAATGTCGACCACATGGAAACCCATAAATGATTCTACTATAATTATGTATTATGACATAGAATATCATGTAAAGATCATTAATAAAGAGACGATTGTTCTAAATGATGATACACTCCATGTGTTAAAAGATTATAAGTATATCCCTAAAAACTAAAACTATCAGAAACTATTGGGGAATGATATAGTGACTGGTGGTTTTGGGAGGCAGAATAGAATGATAAAAGAATGACTATCAGCATGGTAGCGGTCTGACAATGAAGAATAGCAAGGTTGATAAGTACTTGTTCGATGGCGGCTATGCCCAGGCATCGGTTGCAGATTTCCAGCCCTACAAATATAACGGCAAGGAACTCGATCATGTGCATGGTCTGAACTGGTATGACTATGGTGCCAGACTGTATGACCCAATCCTGCTAAGATGGGATAGGATGGATCCATTGTGTGAAAAGTTCTATCCGTTTAGTCCGTATAACTATTGTGGGAATAGCCCTATTAAGAATATTGACCCGGACGGACGAATTTGGACTAATATTGCAGGTGGTATTATAGGTGCAGTAACTGATTATGTGTGTCAGGTTACAGCAAATGTTGCAGCCAGTGGAGGATTCTCAACAGATTGTCTTACGGATATCGATGAGAAAGCAATAGCATTGTCAGCTGTAGCTGGCTTTATTTCAAGTGGCGCATCTGCAGTAGAAACTGCGGCAGGAAGAGCTATTGTCACAAGAACAGGAAGCAAAATAGCGGGAAAAATAGCGGGAAAGGTTGTAGCAGAAGGAACAAGATATGCGGCAGATGTAGTCGCTAATGGCGGTGACCTTGCTAATGCTACGATAGATTATACTGTTGGAAAGACAGTGAAAGCGTTTGATAGAAAGACCGTTCATCCTACATCGAACAAAAAAGCAGTAAAAGCTGCAACGGAGAGAGCTGAGAATAGTGGAAGGTCATTAAGTATTGAACAGAAGAACGTTATAAGAAGAAAGAATGCGATGGACAAGAAAAATGCTGCAAAAAAGAATAAATCTATAGAACGTGGAAATGCAGTAAAAAATAAAACCGCAGAAATTATGTATAATTCATATCAGTATTATGATAAAAAATAAAGAATTATGATTAAGTTAGATTTTCTAAAATTTGCGTGGAGATATATTTTGGCAATAATAGTTGTCATCGTTTTGATTCGTATTTTGGTTTACCCAGAACGTACTAAAATTAACGAATATAGAGAGAGGTTAAGTATCAGTCATAGTGTAACTAAGGCATCTATTAATTCCATAACGCATCGTAAGACTAAAATTTTTTATGAGTTTATGGTGAATGGTGTGAAATACTCAGGAATATCCAGATACACTCTATTAAATCCACCATATCCCCAAAAGGGAGATTCTATTGATGTGTACTATAGTGAAGATGATCCTAATGTGAATCTGTGGAGTGGCGAATTTACTGAATAATTGAAGAGGTACCTGTCCCCTGGCACCATGTCCCTTGGCACCGTGATGAATGGTTAAGTAATGGTAATACTGGAGTTTTTTAATATGAAATTAATCCTTAGGTGTATGATAAAGAATAGAATCGCAATTCTAGGAATATTTGATATTATTATTGTCTTCTGGATTGTATGGTTTGAAATGCAAATACAATATGAACCATTATTAGATTATAGTTCTAATTTAAGTGCAATGAAACTACCATTGCATCCAGAAGTCTATAATACAATAATCATTACAATTATTCTCAATATAGTTGCATTGATTTATGAGTTGAGAATTGATAGTATTAGTGAATTTAAGAGAAGCCATTGGTTAATTCTGTCTGGATATTTTATTATTGTATTGTTTTGCATGATAACAGGATACCGTTATATTTCGACAAGAGCATCCGACGGCGTCATAGATGAATATAATACATTGTTTAGGTTTCCAATCTGGCTATTTGGAAAGGAGTTGTTCTCATCCTTTATAACTATCACCAGTCTTTATTATTCACTTTTTGCTCTACACATCTGTCTTTGTATGCTCAACCTGTATCTGTGTGTCAAAAAGATGAAGGAGTAATACGCGCTAAAATGACTCATAAAAGAACATGGATATTATGAAGGAATGAAGATGACATATGGTGGAAGATAAACAGAACTTAAAGGAATAACAGTCAATGGAAGCCGTAAGAAATAGAATTAAGCTGATATGCTTATTGCTAGTAGTTTGTACATTTTGTCAGGGACAGAGTGTCAAGCAGAACATGAAAATAGAACTTAATAGAATTACTTTCTGTAATTCGGATTTGCAGGAATGTATAAATCATTATATTCCAGAGATTATACAGAAGTGTAGTCTCAATAAAGAGAAAGAAGTGTTATGTATGAAATAAACGATAAAGACATGGAGAAAGGATTAGTTCTTAATAAATCATATGACATCTTTTACTTAGGTAAAAGTATCTCAAGATACGATAATTTAGTTCATTCTAATAATCAATATGATGATTCAAGTAGGTTTGATGATTACGAAATAAAAATTCATGGGTATAATATCGAATTATGGTGTGAAGATTCCCATATAGTCAATATTTGTTGTCGTGAATCGTGTTTTTATAATGGAATTGAACTCATAAAAATGAAATTTGAAGATTTTCTAAATGTTATTAAAGAGGAGCCTTCTAATCATGAAATATGTTATATTCCATGTAAAGACAATTGGGGACAGAACCAGCATGTGTATGTTTTCGACAAATCGGGATTACAGGTATGGGTCTGGCGTGGAAAAATAAGGACCATCATTATATACGATACCAATTCAGATGCAGAGGAAATAAAGGGATAGGAGAATCACGAGGGCTCTTTGCAAAACGGCATAGCAGAGTGCTTCTGATTATTCGCGAGAAATTATCTGTTTTTTTCTTGATAAATCTTTGTTTGTTTCTGAACTATTGATTATCTTTGCATCGGATTACAAGAAGTACCTGGAAAGGTTATAATCAAAGATGATCTCAAACAATATATAAATGAGTAAACTATTATTTGGATTAGTTTTGGCTTTCTTAAGCTGTTGTTTCTCTTATGCGGGGAATTATCTGTATTGGGAAGAACTATGTGATTCTTCGAAATCAGAAACTATCAAGTCCTTGAATGTTGATGTAAATATAGAGAAACTTTATTTGCATCAAATATCGTTGTCTGATGATAGTTTATCAGTAGTTATCCTTGACACGTTATGTGTGTTATCAGAAGGGAACAAAAGAATGCTATATTTTTACTTAATGAATGATATTATCAAGCATGCAGATGGAGCTTTATCTGAAATGTTAGGAGGATATTGTTACAGATTTGTTGTTAACGCCCCAGACTATGTATTAGCATACCTCAGTAAAAACCGTAAAATAGCAAGCGAATATATTACATTAATAGCAGCGGAATTGTATTATAATGATTACACTATAACAGATTTCAAGAATCTTATATCAAGTTCGGTACAAAATAGTGAATATCTACAAGTGTTTTGTAAAGAGATTGAATGCAAACTTATGATGTTGAATGAATAGTAAATGTGCTAAATACCTATCTTCGAATGTGTTAATCTTGTTAAATTCTGGCGTGATTATTTGGCTGATAGAGAAATCGTGCGTATATTGACAAGGTGCCATGTACCTGTCCCCTGGCACCCCGACATTCGGTATACATGTATTACAATGATTCAGTTCTCATGGTAAACAACCGCCCAGATACATTATTCCTGCCGAAGATAATAGTAGACGAAATGGTAACAGAAGATGAAACTCTTAAATAAGTCAAAAAGGATCAAAGGGACTGAGAATCTGATTACTTTCTCCGCCCCCTATTTCTCTATAAGATGCTCATATAATGAAACAGAATTATAAAAAAATCATTGGACTTTGCATATCATCTGTCACGGGACTGTCCCACTGGCATTGTCCCACTGGCATTCTGTCCCTGCATAGCCAACGTAGCCCGCGAGTACGCCGATCTCCAGCCGGAGTAAACAATAAAAAATCCTAAATCCCAAGGCAAAATAGCATCGCTTTGGGATTTTTGAATTATAAAGAACTTTATATCTCCAAACTATTCTTATTCAGCAGGAAGTCCATCAGTCCCATCACCAAGATGCCCTTTTCATTGCGCCAGGGCTTGATATTGTCTTTCACAATGACAATCTTCTTGAAAGAGTCATCAATATTAACCAGAGATTGAGTTTCCTGATATTCTTTCTCTCTATCCGGGATAGCCAAGGCTGATTGTATATAGTAGCGCTGACTTGCCTGATTGACCACGAAGTCCACTTCCAACCGTACTCTCTCCTGCTTCCCGTCTTCGGTCCTCTTCCGGATTTCCACCTGACCGACATCCACTTGATAGCCACGCATGCAGAGTTCGTTATAGATGACGTTCTCCATAATGTGGTTCTCTTCCTGCTGACGGAAGTTTATCAGCGCATTACGGATGCCCAAGTCCTCAAAGTAATATTTCGACAGCGTACCAATGTACTTCCTTCCCTTTACATCAAAACGCTCTGCTTTATTGATGACAAAGGCCTCTTTAAGATAAAGTAGATACTTGTCGATGGTCTGGCTCGTGATATTTGAGTTCTCAACACTCTTGAACGTATTTGCAATCTTCGAAGGATTATTTGGCGAGCCGATAGAGGAAGCCAAGATGTTGACCAGTTCACGCAGTTCTTTGTCATTCTTGATCTTATATCTCTCAAGGATATCCGCCATATAGACGGTCTGAAACAGCTTTTGAAGATAGTCTGCCTTTTCATGGTCAGAAGTGAATGACAAAATCAACGGAAGACCGCCAAAAGTATAATAGTCTTTCCAAGCATCGCTCTTGTCTCCACCTACAGCTGAGAAGTATTCTGTGAAACTCAATGGATAAACCCTTATCTGATGGTCACGTCCCCTGAACTCTGTTGCAATATCGGTAGAAAGGAAGTGCGAGTTACTGCCAGTTACGTATACATCTGCGTTCTTTATATGCAGTAGGCTGTTGAGCACATCCACAAACTCATCAACCTTCTGCACCTCATCCAGAATTATGAAATGCAATTGTTGGCTGGCTATCCTGGACTTGACGTATGCCAGCAATGTATCAGGATCTCTCAACTCCTTATTGGCCCTGTCCTCTAAGTCCACTTCAATGATACAGCTCTCGTCTACCCCTTCTGAAAGCAGGTGGTTGTGGAACAAGGTTTTCAGCAAGTATGACTTCCCACACCTGCGCGGTCCGGTTACTACTTTAATGAATCCATTCTGTCTCGCGTTGACCAGTTGGTTCAGATAGCTGTCTCTTTTTATCTCCATCTTACAATTAATTTATGGCACATGTGCCAATTTTTCAGTGCAAAGATATAAATAAATACTGATTAAACAATACTTTTAGGCTAAAAAAGTGGCACATGTGCCAACTTTTCAGACTAAAATTGTTTTTTACCCTTATTTTATTACAGGAACAAGAATATGCCAGGAACCTGGTACCTGGCATACATGGTACCTGGCATACAACAATGTGGGCTACGAGAAGTGCGACTTTCACAAGCTGACGGGGTGACTATTTACTCTCCCTTGGTGTTGATGAAAATGAACCGGCCGTACTTGTCTATGAGATAGAACTGAGTGAATGCTTCGTTCGCCATCCATCCATTTACGGCACCGTAATTACCATTGAGCGTGATGTCGTGCAGCAACTCATTCTCTGTCGTCAACAATGCTAATCTGTTGGCACTATCGCCATGATAAAGCACGCACAACTTATCGTCGTCCGTAAAGTTCATGTATGTAGAATAGTACTCATCATACTCATATACCAATGTGCGCGTCCATGCAATTTTTCCCTGCGCATCCACCTTGATGACATCAACAGCCGCTGCGTATCCTCTTTCGGTATTTACCTCAGAGCCGCCAAGGAAGTAGATGTTACCCTGATTGTCTCTTAAAGAGTTTTTCATGTATCCTCTGTATCCCAGGTCTCTATTCTCTTCATAGTCGGTCGACTCTCCAACCACATTGCCCTCTGCATCGAAGGTGATAGTCACAAATGTCTCCAAACCGCGCCTGCCGATTGCAACAAGATGGCCGTCGGCTGTAGGATGAACAGCAAACAATTCGTCGGCCTGTTCGCTTTCTGCTTCATGAATGAGTTGCCCATTGGCATCAAGGCGTGCAAAGTAACACTTACTCCCAGTGTTACCTCTGCCCACAATGGCCATTCCGCCGTCGTTGCATACACAAGCGCTATTGAATAAACCATTATTGAGTTTCGATGAATATTCGTACATTACTGAGCCTGATTCAGGATTCAGTCTGCACACCTTGTTGTATGTCCACGCAGCTATTTCTCCATCTTCCGATACATGGGCATTAATATATGGTATATTGCTTCGCCACTTTACATGTCCATCGGCATCTATTCGGCTTATGCGATAATCAAGATCATCCCACTCGCTTTGTTTGTGAGTCTGTATAAGGAAGTCGCCTCCTGGCATCTGATGAACAAATCCCAGCTCTTCCTCGCCGTCGTAGTAATTCAGGTCGAATGCATCTACCAACGTGGCATACGGCTTCGTTGTAGTGAATGTCATGTCTTTTGTTAGTACTTTCTCGCCATCCAGAGCCGTGATATACAAATGGTATTCTGTATTAGGCGTCAGAGCACGCAATACTACCACATCGTCGTCCTCAGTAGGCTTCTTCTGCGTTATGAGCGCACCGTCCAAATATACATAATGCATCACGGGCTTATAGAGTTTTATCTCAGCTCGATTCCTATAGATGCTCACATTAGCAGGAAGCTCACCATTGACATACGATGGCTCTTGCTGACCGTAGGTAGCCTCTTCCAGAATCGTTTCTGTACTACAACTGGTCGTCATCGCCAGTGCTACTACTAATAGTGCTGTTGTTATGATCGATTTCATGTTCATTTCATTTCAAAGGTTATAAACTTCATATTTGTAGCGTTAGGCGTGTCGGCATATTTCAATACCGGCCCCAGCACGAGCTTTCCGTTATGGAACGTACCGGCCAATATATTCGGACTTAATATCGCTGTTTCATAAAGTCCTAACAGCTCCCATTTGCCGGTATTGAAGTCGTAGTTGTAAATGGCCGAATTCTCGTTGTTACCAGCATAGATGAGCTTGCCGTTATATTCCAGAAGGCATTGTGCCTGATTGATTGTTTCGTAAACCGATGTCAACTGCGTCTCTTTGGTCCATGTGTCTCTGCTTGAATCATACACCCACAGGTTTCCCTCGGCCGTCATCACGTAGCCGTTAGTATCACCATTGCCCGTTTGTATTACAACCTGTTTAGTAGGCTTGTCGGCCACCTTCGTCCATTGTCCTGTTGACACGTCGTACTTCCAGGTCTCCATACAACGCTGGTTTATGTTGCGCGAGTCACTCGTGTTATATCTCTGGTCGAGATAGTTTCCGCCACATAAATACACATTTCCACCGGCAGCGAACATCTTCATCTGGCTCACACCTTTCTCTGTAGGCACATCCGAGAGTTTCTTCCAGCTGTCGGTCAGCGAATCATACTCGTACAACTTGTTCTCTAACAGATACTTATCTTCGTAGAGCCATGTATATTCCTCAGTAATGCCATACGCCTTCGAGCCTACTGCCACCATTTCCTTAATATTTTCGGGCACCTCCTTGTATTTGGTCCATGTCTGGGTGTTCAGGTCGTACGATACAAGCAAACAGGGGTCAGCCCATGTGTAATAATACATCTTGTCGGCTATTCTAAAAGCAGCTTTGGCATTATAAGGCTGGTCGTTAAATTCGGTAAACGAAATGGTTTCCTCTTCCTCCGCCTTCAATGGCAGAATGCGGATTTTCTTGGGTAGGGGCAGTTCTATGTCGCCCCAGTGCAGTGCCACATCGTATATGCCGGGTTCCATATCGTCGTCCAAATTTACCTCAAATGGCGCATCGGCTTCCGGGTTCCAATATGAGTCATAATACCATGCCTGCTTGTTAATAGAGTAGAGTCGGTTGCCCACTCTAACCTCTACAGGCATACCTGTTACAGCTGCCCTCACAACGATGCCAAAACGCCTTCTTGCCGAGAAGTGTAGCGCCACTTCGTCGGTTTCGAATTTCGCAGGGGTGCATCTTCCTTCGTAGGTCACTTCGTCCAGATAGCGAGGCTGCCCCCAAATGCGCAGATAACTCTCGGCAGTCATCTTGCCCATACTCACCATTATCGGGTTCGACTTAAACGCGTTCTTAGTCGTCTTCAGTACGGCGCTCACCAGATATTCGGTTCCTGTAGCAGGTACGGAAAATGCTTTCTGAATCTTCTGCACACGTTCGCCTGTCAGATCCACGTTGATGGTCGACTGTGCCTGTTGCAGATTCTTCGCATCATATACCAGCATCTGTAGACTATGATTGCGGAACGACTCACCTTTGTCTACAGTCATGTAGGCTGTTAACGAATTATCTGAGGTTATCACACATGAATCCATTGTTACACTTGGAAGCGAATATTGATCCGCCTCTCTAACCTCCTCTTTAGTGCACGCCATCAACGATATGATGATAGCAAATAGAGATACTATTTTCTTCATAATTATGTTACCTCCATTAAATGGTTGTTTATGCATTGCTTATTTATTCGATTGCAAAGATACAGACTAATTTTTATTCCGCCAAATTATTATGCAGAAAAATTCTACTTCATTTATTTTGGCTAACTGCATAGGGCAGATTCTTTTGGAATCGGCCTTTTCCCTTGAAATAAAGTTAAAATAGTCATATTTTGCACAGAAAACAAAGAAAATATTTGTTTTGTGTACGAAATATAACTATTTTTGCACCATGCAAACACTAATTGTATTGAGATGACACCATTTGAGAACATAGGCAATATCCCCTTTGACGTTAATGTGCTAAGTGCGGTTTTTCCGGACCATAAGCATATTAACGAGAAGGCGCGTGCGCTCGAAAAGAGTGGTCAGCTTATTCGTTTAAAGAAGGGAATGTATGTGGCCAGCAAGATGGAAACCGGTAAGGAACTGTCGAAGGAACTGATAGCCAATCATATTTACGGTCCATCGTATGTGGGATGTGAATATGCCTTGCGCTATTATGGGTTGATACCAGAACGTGTGTACCAGGTAACATCAATCACCACCAAACATTCCAGAGATTTTGAGAATGCTGTTGGTCGTTTTAGTTATCAGAATTGCTCGCCAGAATACTTCGCAGTTGGCATAAGAATAGAACAGGCCGATGGTGTCAGCTTCTTGATAGCAACACCCGAGAAGGCACTTTGCGATGTGATTAACTTTAGCAAGTGTCTGAATCTACGCTTCATGAAGGATATAGAGATATATCTTGAGGAAGACATCCGTTTTGATACTGACGCACTTGAGAATTTCGATATCGAAATTCTTGAACGATGTGCATTAGCAAGCCGCAAGCAATCAAGTATAAACACGTTAATTAAGTATATCAAGCATGTCAGACATCTTTGAGCAAATGATAGAGCAGCACGCTATCTGGAGCGATGCCGGTCTATGGTCAGGTGAATCTGTCTGGCATGATGCCAGAGAATAAAAAAAACGAAACATTCATGAGTTTCGTTTTTTTTGTTTATCTTTGCACCGATTACGCGATGAAGATAGAAGATTTAGAGAAGGTATATGCCAAGTTGCCGCAGGTGTCGGCGCTGGCTCATGAGATAGGAACGTCCGCCTCCAAGCGGATTTTCCTCGAGGGTTTGTTGGCCTCCAGTGCGCCGATGTTGTTCGGCAGTCTGGCTGCCAAGTGTTCATCGCCCATCCTTTTCATCCTGCAGGATGCCGAGGAGGCGGGCTATTTCTACCACGACCTGACACAGTTGCTGGGGCAGCGCCGCGTGCTGTTCTTCCCGAGCAGCTACAGGCGCGCCATCAAGTACGGTCAGCTGGATGCTGCCTCGCAGATACTCCGCACCGAGGTGATGACGCAACTGTCGACAGACAACTGTCAGCTTTACATTGTTACCTATCCCGAGGCGCTCGCCGAGATGGTAGTGCCCAAGCAGACGCTGAACGCCCGCACACTCACCATTGAGCGTGGGCAGCAGGTGGCTGTGGGCGATATCGTGAAGCAGCTGCGCGAGCTGGGATTCAGCGAGGTGGACTACGTGTATGAGCCCGGACAGTTTGCCCTGCGTGGCTCTATCCTCGACGTGTATAGCTACAGCTGCGAGTATCCCTACCGTGTGGATTTCTTTGGCGACGATGTGGATTCAGTACGTACCTTCCAGGTGGAGGACCAGCTCTCGCTCGATGCCCGCGATAGGGTAGAGATAGTGCCGGAACTCGAGGCCAGCGATACTGCCCAGGAGCCGTTCCTCTCGCTGTTGCCTGCCGATACCATCATCGCCACGAAGGACTATCTGTATGTGCGCGATGCCATCGATGCCGCCTTCCAGGAAGGTATGCCACTGGTCACTGGTCCGCAGTTCATGCATCAGGCAGAGGGCTTCCGCAGAATAGAGTTCGGGCATCGTGCCTCGGTATCCGATTGCAGCATCATCCGATTCAATATCACCATCCAGCCCCTGTTCCACAAGAACTTCGAGTTGCTGTTCCAGGCGTTTGATAACTATATAGACCAGGGCTACCAGCTGTATATCCTCGCCGACAGTCCGAAGCAGAACGAACGACTGAAGGATATCTTTGCCCAGCGTGCCGCTACCGAGGGCGAACAGGCCGATATCCGTTTCACGCCCGTGGATAAGACCCTGCACGAGGGCTTTATCGACGACGACCTGAAGGTGTGTTTCTTTACCGACCACCAGATATTCGACCGTTTCCATAAATACAACCTGAAGAGCGACAAGGCCCGTAGCGGTAAGATGGCGCTGACGCTGAAGGAGATACAGCAGTTTGAGATTGGCGACTACGTGGTGCATGTGGACCATGGCGTGGGCAAGTTCGGCGGTCTGGTGCGCATGCCGCAGGGTGATGGCTATCAGGAGATGATCAAGCTCACCTATCAGCATGGCGACGCCATCTACGTATCGATCCACTCGCTCTACAAGGTGGCTAAATACAAGTCGCAGGACGGTGGCGAGGCACCACGACTCTCTACCTTAGGCACTGGTCAGTGGGAGCGTCTGAAGGAGCGCACCAAGGCGCATATCAAGGAGATAGCGCGCGACCTGATCAAACTCTACGCCAAGCGTCGCCGCGAGAAAGGGTTCGCCTTCAGTCATGATTCATATCTGCAGCACGAGCTCGAGGCCTCGTTCCTCTATGAGGACACCCCCGACCAGCTGAAGGCCACGCAGGATGTGAAGGCCGACATGGAGAAAGCACGCCCCATGGACCGACTGGTGTGTGGCGATGTGGGCTTCGGTAAGACCGAGGTGGCTGTGCGTGCTGCCTTCAAGGCTGCTGTGGATGGTAAGCAGGTGGCGGTGCTGGTGCCCACCACGGTGCTGGCCTATCAGCACTTCCGTACCTTCAGTAAGCGACTGAAGGATATGCCTGTGACGGTCGACTACCTCACGCGTGCGCGTACCACTAAGGATACTACCCGCATCCAGAAGGATCTGGCCGAGGGTAAGATAGATATCATCATCGGTACCCACCGACTCATCAGCAAGAGTGTGAAGTTCAAGGACCTGGGACTGCTCATCATCGACGAGGAGCAGAAGTTCGGTGTATCGACCAAGGAGAAGCTGCGCCAGATGAAGACATCGGTCGACACGCTCACCATGAGTGCCACGCCTATCCCCCGCACCCTGCAGTTCTCGCTGGTAGGTGCGCGCGACCTGAGCGTGATCCAGACGCCACCGCCTAACCGCTATCCCATACAGACCGAGATACACACATTCTCGCCAGAGATCATCGCCGAGGCGGTGAACTACGAGATGAGCAGGAACGGACAGGTGTACTTTGTGAACAACCGTATAGCCGACCTGCCACATATCGCCGAGATTATCCAGAAGTACGTGCCCGATGCCCGTATCTGTATCGGTCACGGACAGATGAAGCCCGAGGAACTCGAGAAGATCATCCTCGACTTCTCGAACTACGATTTCGACATACTGCTATCGACCACCATCGTCGAGAACGGTATCGACATACCTAATGCCAACACCATCATCATCAACGGTGCCCATAACTTCGGACTCTCCGACCTGCACCAGATGCGTGGTCGTGTGGGACGTGGCAACCGCAAGGCCTTCTGCTACCTGTTGGCACCGCCGCTCTCGGCACTCAATCCTGAGAGCCGCCGAAGACTGGAGGCCCTCGAGAATTTCTCCGACCTCGGCTCGGGCATCAATATCGCCATGCAGGACCTCGACATCCGTGGTGCCGGCAACCTGTTGGGATCGGAGCAGAGCGGCTTTATTGCCGACCTGGGCTACGAGACCTATCAGAAGATACTAAACCAGGCGATGGCAGAGCTGAAGAACGAGGAACCCGAGTTTGCAGCTGTAGAAAAGGCCGATGCCAAAAACGATCAACAGTCAGCGCTTCATGCTCAAATAGCCTGGGTGGACGACTGTGCGCTGGATTCGGATATCGAGATGTACTATCCCGACCAGTATGTGCCCAGCGACTCCGAACGTATGCTGCTGTATCGCGAGCTCGACAATCTGGCCAACAGCACCCAGCTCGAACTGCAGCTCGATGCCTATCGCAAGCGCCTGATCGACCGTTTCGGACCTATCCCTGCCGTCAGCGAAGAGCTCATCACCGTGGTGCCTCTGCGTGTGGCTGGCAAGCAGTTGGGTATCGAAAAGATCATGCTCAAACAGCAGAAGATGTACTTCTACTTTGTGAGTCGCGACGATAGTCCTTACTTCCAGAGCGAAGCCTTCGGGCGCATTCTGCAGTACGTATCGCGCTATCCCCGCAGGTGCAACTTCCGCGAGGGTAAAGGCAAGCACTCTGTTGTGATTTCTGAGATACCTACCGTAGCGGCTGCTCTGTCAGTTTGTCAGGAAATTCTGTCAATCTGACGCATATTTTCTCGCTGGTATCTGTTTTGCATCCTTGGTTGGTGAACGCCACGAGGCGCTCATCAACATGGTTTAACAATTTAAAAAAATAGAATTAGGAGGTAAAGATTATGATGCCAGTAATGAGAAGTAACAGTTGGATTCCAAGCGTGTTTGGTGATTTGTTTGACACGGATTTTATGCCGCGCGCCAATTGCACCGCACCAGCCATCAATGTGAAAGAAAGCGAGAAGGCCTACACCGTAGAGCTGGCCGCACCGGGCATGAAGAAGGAGGATTTTAATGTGCACATCAACGATGAGGGTAACCTGATCATCAAGATGGAGAAGAAACACGAGCACAAGGAGGAGGATAAGAACAGCCGCTACCTGCGTCGCGAGTTCTCTTACTCTAAGTATGAGCAGACCCTGATCCTGCCTGATGATGTGAAGAAGGAGGACATCAAGGCACGTGTGGAGGATGGTGTGCTCACCGTAGAGTTGCCGAAGATGGTCGAGGAGAAGGTTAAGCTCTCACGTCAGATAGACATCGCCTAACGTATAAGGAGAAGCAGTTAACGATTGTTAACTGCTTCTTTTTTTCGTCTTATTTGCTTATCTTTGCAATCAGAAACCTAAAATATAGCTATATGGATTGGTATTGGATTATAAACATTGTCATTATTGTAGTATTGTTGGTAAGTCTGTTTCTGGGGCATCACTACTATCGGAAACGTTTGAATAAGGAGATAAGTCGTGCTCAGCGTAGTGAGCGTATCAAGACGGTGTTTCTGGCCAATGTCAGTCATGCGCTCCGTTCGCCGCTTAATACCATTATCAAGACCAGCGACGAGCTTTCTACTCAGAGTGTAGATGATATGGATGCCGTCAGAGTCATCAATCAGGCTAAGCATATCAACAAGAATGGTCATCAGCTGCTTTATTTTATCTCGCAGTTGCTCGAGCTCTCTAATTTCGAGAGTAGTATGGGTACCTTTACGATGATTGAAGTGAATCTGGCCGAGCTTATGGCGTCGTATCGTCGTGAGGCGTTGCGCGATGTCAATTCCGAGGTGTCGATTGTGGTGCGCAGTCCGCTTTCGCCCCATTGCAAGGCTACGCTCGATACCAATCTGATGTATCAGCTCATGATGCACCTGCTGCATAACGCCACGCAGCATACCAAGGAGGGGCTCATCACGCTGAATTATGAATATGAGCGCCGCGGTTTGAAGATAACCGTCACTGATACTGGCGACGGTATGCCGCAGAAGCTGCAGAACAATCTCTCGTCGATGTTCCAGATGGGCGACTCGCTGAATCTCTTCAATCAGAGTTCCGGTCTTGGGCTCAGTATCTGTAAGGCTATTGTCGATAGTCTGAATGGTCAGATCACTCTGAACTCCGAGCCTGCCAAGGGCACCACGGTCACAGTGTGGCTACCGTGTGCCATGCGCCACATGAAGAAAGGATTATAAAAAAATATCTGCCGAAATGTTTGGACGTTTCGGCAGATTTGTTTATCTTTGCAGCCGATTTAAACACGGGGTGCCTGCTGTTTGGCAGTGCTGAGATGATACCCATATAACCTGATGCAGGTAATGCTGCCGAAGGGATAGTTTGATGAGGTCTTCTTATAAAAGCTCCACTAATAGTGTATTATTAACAATGGAAAGATTGTGGATTAACGGAAAGGAATTCTCCTCCCGTATCATTATGGGTACAGGAAAATTCGGTTCGAACAACCTGATGCAGAAGGCCATAGAGGCATCGGGTACTGAGATGGTGACTATGGCCATGAAGCGTATCGACGACGATGAGCGTAGCGACGACATGCTGCCCTTCATCGAGCATCCCAGCATTCAGATTCTGCCTAACACATCGGGCTGTCGCAATGCCGAAGAGGCGGTGTTTGCCTGTCAGATGGCTGAGGAGGCGTTTGGTACCAAATGGGTGAAGCTGGAGATTCATCCCGACCCACGCTACCTGTTGCCCGACCCTGTGGAGACACTGAAGGCTACCGAGCAACTGGTGAAGATGGGATTCACGGTGCTGCCTTACTGTCAGGCCGATCCCGTGTTGTGTCGCAGGTTGCAGGAGGCTGGTGCCGCTACGGTCATGCCCTTGGGCTCGCCCATCGGCAGTAACCAGGGACTGCGTACCATCGATTTCCTGCACATCATCATCGACGAGGCTCAGGTGCCCGTAGTGGTGGATGCCGGTATCGGTGCTCCCAGCGATGCCGCCAAGGCCATGGAGATAGGTGCCGATGCCGTGATGGTGAATACCGCCATTGCCGTAGCTGTCGATCCCGTGCGGATGGCACACGCCTTCCGACTGGCTGTTGAGGCTGGACGCGAGGCTTTCGAAGCAGGTGTAGCCACACCGACAGCGCGCATGGAGGCTTCGGCCACATCGCCACTCACATCATTCTTAGCGGAGGACTGAACGATGGAAGTAACAATCAATCACCAACCTGCCACACTGAACGATGGTACCACACTGGCCCAGTTGGCCGAGGCGCGTAACATCGGCACCAAAGGAGTGGCGATAGCCGTGAACGGCGCCATCGTTCACGCTGCTGACTGGGAGAAGACCACCATCAGCCCGCAAGACGACATTATTATCATTAAAGCTTTTTGTGGAGGATAACGCATCATGTTTATAGACGAAATCAGAAAGATAGGCTGGGACGCTACTACGGAGCGCATCATGAGCAAGACCGATGCCGATGTGGTACGTGCCCTGAACAAATCGCATTGCGATGTCGACGACCTGATGGCCATGATATCGCCTGCCGGCGCCAAATATCTGGAGCCCATGGCAGCGCTGAGCAGGAAGTACACCCGGGAGCGTTTCGGTAATACGGTCAACATGTTCATACCCGTGTATATCACCAATGCCTGCACCAACTCGTGTGTGTACTGTGGCTTCCATGTTGAGAACAAGATGAAGCGCATTGTGCTGACCGAGGATGAGATCAAGCGCGAGTACCAGGCCATCAAAGCCTTGGGACCGTTTGATAATCTGCTGATACTGACAGGTGAGAATCCGGTACTGGCTAATGTGGACTATATCGCCCGCGCCCTCGACCTGGCCAAACCCTATTTCAACAACCTGCAGATCGAGGTGATGCCCCTCAAGATGGAGGACTACGCCCTGTTGCGACAGCACGGACTCAATGGCGTGATCTGTTTCCAGGAGACCTATAACGAGGCCCGCTACAAGGTGTACCATCCCCGTGGCATGAAGTCGAACTACGAGTGGCGACTCAATGGCTACGACCGTATGGGACAGGCCGGCGTGCAGCGCATCGGCATGGGCGCCCTCATCGGTCTGGAGGACTGGCGCACGGAGATAGCCATGCTGGGCTATCATCTGCGCTATTTAGAGAAGACCTACTGGCAGACACACTATAGTGTGAACTTCCCCCGTATGCGTCCGTCGGAGAATGGCGGTTTCCAGCCCAACGTGGTGATGAGCGACCGCGAGTTGGCACAGGTCACCTTTGCCATGCGTATCTTCGATCACGATGTCGATATCTCTTACTCTACCCGTGAAACCAGCGACATGCGTAACCACATGGCCACGCTGGGTGTCACCACCATGAGTGCCGAGAGTCATACCGACCCAGGCGGCTATGCCTGCTATCCCAACGCCCTGGAGCAGTTCCATGTGGCCGACAGCCGTACCACCCCCGAGGTGGTGGCCGACCTTAAGCGCATGGGCGTGCAGCCCGTGTGGAAGAGTTGGGATCGCAGTTTCGATATTCCAACCATGAACCCTTGTGTGGCTGTATGAGACAACTGACAACCGTACTCACCATTGCTGGTAGCGACTGCTCTGGCGGCGCAGGCCTGCAGGCCGATATCCGTACCATCGGACAACTGGGTGGCCATGCCGCCTCGGTGGTCACGGCGCTCACCGTTCAGAACAGCATGGGGGTACTACACAGTGAATCCGTGTCAGCCACGCTGGTGCGTCAGCAGCTGCGTGCCGTGTTGAACGACCTGCAGCCACTGGCCATCAAAACGGGCATGCTGCCCACGCGCGAGGTGGTAGAGGTGGTGGCTCAGGAGCTCACCGCCTACCGCCAATCGCATCCCGATGTGTGCATCGTGCTCGACCCCGTGATGGTGTCCACCTCGGGCATGCCCCTCATGGATGCCGATGCCATTGGCACATTTGTAAAGCGTCTTTATCCGTTGGCTACCCTGATCACACCGAATCTGCCCGAGGCGAAAGTGCTGGCTGGCTATGGCTTGGGGCCTGGTAAGGATCAGCATGCCTGGCTGCTGAAAGGCGGTCATGCCGAGGGTGACAAAAAGTGCGACCGGCTCTATATGGATGGTCATGTGCTGACGTTCAGTCACGAGGCTGTCTATACCCAAGGCATGCATGGCACTGGCTGCCGACTCTCGTCGGCCATCGCTACGCTGTTGGCGCAAGGACAATCGCTGACCGATGCTGTGCGTGGAGGCATTGAGTATCTGCAATCCGACCTTCGTGCATCGGTAGGCATGAGCTATGGTTTAGGTCGCATGCGTGTACAGTTCATCTCGCATGCAACGAGTGAGTACTCACAGGTGCGTGGCATAGAGCAGGCACTGCTGGGAGGCTGCCGTTGGATACAGCTGCGCATGAAGGAGGCTACTGCCGAACAGATAGTGGCTACAGGTCGCGAGGTGAGTGAGCTGTGTCATCGCTTTGGTGCCGTGTTCATTGTCGACGACCATGTGGAGCTGGTAGATGCCATCGGTGCCGATGGCGTACATCTGGGCCGTCATGACATGTCGCCTGTTGAAGCAAGGAAGCTGTTGGGCGATGACAGCATCATCGGTGGAACGGCTAACACCATCGATGATGTGCGCCTGCTGGCTGCAGCCGGTGTCGACTATATCGGTTGCGGGCCTTACCGTTACACCACCACCAAGGCCAATCTCTCGCCCATACTCGGTGCAGAGGGCTATCTGAGGATTACCCGACAGATGCGTCAGGAGGGTATCAGCGTGCCGATGGTGGCTATTGGCGGGATAGAGCCCGACGATGTGAAACTGCTGTTGGATAGTGGTGTGCAGGGCGTGGCCGTGAGTGGAACGGTGCTGCGTGCCGAGCAGCCGAAAGAACAAATGAAAGTAATCATTAACAAAGTAAAGCAACATAATGAAGACCATACATATTAATCAACGTATTACATATCCCTCGTCGAAAAAGATCTATGTAGAGGGTAGTATCCATCCCGACCTCCGTGTGGCCATGCGCGAGGTAACGCTGACGCCCACCGTGAAGCATGTGGACGGTCAGCGCGTGCTTGAGGATAATGGCCGTGTGACCATCTACGACACCAGCGGTGTATATAGCGATCCCGACTACGAGGTGGATCTGGAGAAGGGACTGCCCAAACTGCGTGCCCCCTGGATTGAGAGCAGAAACGAGGTCGACACCCAGATGTCGCTGGCCAAGCGTGGTATCATCACCCATGAGATGGAGTATGTGGCCATCCGTGAGAATATGAACTGTGAGGCCATGGGCATTGAGAGCTATATCACCCCCGAGTTCGTGCGTCAGCAGGTGGCTGCGGGTAAGGCGGTGATTCCTGCCAACAAGAAGCACCCCGAGGCGGAGCCCATGATTATCGGTACCGACTTCCTGGTGAAGATCAACACCAATATCGGTAACTCGCGCGACAACTCGGGTATCGAGGAGGAGGTAGAGAAAGCCATCTGGAGCTGTAAATGGGGTGGCGACACCATCATGGACCTCTCGACAGGCGAGGATATCCACACTACCCGTGAGTGGATTCTCCGCAACAGTCCGGTGCCTGTGGGCACGGTGCCTATGTATCAGGCGCTGAAGAAGGTGGACGGACACGTAGAGCAGCTGAGCTGGGAGGTGTATCGCGACACGCTGGTGGAGCAATGCGAGCAGGGCGTGGATTATTTCACCATTCACTGCGGTATCCGACTGAAGAACGTACACTTGTCTGATAATCGTCTGACGGGTATCGTGAGTCGTGGTGGCAGTATCATTGCCCAGTGGTGCCAGCATCACCAGCAGGAGAGTTTCCTGTACGAGCATTTCGATGATATCTGCGATATCTGTCGTCGCTACGATGTGGCACTGTCGCTGGGCGATGGCTTGCGCCCCGGCTGTATCCACGATGCCAACGATGCCGCCCAGTTTGCCGAGCTCGACACCATGGGCGAGCTGGTGCAGCGTGCCTGGGACAAGGATGTGCAGGTGTTTATCGAGGGCCCCGGTCATGTGCCCTTGCACAAGATCCGTGAGAACATGGACCGTCAGATCGAGAAGTGCCACGGCGCCCCCTTCTACACCCTGGGTCCGCTGGTCACCGATATCGCCCCCGGCTACGATCATATCACCAGCGCCATCGGTGCCGCCAATATCGGCTGGTATGGCACCGCCATGCTGTGCTACGTCACCCCCAAGGAGCACCTCGGACTGCCCGACCGCGAGGATGTGCGCAATGGCGTGGTGGCCTATAAGATTGCCGCCCATGCTGCCGACCTGGCCAAGGGACATCCTGCTGCCATGATTCGTGACAACGCCCTGAGTAAGGCGCGCTATGACTTCCGCTGGAAAGACCAGTTCAACCTCTCGCTCGACCCCGAACGTGCTTTGGAGTACTACAAACTGTCGAACCACACTGAGGGCAACTATTGCACCATGTGTGGTCCGGAGTTCTGCGCTGCCCGAATCAGTCACTCGTTGAAGTCATGTTCAGAGTAATAGGTATTACACGACCGGATTTCTATGCGGGCGAGGCCCGACAAATAACCGAACTGCTGGAGACTTGCCGGGTGGATATCATCCACCTGCGCAAGCCACAGGCAAAACCCGAGCAGGTGGCAGCACTATTGCAAGAACTGTCGCCCGAGGTGCGGAAACATCTCATGATACACGACTTCTTTGCGTTGGTGCCCGACTTCGGTCTGCGCGGCATCCATCTCAATGGGCGGCATCCTGATATCCCATCGTATATCACCAGTGCGTATAGGGTGTCGTGTGGTTGTCATACCATTAGCGAGTTGGTGGCGCAGAAGGCACGTGTGGACTTCGAGGGTAACCCCTTGATGGACTATCTGTTTCTGAGTCCGGTCTTCGACAGCATCTCCAAGCCTGGCTATTATGCCGCCTTTGCACCCGAGGTGATGTGTAAGGCGGGACAGATGGGTATCATCGACCAGCGCGTGATAGCCTTAGGCGGTGTGACGCCCCATCGATTCGATCAGTTGGCACAGTGGCATTTTGGGGGTGCTGCCATGTTAGGACATATATGGAAAAGCGTATGAACGAAATGCAGAAAGCAAGATATGAGCGCCAGATGAAACTGGACGAAGTAAGATGGGCAGGTCAGGAACGCCTGATGAAGAGTAAGGTACTGATTGTGGGAACTGGCGGTTTAGGCTCGCCGGTGGCCTTGTACCTCGCTGCTGCTGGTGTAGGTACCATCGGACTGATAGACAGCGATGTGGTAGAGATCAGTAATCTGCAGCGCCAGATTATCCATACGGTGGCCGATATCGGTAAACCCAAGGTGGAGAGCGCCTATGAGAAGATACATGCCCAGAACCCGGATGTGGAAGTGAGACGATATGCCGTGCGACTGAGCGAAGAGAATGTTGATGACCTGCTGGCCGACTATGATTTCATGATCGAGGCCTCGGATAATTTCGCTACCAAGTATCTGGTGAACGATGCCTGTGTACGTCTGCGCAAGCCGCTCGCTATCGGCAGTGTGTTCCGCTACAGCGGTCAGTTGATGACCATTCTGCCCGATACCGCCCAGCTGCGTGACCTGTTTCCGGAACAACCCGATGCCGATGAGGTGGACTGCAGCAGGTTCGGACTGCTGGCCACACTACCTGGAATCGTGGGTAGCATGCTGGCTACCGAGGCGCTGAAGTATATCCTGGGTGTGGGGCAGTTACTGACTAACCAGTTTTTCATCATCGACACCCAATACCTGCTCGCAGAAAAATTTTCTGCGTAAAATTTGGTTGTGTGGGATATTATTCGTACTTTTGCCGCGAAACTTAGGAAAAAGAAGAGAAATGGACAAATCGAGAATAAACGAGACATTGCAGCGCAATGTGGCTGAGTTGTCGAAACAATCAGCCCATGAGGTGAGCATGATGCCTGCCACCGTAGCTCCACTGCCATCGGTAGAGCAGGTGAAGCGTATTGTGGCGCTGGTAAAGAACATCATCTTCCCCGATTATTTTGAGAAACGACAGCCCGATGAGGCTATCCGCGCTTATCATATCGGTGTGGCAATGGAGGAACTTTGTACACTACTCACCAAGCAGATAGCCCACGGCTTGCAGTTCTGTGAGGACTGCGAGGCAAACAGTACCAAGGCACAGGTATATGCCATTGCCGAGGAGAAGGCGCTGGCGTTTATCGATGCCCTGCCCGAAATCAAACGTCTGTTATATACCGATATCCAAGCTATGTTCGACAATGACCCTGCTGCGCCCAACTATGGCGAGGTGATATTCTGCTACCCATCGATGAACACGATGACGCACTATCGCATTGCCCACAAGCTGCACGAGTTGCAGGTGCCCGTTATTCCACGTATCATCACCGAACAGGCACACTCCAAAACGGGTATCGACATCCATCCAGGAGCGAAGATTGGCGAGTATTTCGCTATCGACCATGGTACAGGTGTGGTGATAGGCGAGACCGCTATCATCGGCAACCATGTGACGCTGTATCAGGGCGTGACGTTAGGTGCCAAGAGCTTTAAGTACGATGAGAATGGAAATATGCTGAACATACCACGACACCCGATACTGGAGGATAACGTAACGGTATATTCGAATGCCTCGATCCTGGGACGTATCACCATCGGACACCATTCGGTGATTGGTGGTAACATCTGGGTAACGCACAGCGTGCCGCCTTACTCGCGCATACAGCAGAGTAAAGCCGTGGATGTGGCTTTCCAAGATGGCGCAGGAATATAAGAAAAAAGGCTTCCAGATGTGGAAGCCTTTTCTTATGCTTTTTTCTTACCGAACTCCGGATCGATCTTCAGTAGTGCGGAGACGATATACGTCATGGCACAGCAACCTACCACGATGAGGAAGAATATCTGATAGCCAACAGCCTCCTGCAGGGCACCTGCAAAGAGACCAGGAATCATCATCGACAGCGCCATGAAAGCGGTACAGAGGGCGTAGTGGGCGGTTTTGTGTTCGCCCTGGCTGTAGTAAATCAGGTAGAGCATGTAGGCCGAGAAACCAAAGCCATAGCCGAACTGTTCGAGGAAGATGCAGATATTGATGACGAGCAGACTCGAGGGTAGGGCGTACGACAGATAGACGTAAACCAGATCAGGGATGGTAATTGCCATCACCATAGGCCAGAGCCAACGCTTCAAGCCGTCCTTGCTGGCTGCGATACCGCCTAAGATGCCACCTAAGGTGAGACCGATAACACCCACGGTGCCCTGCACCAGTCCGAATTCGCCATCGCTCAAGCCCAGTCCGCCGTTGCTGCCTTTATCCACTAAGAACAGTGCCGATACCTTGGCCAGTAATCCCTCAGGCATGCGGTAGAACAACATGAAACAGATGCCCACCCAGACCTGTGGCTTGTGGAAGAAGGTGACGAGTGTGTTCCAAAACTCGGTGATGATATCGCCTGCGGTTTTCTGGATGCGATGGGTATCTTCGCTGGGGCGTGGCAGTGCCCAGTTGTGGTAGAGCCACAGGGCGATGAACAGACCCGCAACGAGGTAGAACACCAAGCTCCAGGCGTAGGCAATGTTGCGCGTGAGCACTTGCAGCGCTCCTGCCAAGCCTACTAACAAACCTGATGAGAAAATGGTGGCAATGCGGTAGAACGTAGAGCGGATGCCCACGAAGTAGGCCTGCTCGTGCTGCTCCAAACCTAACATATAGAAACCGTCGGCTGCAATATCGTGGGTAGCGCTGCTGAAAGCCAGCAGCCAGAAGAATCCCAACGAGCCCTGTAACCATAACGGCCCGGGAATGGTGAAGGCCACACCAGCCAGGGCGGCTGCGATGAGTATCTGCATGGCCAGGATCCACCAGCGTTTGGTCCGTAACATGTCTACAAACGGACTCCATAGGGGTTTGATGACCCATGGTAGATAGAGCCATGAGGTGTAGAGCGTGATGTCGGTATTCGACAAACCAAGACGCTTGTAGATGATCACCGAGATGGTCATCACTGCCACGTAGGGCACGCCTTCGGCAAAGTAAAGGGAGGGCACCCAGGCCCAGGGATTCTTATTTCTCATTTTTTATTGAACATTGACCATTGAACATTGACCATTAATCGTAGAGACGCTTGATTTGGGCACCGCGATAGTAGAACAGCAGGATATCATTGTACGGATGACCCTGTTCGCCCATCACAGCGGCACCTATCTGACAGAGACCTACACCGTGGCCCCAGCCCTTGCCATGAAGGGTGAAGCCTTCGGCAGTCTTCTCTACGTCGAAAGCCGAAGAGTAGAGGTGGCTCTCGCTCAGGGCACGACGAATCTCGAGTTCCTTACCAATGGTGAGGGTTTTCTTTGTACCTACAATCTTGAGTTTCCAGATACGTCCGCTCTTGCCACGCTCCACGGGGATGAGGTCGATAATCTCGCCGAAGTCGATCTTCAGCTTGCGGTTGATGAGATCTGATACCTCGGCCTTGGTGTAGCTGACAGTCCAACGGTAGAAGTCGGGCGTCTCCTGATCAAAGTCGTTGAGTACCTGCGAGAGGATATGCTTGTCGCTGGTATTGCAGTAGGGATCCTGGAATGATACCAAGTAGGGCTTCGGCGTGTCTTCCCAGCAGTACTGGAACTCTTCTGTCACGCCACCGCAACACTTCGAGAAACGAGCGTCGCAAATCTCGTCATCGTACATCAGTACCTGTCCGCGCGTTTCGCTGATAGCCTCCTCCACATGGGTATTGTTGGCACGGGTGATACCCTGATAACGCTGGCAGTGGTCGTCGGCACATACATCGAAGATAGTGTGATCCTCGCGATCGTACCAGCGGATAAACTCGGTGTCGCTCTTGGTGAACGAGAAGAAGTTATCGCCACCACTCTCGTGCTGCTTGCGCTTCTCAATCTGTGCCAATAGCCACGAACGTGAGATGACGGCATGGGCCTTCAGGAACTCAAGACTTGATGTTGAGCTCATCTCGCTCGATATGACGCTGGTGAGATATTTCTCGACAGGCAGTTCGTTGATGGCTACAATCTTGTCGGCCTCTACCACGATGCGTAGGGTGCCTTCGAAGGTCTGGGTCTCCTTGCGCTCCCAGTGGAAATTAACGCCGATGGTCACATCGTTGAGTGAGAACGAGGCATCGTCGGCTTGTGGTGTGAAGGTGAGGTTACGATACTGGGTGCCACGCCATAGGATACCACCCTCGCTGAACTCTACCACCTGGTTGCCGGTAATCACTTCGCCCTTGGCTACGTAAGGCTTGTTGAGGCTGAAGGATATCTTCTCGCCACTGACGATGCCAACAGTGACGTTGGGCTCCTTTTTCATTGAACATTGATCATTGACCATTGAGCTTTGGGTAGCTCTCAGACGGTCGATAACCTGCTGGAGCTGGTCGGCTGGCAGCGATACCTCGTTAAGAATATCGATAGCAATCTCAGGCGTCAGTCGCTCAAAGTCCTGTTGACGTGGGGTGACGATGAGACCAGACATGTCGAGGGCGCCTGGCGAGATGATGAACTGTTCGTCGCCCTCCTTGTAATAACAGTCGGGACGGTGTTTTTCGCGGGGGAATACCACCGAATAGTAGTCGGTATCGTGTCGCCAACTCACGATGTTCATCATGGGCTCTGGCTCACCCTCTGGCACAGGCAGCGATTCGTAGAGTCGCAGGAAGAGCTGCTCGTCGCCATACTCCGACTTACTGTGAATCAACAGCGCAGGACATGGGTACTCCTCGATGAGCGAGATACCCTCTTCGTCGTTCAGGTTGATGATGGGCTTCAGGTTACGTGAAAGGCGTCCCCACGACATCTGTAGGGGTAATACACCCGAAGTGCCACCCTGGAAGTGGGCATGGTCGGGCGCTGAAGCACCACATTTCGGACCATTGTAGAATACCATCATCTGGGGGTACTCGCTTAGCAGTTTATGGATTTCATCATACGTGTTTCGAATCAGCTGTGGCTCATGCTTCACCGATGGAATGGTGAAGTGGATGGGCAGGATGGGAAAGGGGTTTACCAAGAGGTCGTACTGAGCGTCGAAGGGCTTCTTGACCTGCTCCTTCGGACGGTTCTGCTCGCAGAGGAAACAGGGGCGCTCAGCCAGTGTCTGCTTGTCGATCTTGGCACCTGTCGATACGATGCGGGCAGGGTTCCACTGCACCTTCATGGTCGAGGCACCCAACGATAACTCGCGTGTCTTCACATTGCGCAGGTCGTGGTAGCGCTTGCGGGCATCGTCCCACTTCTCGAGCTGACGGTTGAAGAATCGCATCAGAGGTGAGTCGTTCATCAGTTCCTGCTTACCCTGTAGCATCTGCTGACGGGCCATAATCTCCAATGAGCGCAACTGGTCCTTGTAGAGATTGTTAGCGTTTACCTTATCGATAGAGAGGGCTGCATCGCTGTTGCCACCCCAGCGGCGACAGAGATAAAGCTCAGTAAAGATACGTCCGATGCGATAGTGGCGCGAGAAGATCAATCCTAAAGCGTAGTCCTCACCATAGCTGGTGTTGGGGAAACCTATCTGGCGCAATAGGGGGGTGAAGAAGGCGCGTGGCGCGCCTAGACCGTTGATGCGCAGGGCATTGTTAGGGCCGTTCTCGTCAGTCCACTCCGCGTGGTCGATAAGTCCTGGCGGCAGGGTGTTCAGATCGAAGTCGCACATACGATACGAGCCGATGACCATGGCAGCATTTTGCTTATAGAAGGCATCCACTATCTGCTGTAGCGTCTTGGGCGACGAGTAGAGGTCGTCGCTGTCCAACTGTACGGCGAAGCGTCCGCAACGATCGTCGTGAATGGCTGTGTTCCAACAGCCGCCGATGCCCAAATCGTGGCGCTCAGGGATGATATGGATGAGTCGCTCGTCGTGAAAACCGCGCAGCAACTCTGTGGTCTTGTCAGTCGAGTGGTTATCCACCACGATGACATTGTATTTGAATTTCGTTTTCTGACTCAGGGCGCTGTTTACGGCGTCGCAGATAGTCTTTTCACGGTTATAGACGGGGATGACCACCGATGCCTCGACGTCGAACTCCTGCTCGTTGAAGTCGGGGGTGCGGTAGAAGGAGGGGTCGATTTTAGCACCAATAGCAGCCAGATGGGAGGTGGCGGCATGCTCCATCTCTACCTGTACCTCACGGTTACGTGGGTTCACGTAGTCGAACTGTTTTTCGCCTGAGGTACGGGTGTCGGTCTCCTGCTCCGTGTAGAGTTTCTCGTTGATGTGGAAAATACGTCCCTCGCGACTCAGGAACAGACGGAGGGCATAAATAGCTGCAAACTTATAGCAGCAATGCTGCTGAACAAAGGAACGCAGCAGCGAGGTCTTGACGAGTATCAGCGATCCGAAGTCGAAATCGTCGCGGATACTGCCCACCTGGTAGTCGATAACGGGGTGGGGCTGCAGCTTGCTGTCGATCAAGTCATAGTGGTCGGCATAGATCATGGCTGCATCCGAATCGGTGGCGATGCGTAGCATGCGGTCGAGTGAGCCCTTGCCTAATTGTAATTCTCGGGGACGTATCTGCAGCAAGGCATATTCGGCTTTCGCCATATCGGCGATGGCCGTCAGAGTTTGGCTGCTTGTCAGGTCGTTTACTACTATTTGCTGACAGTCTTTCAACGCTTCGTCATCCGCTTCGATGGGTTGACTTACCAGCAAACATATATGCTGAATCGTTTTGCTGCCTTTGATCTGTGCCACCACGTCGCGTGCCGACTTGAGATCATTGCAAGGCAAAAAACAGTCTATTTTTTCTCTCATTCTCTGAAATTAGTAATTTATTAAAGCGCAAATTTCGTAATATTTTCCGAGAAAACCAAATAATTCAAGAAAATTTTCTAACTTTGCAGCCAAAAAGTAAAGATGTACGACGAAAAGAAGGTATTAATAGGTATGTCGCTTAGCGAATTGCAGCAGGTGGTAACAACGTTGGGAATGCCCAAGTTTACTGCCGGCCAGATAGCGAAGTGGCTCTACCAGCAGCACGTGAGCAGTATCGACGAGATGACCAATCTCTCGAAGGCTAATCGTGAGAAACTCTCTGCATCCTATACCATCGGCAATATGGCACCTCTTGACTGTCAACGCTCGGTCGATGGAACGATCAAATATCTGTTTCCTGTGGCCAGTGGCCATTTCGTGGAGACGGTTTATATCCCCGATGGTGACCGTGCTACGCTGTGTGTGTCGTGTCAGGTGGGGTGTAAGATGAACTGTCTGTTCTGTCAGACGGGTAAACAGGGCTATGAGGGCAGTCTGACACCAGGCGATATCCTGAATCAGATATACTCGCTGCCAGAGCGCGAGTCGCTGACCAATATTGTGTTTATGGGTCAGGGCGAGCCCATGGATAATCTCGACGCCGTGTTGCGTGCTACCGAGGTGCTGACAGCGGATTATGGCTATGCCTGGAGTCCGCGTCGTATCACCGTGTCGAGTGTGGGCGTTAAGAATAAGTTGAAGCGTTTCCTCGATGAGAGCGAGTGCCATGTGGCTATCTCCATGCACTCGCCGCTGCCAGAACAGCGTCGCATGTTGATGCCCGCTGAGCGACAGATGTCGATCACTGAGGTGGTTGATCTGTTGAAGCAGTACGACTTCGCTCACCAGCGTCGTTGCTCGTTCGAATATATCTGCTTTGCAGGTCTTAACGATACGCCCACCCATGCCCGCGAGATTGTAAAACTGCTCAAGGGGCTCGACTGCCGTGTAAACCTCATCCGTTTCCATGAGATTCCGGATGTTGATCTGCCTGGTGCCGACGAGAAGCGTATGGAAGCCCTGCGTGACTATCTGACCGCTCATGGCGTATTTACTACCATCCGTGCCAGTCGAGGACAAGATATCTTTGCCGCGTGCGGTCTACTTTCGACAGCTAAAAAACAACAAGAGAATGGATAATAAGAAAATTCGCGTGGCTATCACGCATGGCGATACCAACGGCATCGGCTATGAGGTTATCCTCCGTGCTTTCGAGGATCCTATGATGCTCGATATGTGTACACCTATCATATATGGTTCGCCAAAGGCCGCAGCCTTCCATCGTAAGGCTACAGGCATAGAAACCCAGTTTATCACGATTAACGACGCCGCTGAGGCCAAGGATGGCAAGGTGAACCTGCTCGCCTGCTTTGATGAAGAGGTGAAGGTAGAGTTCGGCGAACCCACCGAGGAGAGCAACCGTGCCGCCAGACAGGCGATGGCACGCGCCAAGGAGGATATGCAGAAGCATCTGTATGATGTGCTGGTGTTAGGTCCTGTGGTGCCCAATCCCAACCCTAATCGCGATGATAAGGCGCTCACTGTCATGCTGAGCGATCGTGTGCGCATAGGTCTGCTCACCAATCGTCTGCCTATCAATGAGGTGGCTCAGAGCATCAGTACGGAGAAGATTGTGGAGAAGGGACAGATATTCTGGAAGAGCTTGAAGCGCGATTTCCGTATCAATAATCCCCGTATCGCTGTGCTGGCACTTAATCCGCAGGCTGGCACTGAGGAGGAGAAGATCATCGCCCCTGCCATCGAGGAACTCGAGAAACAGAATGTGCAGGCTTATGGTCCTTATACGGCTGAGGATTTCTTTGCTAACAACCAGCATGAGGCTTTCGATGGTGTACTGGCTATGTACGACGATCAGGGACTGCTGCCTTTCCGTGCTCTGGCACCCGAGTTTGGTGTGAAATTCAAGGCGGGTATCAGCGCCATCTGTATTACCACCGACCATGGACCATTATTTGAGAAAGCCGGTAAGGGTGAGGCCGATCCAACTTCGTTGCGCCAGGCCATCTATACAGCAGTTGATATGTTCCGCCATCGTCAGGAGTACGACGAGCCATTGGCTAATCCGCTGCCTAAGCTCTATCACGAGAAACGTGAGGATGGTGACAAGGCCCGTTTTGCTATGCCCCGTGCCAAGGATATCTTTAAGTAATCGTCTCTTCTGCTGATGAAAAAGAATTATCAGAACGGCTTTTTCCTGTTTGGACTGCTCGTTCTTATCATTATGGCCTCGCAGCTTGATTTCCGTCAGGCCTGGGAGGGTATACTGCATGCTGGCTATTGGTTTGTGGGCGTACTCGTATTGTGGGCGTTCCTCTATATGATGAATACCGCTTCATGGTATCTCATCATTAATACCATTGGCAATGAGCAGGGCGTGTGCCGCAAGTGCAAGGTGGGTTTCTGGTGGCTCTATAAGATTACCATCTCGGCCTTCGCCTTGAATTATGCGACGCCTGGCGGATTGATGGGCGGTGAGCCTTACCGTATCATGTCGCTCTCGCCCAAGGTGGGTACTCAGCGTGCCTCGTCGTCAGTCATCCTCTATGTTATGACGCATATCTACAGTCACTTCTGGTTCTGGCTGCTCAGCGTGCCATTGTATATCATTACCCAGAAGATGACGCCGCTCACTTATATCCTGTTGCCCATCATCGCCGGTGTAGCTCTGTTGGCCATCTGGTTCTTTCTGCGTGGCTACAAGCGTGGTATCGCCATGACGGGTATGAACGTCCTGAGCCATTTTCCCATGGTAAAGAAGTGGGCACAGCCATTCATTGAGCGCAACCGCGAAAAGCTGGCAGAGATCGACCAGCAGATAGCCGCCCTGCACAATCAGAACCCGCGTACGTTCAAGTTGGCTGTGGTGCTCGAACTGCTGTGCCGACTGGCTTCTACGCTTGAAATCTATTTCATCCTGCTGGTCATCATGCCTGATGTCACCATTCCACAGTGTATCCTCATCTATGCATTCACCACACTATTTGCTAATATGCTGTTCTTCATGCCGCTGCAGTTAGGTGGTCGCGAGGGTGGTTTCCTGATGTCGACCGAGGGTTTGAGTATGACGGCTAACGCGGGTATCTTCGTGGCACTGCTGGTCCGTCTGCGCGAACTGATTTGGACTGCCATTGGCTTGCTTTTGATCAAGTTGGATAGGAAAGAAAAGTAATTTGCGTTAAAAATTCTGCCAAAATTGCAGATGTTTCGGAAAAATTATGTAATTTTGTCAGCTCAATGAAGACAAGTGAACTTCAAAATATCAAGCAGCGGTACAATATCGTTGGCAATTGCGACGCATTGAACCACGTACTCGACGTAGCCCTTCAGGTTGCGCCGACAGACCTTAGTGTGCTCATTGTAGGCGAGAGTGGTGTGGGTAAGGAGATTATCCCCCGCGTCATCCACGACAACTCGCCACGTCGCCGTGAAAAGTATTTTGCCATCAACTGTGGCTCAATTCCCGAGGGAACCATCGATAGCGAACTCTTTGGTCATGTCAAAGGTTCTTATACAGGTGCTATCAACGACTCGCCAGGTTATTTTGGCGTGGCCAACAAGGGTACGTTGTTCCTCGACGAGGTAGGCGAGCTGCCATTGGCTACCCAGGCCAGATTGTTGCGTGTGCTCGAAACAGGCGAGTATATCCCTGTGGGTGGCACCGAGATCCGCAAGACCGATGTACGTATTGTGGCTGCTACCAATGTGAATATCCGTCAGGCCATCAGCGAAGGTCGTTTCCGCGAGGACCTCTACTATCGCCTCAACTCGATACCCATCCAGATGCCGCCTCTGCGTGAGCGTGGTGAGGATATCATCCTGTTGTTCCGTTTGTTCGCCTTGCAGATGGCCGAGAAGTACAAGATGGACCGCGTGGTGCTCGACGAGGGCGCCAAGCAGCTCCTGATGCATTATAAGTGGCCTGGCAATGTGCGCCAGTTGAAGAATATCACCGAACAGATCAGCGTGCTCTCGCCCGAGCGTACCATCACTGCTCAGGTGCTCAGTCAGTTCATTCCCCAGGATCAGGAGTCAACCCAGTTGGCAACCATCCACCGCGAGGGTAGTGGCGACCATAGCTTTGAGAACGAGCGCGAGATCCTGTATAAGATTCTGTTCGAGTTGCGTGGCAACGTGAACGATATGCGCCGTGAGATGAGTGCGCTGAAAAAGCAGTTGGACGATGTGCAGACAGCATCGCCTGTTGTACCTCAGGTAGAGCATATGCCTGCTACAACATTCCCAACGCCTATCACTCCGCACCCTGCACCCGTGGCATCTGTAGAGGATGCCATTGCCGAAGAGTATATAGAGCCCGCTCAGGAGATGGAGAGCCTGAACCTGAACGATATAGGCAAGCAGATGCTTGAGAAGGCCTTGGAGCGTAATCATGGCAACCGCAAGAAAGCCGCCCAGGAACTGGGCATTAGTGACCGAACCCTTTATCGCAGACTGAAACAGTATGGGCTGGATCAATAAGATAAGAACAATCGTGTTTGTTTCTGTCCTCGCAGTAGTAACAAGTTGCACCGTGAGCTATAAGTTCAACGGCGCCAGCATCGACTATTCGCAGACCAAGTCTATCCAAATAGCCGAGTTCCCCATCCGCAGCAGTTATGTATGGGGACCGATGGGACCACTGTTCAACAATCAGTTGAAGGACCAGTTTGCCGACCATACCCGTCTGGAGCTCGTCAAGCGTAATGGTGATTTGAAGCTCGAAGGAGAGATTACGCGCTACGAACAGCGCAACAAGTCGGTGAGTGCCGAGGGCTATTCGGCCATGACCGAGCTCTCTATGACTGTCAACGTGCGATTTACGAATAACAAGAACCATAATGAAGATTTCGAGGAGCAGTTCACCGCTTCACAGAGTTACGAGACCACTCAGTCGCTCAATAGCGTGCAGGAGGAGCTTGTTACCAAGATGGTGAAGGACCTCTGTGATCAGATTTTTAATAGAGCAGTAGCTAACTGGTAATGCCTTATGGATAGAATCACTGAACTGATCCAACATCCTGAGCGGATGGATCGTGACTCGCTCTACGAGTTGCGTTCCCTGCTGGCACTTTATCCTTATTTCCAGACAGCCCGTCTGCTCCTGCTGCAGAACCTCTATCTGCTCCACGACGCCACCTTCGACGAGGAGTTGCGTCGTGCCTCGGCCTATATTACCAATCGTCGTGTGCTGTTCCAGATGATTGAGGGGCGTCACTACGAGTATCACCCTGTGGCCGCTACAGCCAAGGCCAAGCCTGTTGCAGCCCCAGAACCTGCTGTTGATCGTACCATCTCACTCATTGATAATTTCCTTGAGAGCATCCCTAAAGAGTCTGACGACGAGCCTACGCGTAAGTCCAAGCGTCGTCCCACACCCGCTGATGCTGCTGTCGACTATGTCGCCTACCTGATGGATATCGAGCCCGATGGTGGTCAGGAGATGCCAGGAGAGGTTCCACAGATGCCTGGTCAGGAACTTATTGATTCATTCATAAATGATGACAATGGCGGCTTCCAGTTGCGTGAGGTCCCCGAGTACCATCCTGAGCCCGCTCCCGAGCCTCAAAATGATGAAAATGAGGTTGAAAGTGAGTATTTTACCGAAACTTTGGCACGAATTTATATCAAACAAGGTAGATATTCGAAAGCTTTGGAAATTATTCAGCGATTAAGTTTGCAAATTCCGAAAAAAAATGCTTACTTTGCAGATCAAATACGTTTCTTAGAGAAATTAATAGTAAATAGTAACAAAAAAAATAAATAAAAAAATGTACACATTATTTGTAATTCTCATCGTGGTTGCAGCATTTCTTATGATTAGCATTGTGCTCATCCAGGAATCAAAGGGAGGCGGTCTGGCTTCTCAGTTCTCAGGTTATAACCAGATTGGCGGTGTTCGCAAGACTACCGACTTCATCGAGAAGGCCACATGGTTCCTCGCTGGTTTCATGGTGTTGGTTAGCGTATGCTGCGCTTACGTAGCTCCTCAGGCCGATGGTGCCACTTCTGTGATGGAGAACTATCAGGCTCCTGCTACCAATCCTAACAACCTGCCTGGTTTCGGTGCCAGTCAGCAGAAGGACGCTGCTGCTCCTGCTGCCGCTGCTCCTGCTACAGAGGCTCCTGCTACAGAGGCTCCTGCAGCCGAGAAGGAGTAATATTTACCTCTTTCCACAAAAGATTCATGGAGGGTTTGCAAGCGCAAACTCTCCATTTTCTGTTAATGGTTTTCCTTAAATTTGTGTTTTTTTGAAAAGTACCTACAGTTTTTTTGCGCGCTAAGTACTTTTTTTGTGAAAAGTACTTAGAGAAATATAAAAAATATCGTATCTTTGCACGGATTATTAATTAAATCAATTATTATATTACGACCGTATGATTAGGAAACTATTGTTATGTATGGTGTGTGGTGCGTTCACAATGGCGAATGCACAGAAGACACCAGTCTGGAAAGATGCCAGCGTGAACCAACAGAACCGCGAGCCGCGCAGAGCCCACTTCTTTGCCTTTGAAGACGAGGACAAGGCTAATGGCGACAAGGCTCAGAGCTCACGCTATCTCTCAATGGAGGGAAAATGGAAATTCAATTTTGTGAAGAATCATCAGGATGCACCTCAGGGATTCTATGCCCTGAAGTACGACGACTCGGAATGGGTGGATTTCCCCGTGCCAGGACTCTTTGAGATTGAAGGCTACGGCGACAAGATCTACAAGAATATGGGCTATGCCTGGAGTACCACCTTTAAGAGCGAACCGCCCTATATCGGTGAGACGAACAACTATACGGGCTCGTACCGACGTACCTTCGAACTGCCCAAGGACTGGAAGGGACAGCAGGTGTTCTTCCACGTGGGTAGTGCCACCAGCAACCTGGCAGTATGGGTAAACGGCAAATACGTGGGCTACAGCGAGGACTCGAAGGTGGCTGCTGAGTTCGATATCACCAAGTACCTGAAGGCCGGTAAGAACCTGATAGCCATGCAGGTGATGCGCTGGTGTGACGGCAGCTACCTGGAGGACCAGGATTTCTGGCGATTCACAGGTATCGCACGTGAGGTGTATCTCTATGCCACACCAAAGGTGCACATCCAGGATATCACCATCGGACAGGACTACGTGCAGGGCAACGGCTTGCTGAACGTGGACGTGAAGCTGGCCGGCAAGGCACAGGTGCAGGCAAAGCTCTTCGACGCTGCCGGCAACCTGGTGGCTGAGGGACTGAAGGCTACCGTGCCTGGCGCCAAGGCCTGGACGGCTGAGACACCAAACCTCTACACACTGCAGCTGACACTGAAGCAGGCTGGCAAAACCCTCGAGGTGGTGAAGAAGAAAGTGGGATTCCGTCATATCGAGATCAAAGGTGGACAGCTGCTCATTAACGGACAGCCCATCCTGATCAAGGGTGCCGACCGCCATGAGCTGGACCCCGACGGTGGCTATATCGTGAGCGTGGACCGTATGATACAGGATATCAAGATCATGAAGCAGTTGAACATCAACGCGGTGCGCACCTGCCACTATCCTGACGACCCACGCTGGTACGACCTGTGCGATGAGTATGGTATCTACCTGACAGCAGAGAGCAACCTGGAGAGTCACGGCATGGGCTATGGTGAGGGCACACTCGCCAAGCGTGCTGACTTTGAGAAGATGCACATTGAGCGACAGGAGGGTAATATGATTACCTATAAGAACCACCCCAGCATCATTGTGTGGAGCCTGGGTAACGAGGCTGGCTACGGTCCTAACTTTGAGAAGGCCTATGACTGGGTGAAGGCGTATGACAAGACACGTCCCTGCCAGTTTGAGCAGGCCCGACAGAACGGCAAGACGGATATCTTCTGTCCTATGTACTATGGCTACGAGGACTGCGAGCGCTATGCCAAGGGCGACAATCCACGTCCGCTGATACAGTGTGAGTATGCGCACGCCATGGGTAACTCGATGGGCGGATTCAAGGAGTACTGGGATATCATCCGCAAGTATCCGAAATACCAGGGTGGTTATATCTGGGACTTTGTGGACCAGGGACTGCGCGACAAGAACAGCACCACTGGCAAGGAGATCTTTACCTATGGTGGTGACTACGGACGCTATCCTGCCAGCGACCACAACTTTAACTGCAACGGACTCATCGCACCCGACCGTAGACTGAACCCGCATGCCTACGAGGTGGGCTACTACTACCAGAACGTATGGGTGAGCGACAAAGGACTGAAGGAAGGCCGATTCGAGGTGTACAACGAGAACTTCTTCAAGACGCTCGACGACTTGGAGTTGGAGTGGTTTGTTGGTGGTGCTACTGCTGGTAAGGCACACCATCATGGTGGCAACCGTCCTGCAGGTATGACCTTCGGACATGGTGGCAAGATCGATATCAGTGGCATTGCTCCACAGCAGCGTAAGGTGATTACCGACGAGGCCATGAAGAAGACTATCGAGCGTGTGTTAGGACATCACGGCGATATGGAAGTGTTTGTCATCTTCCAGTTCAAGAGCAAGGAGGCTCAGCCACTGATTGAGAAGGGACAGGTGATGGCACGTCAGCAGTTTGCCCTGAACAGCTACCAGTACCCTGAGCTGAAGGCCGAAAAAGCCAATGTGCAGAAGGAGGAAACTGAGAGTTATGTGAAATTAGAGGTTGCTGGTACCACACTGACCATTGGCAAATGGAGTGGATGGATTGACTACCTCGACGTGGATGGTAAGGAGATGCTGCAGGATCGTGAGTCGATTATGCCAGAGTTCTGGCGCGCACCTACTGACAATGACTATGGTGCTGGCATGCAGCAGAAGTTTGGCGTGTGGAAGAACCCACAGATGATAGTGAAGGATGTGAAGATTGATGGCAACACTGTTATCTCGACTTTCGACATGCCAGAGGTAAAGGCTACGCTGACCATGACTTACACGCTGACCGAGGAAGGCGAGGTGATTGTACGCGAGCAGTTGAAGGCCGACAAGGAGGCTCAGGTGAGTCCGATGTTCCGCTACGGTATGCAGCTGCAGATGCCGAAGGAGTTTGATGCTGTCAGCTATTATGGTCGTGGCCCTGTTGAGAACTATATCGACCGTAACTCGAGTGAGTTCTTGGGCATCTATAATAATAAGGTAGAGCAGGAGTACTATCCATATGTGCGTCCGCAGGAGTCGGGCAACCACACCGATGTACGCTGGTTCCGCGTGATGAATACCCAGGGCGAAGGACTGGAGTTTTACAGCAATGCACCTATGGAGGCCAGTGCGCTGAAGTTCCTGACTGAAGACCTGGACGACGGCGTGACCAAGGATAAGAAGATAGGCCGCCACTCGGGCGACCTCGTGGAGCGTGCCCAGACACAGGTGCACATCCAGCAGCGACAGATGGGACTGGGCTGTGTGAACTCATGGGGTGCATGGCCTCGTGAGGAGTATCTGATGCCTTATAAGGACTATGATTTTACATTCGCTATCCGTCCGATAAAAATAAAATGAGCGGAATTTAGGCGTTTTTAGAACAAAATGTAACCACCTAAGGCTTGATTTCAGTCAAAAAGTAGGCCTTAGGTGGTTATTTTATGAATTTTTAGCCAAAAAGCCTTGGCTGGTACATGATAAATTGTTACCTTTGCAGCGTTAAAAGGAGATGAATTGATATGAAGATGAGAGAAAAAGTAACAATTTTGCTGATGGCCCTGATGATGGGTCCAATCATGAGCTATGCTGAAGAGAACCAAGTCACCAGCGAGTGTGACACCACTTATATCAAACTCGATGAGAACCGTGTGCCCATCACGCATGTGAACCTGACATACGACGAACTCGTAGAGAAAGTTGGCGAACTTGAGACGATTCTGGAGACTGACGATTTCCAGCTCTACGCTGCAGGTGACTATACCTATAAAGTAGTAGGCGGTGTCGTAACCTCTATGGCTATTCAGATTCCTGATGACAACAACGATAAGGTGGTTTACAATCAGATTCTGAATACACTGGCTAAGAGCAATTCGCTGAAGGATACGCACAATACAGGTGGTAACTATTACCAGTATGCTAACTTCCAGATTCAGTTCGACGACTTTGAAGGTTACGAGAAATTAACCTTCTCTGCACTCGAGGTGGAGTAAGTTGAGGTAATACCCCAAGCGATACAATTTAAAAAGAGAGAGATAAGGGCGGGATCCACAGAGATTCCGCCTTTCTATTTTTCCAAATAATCGGTGCCACAGACGGATGAGCCACAGAATGGCTGGAATGTGGATGCCCGATACCAGGGTGAGCAGGCGCGAATAGCCACGCAGATCATGACGGAAAGAGCAGAGTGTGTGTAGTCCTTCCTCTGTCTTAGCCACAAAGTCGGCATTCGACTCGAAGGTGCAGAACCCCATCGGATTGTCGATATGTATGATGGGGATGCGATGGCGCTGCAGCGCCTTGCCCAATAGCACATCCTCGTAGCCGTAATAGCGCAGGCGCTCGTCGAATGGATGCTGGAGCATCACTTCTCGGGCGATAAGCAGATTGGCGGTATGCAGATGCTGGTAGGGCTTTTTCTGTCGCTCGCTGGCTGTATGGTGGGGTTCTTCGGCCTTTTCGTAACGATAGCGCAGCAGTTGCTGCTGTTCTATAGAATCGGCAGTGATACTGACGCCGCCATCAACCACCTGAGCAGGCAGACAGTCGAGATAACGTTGCAGAAAATCGGGGCGAATGAGCGTCATATCGCTATCTATATATAATAGGTACGCGTACGTAGCCTCTTGAGCAAGAAAGTTGCGGATAGCGGCACGCCCGGTGTTCTGCTTGCGCTCGATATAGCGGCAGTGGGCGAGGGTGGAAATCTGACGGTTAGCTGCAATACATGTCTGGTCGGTTGAGCCATCATCAGCCACCAGAATCTCGAAGGGTAATCCCAAAGCAACCGCTTGCTTGTGCAATCGGTTCACCAGTTCTACACACACCTGCTGATAGGTGGGAATCAGTATCGATAACGTTATATCACTCATTTTGGATGCAAAAATACAAAAAAAAGATGAAAATATTTTGTGGATTGATAGAAAAGTCGTAATTTTGCACCCGCTTTTACGAGATAAGAGCATGAAATTCAAATTATTAACAACAAATTAAAGATTAAAAAATGGCAACAAAAATCAGATTGCAGCGCGGTGGTCGCAAAGGTTATGCTTTCTACAGCATCGTTATCGCCGACGCTCGTGCACCACGTGATGGTCGTTTCACTGAAAAGATTGGTACTTATAACCCTAACACCAATCCTGCCACAGTAGACCTGAATTTCGAGCGTGCACTGTACTGGGTAGAGACAGGTGCTCAGCCCACAGACACTGTACGTAACATCCTGAGCCGTGAGGGCGTTTACCTGATGAAGCACCTGCGTGGTGGCGTAAAGAAGGGCGCTTTCGATGAGGCTGCTGCACAGAAGAAGTTCGACGCCTGGAAGGCTGACAAGCAGAACGGTCTGAACAAGATCGCTGAGGCTGAGGCTAAGGCTAAGAAGGATGCTGCTGCTAACGCACTGAAGGCAGAGAAGGCCGTTAATGAGGCCATCGCCAAGAAGGTAGCTGACAAGAAGGCTGCTGAGGCTGCTGCTAAGGCTGAGGCCGAGGCTGCTGCCGCTGCTGAGGCTGCTGCAGAGACTCCTGCTGAGGAGGCTGCTCCTGCTGAGGCATAAAGCTGGCTATGCATATACTCGAGATACCCTCGTTCTTTACCCCGTATGGAGGTGAATTCTGTTTGGAACAGGCCAAAGCTTTAAAGGCTTTGGGGCATGAGGTTCGTATATTGAGTAATGTACAATTAGGATTTACTATCGGAGGGAAGGACTATATGGTCCTTCCCTTCACTCGTTTTGAGCACGAGCGTGAGGGTATCACCATCTATCAGTCGTACCAGCGTGGTTGCCCACGCATGTTGCATCATAATGCGATGCGCTGGGTAAGCATCGTAGAGTCGATGTTCCGCACCTATGTCTACAGATATGGTAAGCCCGATATCATCCACGCTCACTGCGCCAAATGGGCAGGCTATGCTGCGATGCAGATTTGCAGGCAATATGGTATTCCCTATGTGATTACAGAACATCTGTCGCTGATGAGTCTGGAGGATGAGTTTGGTAAGGCTCCCAGCGATGCCTGGCAGATACCTCTGCTTAAACAAGCTTATCAACAGGCGGCGATGGTGCTGCCGGTATCTGAGGAACTGGTGGCTGAGACCGCTTGTTATTATGGTACAGACTACCGATGGCAGCATCTGTCGAATGTGATAGATACCGATTTCTTCCATTATGCAGAGCGGGATTATAGAACGGACAGCCCCTTCCGATTCTGCTGTGTGGCTGACTACTCTTATCGGAAAGGTTATGATGTACTGTTGGATGCCTGCCGACTGTTACAGGATCAAGGCTGTGATATAGAACTACATATCGCAGGTCGATTGACAGATAGGAAAGCCTGCCAACAGGCAATCGCAGAGAGAGGCCTGACGCAGATCGTTACTCATGGACAAATAGATCGTGAAGGTGTCCGCACATTGCTCTACCAGAGCGATGCACTGGTGCTGGCCAGTAGGAGCGAGGTACAGCCATTGGTACTGCTCGAAGCGATGTCGACAGGTATTCCCGTGATTGGTACTGAGTGTACCCCCCAGAACCAGCGGATAGCTGGTGGTTGTACAGTTGTGCCAATAGACGATGTTGAAGCCTTGGCAGCAGCAATGCAGCATGTGGCACAGGAAAGAAATACGGATGGTAAAGCCATTTCGGATGCTGTTAAACGGATGGCTTCGCCCAAAGTGGTAGGACAGCAACTGGTAAACTTGTTTAACGGAATAATCGTTTAGTAGCCACAAAGCTGTGACGTATCATGAGTCCTAACCGCCACAGCCATTCGTGCTGCATGACAGTAAACAATAGCTTGATTTTCCAATCTCTGTCAGTCAGCCATTCCCGTTCGTAGTTTAGTGTCTGGTGGAAGAGTGGTGCCTGATGCGAACGGAAGGCATGCATGCCTAATACAAAGATACGTTCTGCAAGAAAAGTCTGTATATCGAGATGCGCTTTGTTGGCCATATAACGGATCTGCTGGGTGGTTTTGTATACAAAATCGAAGAGTTTGATGTCGTCAGTGGCGTTCGATACTCCTCCGCAACTGTAGTTGAGTGTGATGTCTTGCAGATAGGCAATGTCGCCATGCTGAGCCATCACGAAAGCTATCTGCATGTCTTCGCTGACGTAGTTTGTTTGGCGAAACAGGCCAGCATCCTCCTCATAGGCTTTTCTGAACACCTCGGCCTTATAGAGTGATGTGCAGAGGTGAAACACACTCATGTTGCGCTGTGTGATGATATCTTTGAGCAGCTTATTGCCCGCTGTGATAGGGGCGTGCAGCCTTTGGTGGCTGGGATAGGTAGTACGGGTCAGTTCGTCGTAGAACTGCCAGTTGGTGATGACCATCGTCACGTTGGGATGCGCTTCCATGACCCTGACTTCCTTTTCCAATTTCTCTGTGTCAATCCAGAAGTCATCGCCTGCGCAATCGGCTATGTACCTGCCTCGGCATTGCAGCAGGCTGTCGAAATAATTATCTACAATCCCTTTGTTTTGTTCGTTTGCCAGCAGACGGATGATGACAGGATACTTGTCGGCATAGGTTTGACAGATAGCGCGGGTGTTGTCAGTAGAGCAGTCTTCGCCAATCACGATTTCGATGGGCAGATGGCACTTCTGCGACAGGATAGAATCGAGTGTTCGTGCTATCGTATTCTCCTGATTATAGGTGGTTACTACAACCGATATCATATTTTCCATCATCTTTCTTTTTTTATCAATGGAAGTGTGGATAGCAGAATCTTACGCCCGATGGTATTGTTGATCAGTCGGCGGAACAAGATGTATTTCTTGCTATATGGATGATTGGGTAGGGGGAGCAGTCCGTCCTTGCTTAGTTCTTCCAGCGTTTCCTTCAGTTTATCCTCCGACCGTGTCAGCATAATCGTGTTGTAGATATAATCCATCGTCAGTTGGGACACACGGCGTTGCAGGGCCACTTTGTCACTCTGCGGACTGGTGTCGGCTAATCGATTTAGATGAAGAATAACTTTCTTGGTATCATCGAGTCGTTTTTGGATGCTTGCCTCGTCATTCTGGTGTATGGCAGAAGTGGCACGCTCACGATAGAAATAGGCTTTTTCCTCTGTGATATAGACCGTTTCAGCTCGAATCAGCAGTTGGGGGGTAAATTCCTCGTCTTCGCCGTATGTAATGTCTGGGGTGAAGGCTAATTGTCCTCTGACAGCCTGGCGGAACAGGCAGCAACAGGTTGAACCATGAATGTTTGTTGTGCGCATCAGTTCGATGCCGTTCTTTTTTATGGGGGAGCAGATGGCACTGGCTGGCTGATCATGTCGATGGGTAAAATCAAACATCACTATATCGGCATCGCTGTTATTGCGTAGGATATCCAGACAGTGCTCGTAGGGCTCTGTCAGCAGATAGTCATCACCGTCGATAAGCTGGATGTACTGGCCTTTGGCCATAGCCATTGCTGTATTTCTCGCTACGCTAACACCGCTATTCTTCTGTCTGATGTAGATAATCTCGTCGCCATACTTCAGAAGGTCGTTCATCGGACTTGTTTCTGAGCCGTCGTCCACTACGATAATCTCCCGCTCTCCGGGTTGCAGCGAGAGAGCAAGAATACTGTCGATACATGTGCAGAGCAGTTCGACAGGCAGATTGTAGTAGGTCAGGATGAAACTGACCAACGGAGCTGGTGCTTGATGTCTTATTTCCATATTTGTTTATATAAACGTAATATTTTCCTGAATATTGCGTTTTATGATATAGATATGAACCAGGAACGCGACGAAGTTTACAGTCACGTGTTGAAATACACGGGAGTATTCGGAGGCGTACAGGGCCTGAATGTGTTGATAGGTCTTGTGCGCAATAAGTTTGTGGCCATGCTGTTAGGTCCTGGCGGTATGGGCTTGGTATCCCTCTTCACTACTACCGTTCAGTTGTTGTCGCAGGCTACGAACTTGGGTGTTTCGTTCAGTGCGGTCCGACATATTTCAGAATGCTACGATGCTGGTGATACTGAACGCGCAGCTCATTTTGTCAGAGTGGTGCGTGGCTGGTGCCTGCTTACAGCCCTGTTGGGCATGCTGTTGTGTATAGTGGTAGGTCCGTTTCTTAGTAATACCACTTTCGCATGGGGCGACCATACGTTGCATTTCATCCTCTTGTCGCCAGCCATCGGCATGTTGGCGATTACTGGTGGCGAAACGGCTATCCTAAAAGGTCAGCGCCGTCTGGGGGCGTTGGCATTGGTGCAGATATGTTCGGCTTTGGCGTCGCTGGTGATATCAATACCCATCTATTATTTCTTCTGGCAGGCAGGTATTGTGCCTGTCATCGTGTTGATGGCGTTTGTCACCATGTGCGCTACGTTGCGCTTCTCCTTGCGCCTCTATCCTTTGCAGTTAAGGGGTATGTGTGGTATCTTGGGCGAGGGAATGGAGATGGTGCGCTTAGGCGTGGCTTTTACGTTGGCGGGTATTGTGGGCAGTGCAGCTGAGATGGTCATCCGTTCCTACCTCAATGTGGTTGGCGATCTCGATATGCTGGGCTTCTATAATGCGGGCTATATGCTTACTATCACCTATGCTGGTTTGGTGTTCTCTGCGATGGATACGGATTACTATCCACGACTCTCTGGTGTGAATCAGGATGTAGAGGCTACAAACTTCACTGTTAACCGTCAGATGGAGGTTTCACTACTCATTGTGGCACCTATGCTCACTGCCCTGATAGCCCTGTTGCCAGTATTCATTCCGCAGCTGTTCACCAGCGAATTCCTGCCTGTGGTGCCTATGGCGCAAGTGGCCGCGCTGGCTATGTTTTTCAAGGTGCTGACGCTGCCTGTGGCTTATATCACGTTGGCGCGTGGCTATTCGCTCTCTTATCTGGCGTTCGAGTCGGCCTATTACGTGGCACTGGTGTTGCTGATTGTGATTGGTTACGAGCAGTGGGGCTTGTGGGGGACAGGTCTCGCCATCGCGCTGGCACACGCTTTCGAGTTTATGATGATTCATGTCTATGCCTACAAAAAATACGGCTACCGAATGACGGTAACCGTATCTCAATATGCGTTTGTTTTGTTTACCTTAGGTGGGCTCGCCTACGCTTGCACCATTCTGCTTACTGGCATTGTCTACTGGGTAGTAGAACTATTGGTGGTTTTGGCGAGTGGCCTGTATTCATTGCAGATTCTTCGTCAGAAGACACATCTGTGGCAGGCCCTTACCCGCAGGTTCCGCAAAAGTTAGAAACGGAAGTCGAGTTCTACGTCAACCAGATTGTAGTTGTGCTTTCCTTCAGCCAACTTGCGGTCGTTAACGTGAGAGTATTCTACGTGCATCTCCAGATTTTTGGTGAAGAAGTAGTTCAAACCGCACTCTACCTGGTTTACAGATGAATTCCATTCCTTAGCTACGCGATAAGTCTGGTAGCGAGCCTTTGCGTGGAGCTTGCCCTTGATGAGTGGCACAATACCAAATGCGTACCAACCATCAGCCTTGTCGCCGTATTCGAGATTAGAACCCCATCCCTGGTTATGGATATACTCTGCACGGAAGGTGTATTCATCCTTGTCGTACTCAGCTGAGAGACAGTAACGGTTCTTACGAACACTCTTAAGGGTAATGGTTTGTCTGCCGAGGATGGGATCTACATAAGTAGTTGCCATCTCACCGCGTGTACCAGTCCATCCGAAGGCACCAATACGAAGCCCCTTGATAGGCATTACCCACATGCCACCGATGATATCCTTCTTGTTGTCCTTGTCCTTCATGTTGATACCTTCACCATTGTAAATACCAACCTGATAGTGCAGCAACTTGCGTCCGCTTGCGTTTGGCAGAATATCACCAGCCACCTGGATACCAAGGTCGCGACCACCTGAAGATTTCTCGCCAGTACGATCGCCGAAACCAGAAAGGTTGTTGATTACATCAGCATATCCTCTCCAACCCTGGGTGATGGGGTGTGTGGGGTTCTCGAATGTGAAGGCACGCTTGAACTGACCTGCACGAATCTTGAACTCAGGATATTTGCGCCACTCAGCATAAAGGTCAACCAGCTGTACTGTGGGCTCGCCTGGCCCCTTAGCGTTGGTGCCCTGAATCTGAGCACGCCAGTCGAAGTCGCCAATCTTGCCATCGAGAATAAAACGAGCCAAGCGGAGGTTAAAGGTGTTAGTATGATCGCCTTCTTTGTCCTGACCCTGATACTGCAGCATACCATAGCCACTGAATTTAATGTTCTTTACCCAGGCAGGTACCTCAACGGTGGCCTTCTCCTGAGTAGCCTGTGTCTCTTCTACTTCTGGCAATGTTTCTGCATTTGCAGTCATTGTCATCGACGCCATCAGCGCCATCATCCAAAATAATTTTCTCATTGTGGTATGAATTAAAAAATTAGTAAATGTAGTTATCTGTAAAAATATTTTTAGTTAAACTTGGGGCAAATATATGAAAAAATATTGAAACTTCCAAGTATTTGCCCCAAATTCTTTTATCTGCGCTCCAGTAGCACCACATTTTCTACGTGTGGTGTGTGGGGGAACATATCAACGGGCTGAACGGCTGCCACGCGATAATCTACGTCGAGATCGTGCAGGTCGCGGGCTTGTGTGGCAGGGTTGCAGCTTACGTAAACAATACGTTTCGGAGCAGCGCCAAGGATGGTCTTCACTACATCGGGGTGCATACCAGCACGTGGGGGATCGGTAATAATCACATCCGGACGTCCGTGCTCGGCAATGAATTCCTCTGTCAGGATATCCTTCATGTCGCCTGCATAGAACAGGGTGTTGTCGATCTTGTTTACTTCAGAGTTGATCTTTGCATCCTCGATAGCTTCGGGCACATACTCAATACCAATCACTTTACGCGCCTTCTTGGCTACAAAGTTGGCAATGGTGCCTGTGCCGGTATAGAGGTCGTAAACCAGCTCGTTGCCAGTAAGCCCGGCAAAATTACGGGCTACCGAGTACAGGTGGTAGGCCTGCTCGGTGTTGGTCTGGTAGAAACTCTTGGGGCCAACCTTAAACTTCAGGTCCTCCATCAACTCATAGATGTGGTCGATACCCTTGAATACCAATATCTCCTGATCGCCAATGGTATCGTTGCACTTCTGGTTGTCGAGGTACATCAGCGAGGTAATCTGTGGAAACTTATCGGCGATATGCTGCAGCAGTCCCTTGGCCTGTTCCTCGCTCTGGGCCAGAGCCTCGGCCGATGTACGGTCGTAGTGGAACTGGAAGATAACCATCCACTCGCCACTGGCGCTGTTGCGGATGATGATATCGCGCAGCAGTCCTACTTGGGCACGCAGGTCAAAGAACGATAAGCCGTTGGCCATTGCATAGTCGCGTGCCTCGTTGCGAATCTCGTTCTGCAGATTGTCCATCAACCAGCATTTCTCGATAGGCAGTATCTTATCGAAAGCACCTGTAATATGGAATCCGATAGCGGGCACGTCCTTCAGACTCTGACTCTCGTCGTTGGGCAGTGTCTGAATCTGCTCCTTGGTCAGATAGCGCTTGTTGGCGCATCCGAAGTCGAGCTTGTTGCGATACGCCTGGGTATGTACGCTTCCTAAAATAGGCATAAACTCAGGCAACTCGATTTTACCGATACGGTGTAATTGGTCGTACACCTGCTGCTGCTTAAACTTCAGCTGTTCCTCGTAAGGCAGGTTCTGCCATTTACAACCGCCACACACACCAAAGTGTGCGCAGAATGGGGTCGCGCGTACCTTACTTAATTCTATGAATCTTACAACCTCGCCCTCGGCAAAGGAGTGCTTCTTGCGGCGGATCTGTACATCGCACACATCGCCAGGCACGCAGAAAGGTACGAATACCACCAGGTCGTCCCAGTGGAACAGACACTTACCTTCAGCAGCCGCAGCCTCTATTACAACACCCTCGAGGAGTGGTAATGGTTTCTTGTTTCTTGCCATATTATTCTTGATTTTGGGCACAAAGGTACAAAAAATCTATCAAAAATCCGTTGTATTCCATGTTTCCTGTAGTAAAACTATGCCAAAAAAGTGAAAATGTAACGTCGACTTTGCAAATTTTGCCGATTTTTCTTGTAGGTTTGATGGAATTTTAGTAATTTTGCAAAATCTAATCGAAAATAATTTATCATCAACAAAACAATAATTACGTATGAGTCAGAAAAGAGTTTACCTCTTCGGTAATGGTAAGGCCGAAGGAAACGCAAAGATGCGTGAGGAACTTGGTGGTAAGGGTGCTAACCTTGCTGAGATGAACCACATTGGTGTTCCTGTTCCTCCAGGTTTCACAATCACCACAGATTGTTGTAATGAGTACTATCAGGTTGGTCAGCAGAAGATTATGGAGCTTCTGAACGACGACGTGATGGCTGCCGTGAAGCACATTGAAGATTTGATGAACTGTAAGTTCGGCGATGCCCAGAATCCTCTGCTGGTATCTGTTCGTTCTGGTGCCCGTGCCTCAATGCCTGGTATGATGGACACCATCCTGAACCTTGGTTTGAACGACGAGGTTGCCGAGGGTATGGCTAAGAAGACAAACAATCCTCACTTCGTGTACGACTCTTATCGTCGTTTCGTACAGATGTACGGCGATGTTGTGCTCGAGATGAAGCCCGTAAATAAAACTGATATCGATCCATTCGAGGAGATTATCGAAAAGGTTAAGAAGGAGAGCGGTGTTGTTCTGGATAAGGACCTCTCAGTAGAGGACCTGAAGAAGCTGGTTAAGCTGTTCAAGGCTGCTATCAAGGAGCGCACAGGTAAGGACTTCCCAAATGATCCTATCGAGCAGCTCTGGGGCGCTATCTGTGCTGTGTTCCGTTCTTGGATGAACGAGCGCGCTATCCTGTATCGTAAGATGGAAGGAATCCCCGACGAGTGGGGTACAGCCGTATCAGTTATGGCCATGGTATTCGGTAACATGGGCGACACATCAGCTACTGGTGTATGCTTCAGCCGTGATGCCGCTAATGGTGAGAACCTGTTCAACGGTGAGTATCTGGTTAACGCTCAGGGTGAGGACGTTGTGGCTGGTATCCGTACTCCACAGCAGATCACAAAGATTGGTTCTCAGCGTTGGGCTGAGCGCGCTGGTATCTCTGAGGAGGAGCGCGTAGCCAAGTATCCTTCAATGGAGGAGGCAATGCCAGAGATCTATGCTGAGCTGAATGGTATCCAGGATAAGCTGGAGCACCACTATCACGATATGCAGGATATGGAGTTCACCGTACAGGAGGGCAAGCTCTGGTTCCTCCAGACACGTAACGGTAAGCGTACTGGTGCTGCTATGGTTAAGATTGCTATCGACCTGCTCCACGAGGGTATGATCGACGAGAAGACTGCCATCCAGCGTTGCGAGCCTCAGAAGCTCGACGAGCTGCTGCACCCAGTATTCGATAAGAAGGCTCTGGCTGCTGCTAAGGTTATCGCTCAGGGTCTGCCCGCATCTCCTGGTGCTGCTTGTGGTCAGATTGTATTCCACGCTGACGACGCTAAGGAGTGGCACGAGAACGGACACAAGGTAGTACTCGTACGTATCGAGACCTCTCCTGAGGATCTGGCTGGTATGGCTGCTGCCGAGGGTATCCTCACAGCTCGTGGTGGTATGACATCTCACGCTGCCGTTGTGGCTCGTGGTATGGGTAAGTGCTGCGTATCGGGTGTAGGTGCTCTGAATGTAAGCTATAAGGATAAGACCGTTGAGATCGACGGCGTAGTATATAAGGAGGGCGACTTCATCTCCCTGAACGGTACAACTGGTCAGGTATATGCTGGCGAGGTTCCAACAAAGGCTGCCGAGCTTTCTGGCGACTTCAAGGAGCTGATGGACCTCTGCGACAAGTACACTAAGCTGCAGGTTCGTACCAATGCTGATACACCACACGATGCACAGGTAGCTCGCGCTTTCGGTGCTAAGGGTATCGGTCTTACACGTACCGAGCACATGTTCTTCGAGGATCAGAAGATCGTTGCTATGCGTGAGATGATTCTGGCCGACAGCGTTGCCGGACGTGAGAAGGCTCTTGCTAAGCTGCTGCCTTATCAGAAGGCTGACTTCAAGGGTATCCTCGAGGCTATGGACGGTCTGCCAGTTAACATCCGTTTGCTCGATCCACCTCTCCACGAGTTCGTTCCCCACGATCTGGCTGGTCAGCAGACCATGGCTAAGGAGATGGGCGTAAGCTTGGATGAGATTAAGCGTCGTGTTGACTCACTCGCTGAGAACAACCCAATGCTGGGTCACCGTGGTTGCCGTCTGGGTATCACATTCCCTGAGATTACCGCTATGCAGACCAAGGCTATCCTCTCTGCAGCTTGCGAGCTGAAGAAGGAGGGTAAGAACCCAATGCCAGAGATCATGGTTCCTCTGATTGGTACTATCAACGAGCTCAAGCAGCAGAAGGAGATCATCCAGTATGCCGCTAAGGAGGTATTCGCTGAGTATGGTATCGAGGTTGAGTTCGAGATTGGTACAATGATTGAGATTCCACGTGCTGCCCTGACAGCTGATCTGATTGCTTCAGAGGCTCAGTACTTCTCATTCGGTACTAACGACCTTACTCAGATGACCTTCGGTTACAGCCGTGACGATATCGCTTCGTTCCTGCCTGTATACCTCGACAAGAAGATTCTGAAGGTTGACCCATTCCAGGTACTCGACCAGAAGGGTGTAGGCCGTCTCATCAAGTTTGCCGTTAAGGAAGGCCGTGAGGTACGTCCTGACCTCCGTTGTGGTATCTGTGGTGAGCATGGCGGTGAGCCCAGCTCTGTGAAGTTCTGCGCCAAGATTGGCATGAACTACGCCAGCTGCTCTCCATTCCGTGTGCCCATCGCACGTCTCGCCGCCGCCCAGGCTGCCGTTGAGGAGTAATAATCACTCTTACATAATTTGCTGAGAGACCTGCCCTAATGGACAGGTCTCTTTTTTATATCTCATTTGAGAGCATGTCGAAGTACAATCTTATCCGCGTAGAGGCATTCGTCTGTGGTGAACGTGTGTCTACAATCGAGGACTCAGGATTTACAAACGTCGAACAGGTTATAACGAGACTCCTTTCGTCTTTACATGAAGACGTGCCACGCCCAACCAAGGTTCAGATAAAGATATCGAATCTTGACAAGAAGCAAACGCGATTATATCAGAGAATATTAAAGTGACTGACATATAAACATTGATACGATTAACCTTCACAGAAGCCTAAAACCCTATTTGAGAACAATTTGGAAATAACAGCCTCAAAATTTCTGAAGGACAAATATCGAAACATCTCCCAAATCTTTTCGATTTGGGAGATGCTTATTGGTGTGGCTTGTACCTAAGCCTATCTCAAATACGTTTTGAAAAACTCCTCCAGTTTATCCCAAGGAATCATATTCTTGGGTTCGCCCTTACCTACGAGTTCAGTATATCCGCCGTCGTAGAGGTCGCAGTGCGAGGCACCGGGGATGATGAGCAGCTGCTTGTTCTCAGGATTAGGATTAGGTTTGCCGACGGTGTTGTAACCTTCGGCCTTCCCTTCGACCATATATTTGTAGGCAGCTTCGCCGAAATAGCGCGAGTGAGCCTTCTCACCATGCATCACAAGGACTGCCGAACGAATCTCGTTGATATAATATAGGAAGCGGCTATTGGCGTAGGCCTGGGTGCCGATGACACGCCAGCCATCGTTGGAGTTGCCGCTGCGTGCATGATAGCCTCTTTCTGTTTTATAATAATCATAGTAGTCCTTAACAAATTGTGGCGCATCATCAGGCAGTGGGTCGATGACTCCACCTGCCATTTCCTTCGGATCTGAAAGGCGCTGTTTGGAAAGTGCCTCGCGTGCGGCATGACGGTCAGGCTCGTTGTCGTTGGCATCATAATAGCCGTTGCCGCTCACACGTGTCATGTCGTACATCGTACTCGCAACGGTTGCCTTGATACGGGTATCTGCAGCTGCAGCATTGAGGGCGATGCCTCCCCATCCGCATATGCCGATGATGCCAATCTTCTCGGCATCGACGTTCTCCAACTGCGACAGATAATCGACAGCTGCCATGAAGTCCTCGGTGTTGATGTCGGGCGATGCCGTACGATGTGGCTCACCACTGCTCTCGCCAGTGTACGACGGGTCGAAGGCCAGCGTCACAAATCCGCGCTCAGCCATCCGCATGGCATAGAGTCCGCTCGATTGCTCTTTTGTGGCTCCAAACGGGCCGCTCACAGCGATGGCTGCAAGTTTCCCCTCTGCATCTTTCGGCTCGTAGAGGTCTGCCGCCAGCGTCAGGCCATATTGGGTTTCAAACGTCACTTTCTTGTGGTTCACTTTCTCGCTCAGCGGGAACACCTTGTCCCACTCCTGTGTCAGATTCAATGTTGTCATATTCTCTTCTTTTTTATTTTGTTCTTGGTTTGTGCAGGCTGTGAGCAATCCGCCCATCAGTACTGCGGCTAAAATTACTTTCATATTATTTTTGACTATTGGCCTTGATGAGATCAGCTAAGCTGACATTCGGATTACGATATCGTGCATTCCTGTTTGCCTCTTCGGGTTCCGGAGGCGTGGGAATGATTGAAATTGCTTTCTTCGGGCAGTTGTGAACACATGCCAGACAATTTTCGCATTCCCCATTGGCAACCGAATGACCATCAATCACTTTCCAGGAGCCATGCGGACAAACCGAAGTACAAACTCCACATCCGATGCAGTCATCCGTGGCAAAGACAATCTTCTCCGATCTTGTCACAGTCGGGCGCTGGCGGTCGCGTCCCGACATGCGGTAATATCCGTCACATATCATCCTGTCCTGCTCTGTAACCTCCTGAATATAGTTTTCGCGATTGTTGATAGAAGCAAGAACTGTGGCAACTCTTTCGGGAATACGCTGAAGCTTGGGGTCGGCCAATTCCCTTTCCATGTCGAAATACGGCAGGTAAGTATCGACCATCTGGATGGTGGAGATATAATTCATCTGAAAACCGTGCTTCTTGGCAAGGTCATCAACGAACTCTGGGAATATCGTGCTATGGGCTCCATAAGTGCCCACTGTAAAGAAATAATCGGCCTTGAAAGATGAACGAGCAATGAAATCCTGGACAATGGCAGGAGGAATGAAACAGTAGACGGGACACACGAATCCTATTTCTTCTGCCTCATAATCAGGATGCTCGTTGTGAATTTCCTGTGAGATGCTCAGCAAGGTCGCTTCATCTCCGCCCAACTGCCTGGCTATATAAAGGCTATTGCCGGTTGCAGAGAAATAGAAGATCAGACGTTTGATCTTCTTCTCATTTTCCTTTGGGGACTCTCCAAACGACGGAAGCGTCGGAACGCAGGCTGCAAGCATTCCAAGGCCCATGACCTTGAGTGCTTTTCTTCGACTGATAGGTTTGTTGACGTTCATAAGATAACTTTTTTATGGTTCTTGAAATAGATGCCATGTGTAGGGTTCTGTACCCGCTGACCATTCACCGAGTAATAGGTTCCATCTTCCGACCCATTGCTCTTCACCTCCTTGATGGCAACGGAATTATCCAGCGACAAAACTACGCCAATATTACTTTCCCCAGCTTTCAGGAAAGTGCGCAATTCGCTCTCCGAAAGGCCGTCAATCTTGCCCAAGCGGGTGTAGCTCCACGAATTGGTGCCATAGAAGAGACAGAGGTTACTGCCGTTGTAGAGGATGACATCGCCCGGCTGGGCTGTCGTTTGCTGATCGTTCTCAGGCAGCGAGAATCCCAGTGCCCCCCATATCTCAAAGCCGCCGCTGCTGTTGAGCGTTATACTGACAGGTGCCTCTTGCAATTTGGCGACCAATGCCTGCGTGGCACTATTATTGGTCAGCGTGACGGCCTCAGTCCTTCCATCGATAGTGATGTACATCTTTGTTGTCATTGTCTCGTAGTTCGTTGTCTGTGCTTGAATCTCGTCTCTGCTGCATGACATGACAAGCAACGCAGCTAAAATCATAAAAATCTGTTTCATCGCAATTATCAAATTTCAATTATGAATTCACGACCTGGTATCTCATCCACACGATTCCGTCCTGCTCCTCCACGCTCTTGAAGGCCAGTCGGACGGGGTTCCGCTCCATCGTTCTACCGTCGAAGGCAGCAGCCATGCCCTCGCGCCCGTCGATGCCGTAGCCGTACATTATGCTCACCTCGTCGATCAAACCCTGGTCGAGCAGCGATCCATTGATGTGTCCGCCACCCAACACGGCCAGACGGTTCACGCCGAACACTGTGCGCAACGTCTCTAAAGCCGATGCTAGGTCGATGCCATCGCGCCCCGTGGTAATATAAGATATGTGTTTCTGCTTCAGATAGTTCAGATACTCCTGACTGGCCTGCTCCGATAGTATCATCAGCAGCGGACGCCCGAACAGCTCCGTGGTGTCGTCGTCCCAAAGTAGCGTGCCGCGAGTATCAACGCCGATGGCATAACCGTTGGCCTCTGTGGCCCGATGAATCTGTTGCCCGGCATTCTCATGCGCTTTCTGCGGTTGGAATTCGCCAGTCTGTGCATAGTGCATCGCCAGCGTTGTCTTGCCCTCCAGCGTCGAAGGGCAATCGAGTTGTTTTAGTGCCTCGTAGTAGTGGTTCGTGTCGTCAATCTGCTCTGTCATTGCACAGTCTATCCTGCCGTCGAGCGAAGCCATCATGTGGCAAATTACGTATGGTCTCATTCTTGTTTGTTTTAAAATTCGCTGCAAAGGTACGACGATTTAGCCATACTCCGCTTAGACGGATTACGGATAAATCTACCAAAAATGATGATTGTTTATTTTTCGCGCTGTTCGGCGAAAAATTGTGAGGGAGTCTGCCCTGTTAGCTGTTTGAAAAGGCGGGTGAAATGGTTAGGATACTCGAAACCAAGCGCATCGGACACTTGCGTGATACTCATGCCGCCAAGCATCAGACTTTTGGCACGCATGATGATGAAACCTCTGATGTAGTCTTTCGGACTCTCTCCCAAAGCACCACGCACGATGTCGCCGAAATAGCCAGGCGACAGACACAGCTCGCTGGCACAGTATTTCACGCTGGGGAGACCCCCGGTGCGCTGACGGCCTTTGTCGTAGTAGTCGATAAGCACCTGTTGGAATCGGGCTAGGATGTCGCTGCTGCCAGCTGTCATCTCCTTAAATTGGCGGGTATAGAAACGGTTACAGTAGTCCAGAATAAGCAGGATGTAGTCTCGCACGATGTCGTCCTGTACATTATCGTCATCAGTTGTTTGCAGCTCCCTTCGAATGTTCGCCATCAACCCCGATAACGTGTCCTTCTCTTCGGTATTCAGAAAGAGTGCCTCGTTGTTGTTGTACGAGAAGAAATGGTAGTCCTTCATGCGTCGTTCAATCTCCGTGCCGTGGATGAATACAGGGTCGAACAGCAGCACCCAACCGTGATACTGCCGCCTGCTGCCGTCATCGCGCTTGCCCCCAATTTGTCCCGGAGCAAAAGCAATTAGCGAGCCGTCGCCCTCGTGGTAGATGCCTATGCCGTAGGTCAGGTTCTCAGGGAACTCGCGTTGCAGGAAGATGCCGTAGCAGTCGATGCGGTTCAGCGAATGGCGTATCTCGCCCACCTCGTCGTAATGGATAATGGCGACGTGGGGATGTAGGATTGGCACACGAATGTCACGTGCATAGTCGTTAGCCTCGTTGATATACAGATCCAACTTCATTGCGGGTACAAAGTTACTAATTTTCTTCGAATTAACTGCAGAATAACATAAATGAGTCTTACAAATCAAGCTTTGGTTGCAGACTCAGACGGTATTCGCTGGGCGACTGGCCAAGATGCTTGGTGCAGTAGCGGCTGAAGTAAGAGAGTGACGTGAAGTTCATCAGGTCGGCTATCTGGGTGAGGGACAGGCGTTCATCATTCAGATAGTCTTTCAATATAGGTACGGTGTGTCGGTCGATGTATGAGGTGACACTGTGTCCTGTCACACGTTTGATGGTGGCAGAAAGATATTTGGGCGATACGTTCAGCCGTTCGGCATAGTAGCTCACATCACGCTCTGTTCGGCTGATGCCAGTAGCAAGCAGAGCCATCAGTTGTTTCACGATGTAGGCTGTGCGGTCGGTATGGGTGTCTGTTGCATCACGTTGGGCATGGGCCTCGAAGATGTCGTACATCATCGTCAGGCAGAGACTGCCCATCAGTTCGCGATAGAACTGCAAATGGTTGTCGTCCTTGCGGTCACGAAGACGATGGAAGTCATCAAGCAGATGTCGTGCTTGTTCATTTGTCAGTTTGATAACGGGGTCTTGGTTCAGCGAGATACTGCCACCGATGCTGTAGTTGTTCGACGGCAGCAGGTTCTGCAGGAACTTGTAATCAGCAGCAAACCATTCTACCTGCAAGTCTGCATGTGCCGCAAGGTTGCAGACACGATCAGGCATCGGTATCACCACCAGGTTGTTCTTCACGATATGGTAGCATCGCTCGTTGAACACAAAACTTGCCTCACCTGCCAAGCAAAGCAGATGCATGCAGGTGTGGCTCAACTCACGGGAATTCATCCCATAAAAGTCTGTGGAATACTGAAAATCTATCTTCATATGAGGCAATGTTGCGATTAAGCAAGCGCAAAAGAGCTTGCTCATTTTGCCGAGCGTGAGCAACTTCGCGCTGTTTACAGCGCAAAATTACACATTATTTTATATATAAAAGAACGATTTAGGCAAAAAGTGAAAATTGTGAAGTAATTTATGAAACAAAAGTATTAGGAAATCGTCGTAACTTTGCAACGTGATTCAAAAGTATATTTAAAATGAATATCAAAAGTATCATCACAGCCGCATTGGTATTGCTCATCTCGACAGCATGCAGCGGCGGCGCAAAACAGGAGAAAGTTATGAACAAGGATGGTAAAAGTTTGGTAGTATTCTTCTCACATGCGGGAGACAACTACGCAGTAGGAAACATTGAGGTAGGTAACACGAAGATTGTGGCAGACTACATCACAGAAGTGACAGGTGCAGAGCAGTTTGAAATCGTTACGCATAAGTACGACGGGATGGCTTATACACCACTCATCAATCTGGCGAAGGAAGAGACCAAGAAAGGCGAATTGCCAGAGTACGAAGGAGATGTAGATATGAGCGGCTACGATACCGTTTTCATTGGAGGCCCCGTATGGTGGGGCACTTATCCGCAAGTGATGTTCACCTTCTTCAAGAAGCATGCAAACGACCTGAAGGGCAAGACTGTCATCCCTTTCACCACCCACGAAGGTTCTGGATTGGCCAACTGTGTGGAGGATGTAAAGAAAGCCTTCCCTGGTGCAAATGTTACAAAGGGCTTCAGCATCTACGGTCACGAGGTGCGCACAGAAAAGAAAAAGGTCGAGAAGTGGCTTAATGGTTTAGGATATTAAAAAATGAATAATATGGAGTACATTAAACTTTACAACGGTGTTCAGATGCCGACATTGGGCTACGGTGTATTTTTAGTAAGCCCTGACGAGTGTGAGCGTTGTGTAAGCGATGCGCTGAGTGTGGGCTATCGCCTGATTGACACGGCACAGGCCTACCAGAATGAGGAAGGTGTAGGCAATGCCTGGCGCAAGAGTGGCATCAAGCGCGAAGATTTGTTCCTTGTAACAAAGGTCTGGATATCTAATGCTGGCGAGGAAAAGGCTGCCAAGAGCATCGATGAGAGTCTACGCAAGTTGCAGACAGACTATATCGACCTGTTGCTCATCCATCAGGCCTATGGTGACGTGTTCGGCACTTGGCGGGCTATGGAGAAGGCCTATCGTGCTGGCAAAGTCCGCGCCATCGGTGTGAGCAACTTCCAGGCAGGCCGTTTCTTCGACTTTGCCCACTATGTAGAGCTGAAGCCGATGGTGAACCAGTTGCAGTGCAACACGCTCATCCAGCAGACAGACATCGAACCGATTCATGCTGAGTTTGGCACGAAGATGATGGCGTGGGGACCGCTTGGCGGACAGGGTGTTGACGGCATCGTGAAGAGCGAGGCGCTGACTGCCATCGGAGCGAAATATGGTAAGAGTGCTGCTCAGGTTGCCCTCCGCTGGCTCACCCAGCGCGGTGTCGTGGCTATTCCGAAGTCGAGCCACAAGGAGCGTATGGCGCAAAACTTTGACATCTTCGACTTCACGCTGAGCGATGACGAGATAGCTCAGATTGCCCAGCTGAACCAGCACGACACGGGCATCATCAACTTCGGCGACCCACAGTTTGTGAAATATTTAATTCAGAATTACGGATAATAAAAAATACAACTATGTTAGGAAACTTTTCTTATTACAACCCAACCAAACTGTATTTTGGTGATGAGTCTTTGAACTTCCTCAAGGACGAACTGAAGGGCTACGGCCCAGTGGTGCTGCTCAACTACGGCAGTGGCAGTGTAAAACGTAACGGCATCTACGACCAGGTGGTGGCTATCCTCAAAGAGGCAGGCAAGACCATCGTTGAGAACCCTGGCGTGATGACCAATCCCACCTTAGAGAAACTGCATGAGGGCGTCAAGATTGCCCGCGAGAACGAGGTAGACTTGATCCTTGCTCTTGGCGGCGGCAGCGTTTGCGACTACTCGAAGGCCGTGGCTGCATCTGTCTTTTATGAAGGCGATTACTGGGACAAGTTCTGGCTGAAGCAGCAGAATCCTGCTGAGGACCAGAGACTGCTGCCTGTGGGCTGTATCCTGACGATGGCTGGCACAGGCTCTGAGATGAACGCCGGCACTGTGATTACAGATGCAGAGCATACTTTCAAGGTGGGGCATGTGTTCGACAGTCGTCTGATGCCTAAGTTCTCTATCCTCAATCCGAAGTTCACGATGACCGTACCCGAGAACCAGATGAAGGCGGGTATCTACGACATCATGAACCACATCATGGAGCAGTACTTCTCGGACTTTGATGACAACACCAGCGACTACCTCTCTGAAGGACTGATGCGTTCTGTCATCCACAGCAGCCGCATCGCTGTAAAGAATCCTCAGGACTACGAGGCACGCTCGAACATCATGTGGACAGCCACATGGGCACTGAACACCCTTATCGGATTGGGCAAGCAGCAGGACTGGATGGTTCACATGATTGGTCACAGCGTGGGTGCTTGGACACATGCCCCACACGGCTATGCGCTGGCATCTGTCTCAATGGCCTACTATCGCCGCGCCATGCAGAACGGTCTGTCTAAGTTTGTGCGTTTCGCCAAGAACGTGTGGAATATCCAGAGCAACGGAATGACCGACGAACAGATAGCCGATGCTGGTCTGCAGGCCCTGAAAGCCTGGATGCAAGAGATAGGTCTGCCCTTGACCATCACTCAACTGGGTGCCACTGAAGATATGATTCCCGGTATCACCGAGGGCACCATCTGCTATCCCGCCGGTTATCTGAATCTGACGAAGTCAGACGTGACAGAGATTCTTAAGGAGAGCATGTAATATGAAACGAATCGTCTATTTATTTGTAGCATTATTGATGATGGCAACAGCAGATGCACAGACGTTGACAGAGCGTCAAAAGGGATTGGCAGCATGTGCCTGCCTCATGGCACAGGGTGATATGAATCGTTTGGAGCCTACCGTGCGTATGGCTCTCAACAAGGGCGTAACCATCAACGAACTGAAGGAGGCCTTCTCGCAACTCTATGCCTATACCGGCTTTCCACGTTCGCTGAATGCACTTGGCGTGCTGAGCAAGGTGTTGGAGAACGGACGGAGCAGCGAGAGCCATCCGAGCTTGCTCGAAGATGGACGAGTCGTGACGGACGAAGGCAAAGCCAACAAGCAGCCGGAATGGCAAGAAGGCAAGCCTTGGAAGCGTCCTGCAGAGTGGAATGATGCTAAGAAGGCTTACGAACTGGGCGTGAAGAACCAGACACAACTCTCAGGAAAGCCCTTTAACTATGAGTTCTGTCCGCAGGACGACTACTATTTGAAGTCACACCTCTTTGGTGACATCTTCGCTGGCGACCAGCTCTCTGCTGCAGATCGCGAGATAGTAACCGTAGCAGCCCTGAGCGGTCTCGATGGTGTTGCTCCACAACTGGCTGCCCACAAGCAGGGCGCCGTGAATATGGGCAACTCAAAGCAACAGGTCGATGAGCTCTGCACTTGGCTCTGCAACGAAGGTTACACCCTGAACACCAAGTGGCCCAAGGGCGAGCCTAATCCTTACGGAAAGTATTTCATTGGTCAGAGCTATCTGGCAGATGTCGGTGGTGGTGTGATGAACGTCACCTTCGAGCCTTGCTGCCGCAACAACTGGCACATCCACCACAAGCAGGTACAGGTACTGATTTGTGTTGCAGGTCGCGGCTGGTATCAGGAATGGGGCAAGGAGCCGCAGGAGATGACTCCCGGAACTATCATCGCCATCCCTGCCGAGGTAAAGCACTGGCACGGAGCACAGAAAGACTCGTGGTTCCAACACCTGACATATCATAAGGATGTAAAAGAAGATGCCTCAAACGAGTGGTGCGAGCCAGTAGATGATGCTACCTATAATGCACTGAAATGATAATCAAACAACAATGAAACAAGTATCAGTATTAGTAGGTGCTGGCAGTATCGGACAGGCTATTATCCGTCGTGTGTCGGCTGGTAAGCACATTGTGCTGGCAGACTACTCCATAGAGAATGCTCAGCGAGCAGCAAGGACATTGGAAGATGCAGGATTTGAGTGCTCAACTATCCAATGCGACCTTGGTTCAAAAGAGGACATCCTGAAGTTGGTGGGGTTTGCCACCAACAAAGGATACGTAACGAATGTTGTGAATGCCGCTGGTGTGTCACCTTCACAGGCTCCCGTAGCTGAGATCCTTCGCGTTGACCTTTATGGAACAAGTGTTCTATTGGAAGAGTTCGGCAAGGTGATTGCAGAGGGTGGATCAGGTGCGATTATCTCGTCACAAAGCGGTCATCGTCTGCCAGCCTTATCGCAGGAACAGAACGAGGCTTTAGCCACAACTCCTGTTGACAAGCTGCTGGAATTGCCGTTCCTGAAGGAAATCAACGACACGCTGAAAGCCTATCAGTACTCGAAGCGTTGCAATGTGCTCCGCGTGATGTTCGAGGCTACTCGCTGGGGACGACGTGGTGCCACCATTAACTCAATCTCACCAGGTATCATCATCACGCCATTGGCCAACGATGAATTGCATGGCCCACGCAAGGATGGTTACCTGAAGATGATTGAGGGCATGCCCGCCCGCCGTGCCGGAACACCCGACGAAGTGGGTGATATGGCTGAGTTCCTGATGTCCTCCCGAGGACGTTTCATCAGCGGTGCCGACTTTCTGATTGACGGTGGCTGTACAGCTTCTTATTGGTATGGTGACTTACAGTATCTCAAGGCTACACATTAATGAATCGCCTTATTACGATACTGTTTCTTGGAATGACGGCAATAATCATGCAAGCAAAGACGGACAAAGAACAACTGACGAACGAAGCAAGAGCTGAGGGCAAGCTTGCTTGCACTATGCCTTGCAAGGAGAAAGAAGACGAAAGTCAAATAGAAGCCCTCTACCGAGTAATGTATGAGGCTATGATGGCTAAGGATACGGTGACATTAAACCGTATCCATGCCGATGATTTTGTGCTGATCCACATGACTGGGATGCATCAGTCAAAGCAAGAGTACATTAGGGCTATTGCAGGTGGTACGCTGAATTATTATTCTGCCGAGCATGAACAGATGGAGATCAAAGTCTGCGGTAATTGATAATCAGCATTGTCTTGCCGCCGCCCAGGCTGCTGTTGAAGAGTAATCCCTTCAATCACTATAAAAAAGAACCCCGTCAAGTTTTACCTTGGCGGGGATTTTTTGTTTGTCTTGTTTATATTAATCTTTTAAACAACCAATGGGAACCACAAATATGCCGTCTGGCCTTTGGTATGCATAGGGACCAACTGCAGTTATAACCATCTTGAATGAAGGTTTCTTCATTTTTGTGGTGTCTATGGTGTCGGCAAGCTTATTCAAAGCATCTGCACCATCGTTTATCAGTTTTTCGCCACCAAGCTTCACCTCAATTAGTCCATATGTGCCGTTGCGACGATGTAACACCGTGTCACACTCCAGGCCTGAACTGTCGCGATAATGATAGAGCTTTCCATCAAGTGCTTCAGCAAATACACGTAGGTCGCGTACAGCCATATCTTCGAAGATAAGACCAAATGAGTCCAAATCGTTTATCAGGTCTTTTGGACCTAAACCTAATGATGCCGTACCAATGCTTGGGTCAACGAAATGACGAGTATCGCTAGTACGAATCGCAGCCTTACTGCGGATGTTAGGATTCCATGCATCGAGGTCTTCAATCACAAAAAGCTTTCTTAGAGCCTTGATATAGTCAGCGACGGTATCCTCGTCAAGTGTTTTTGCATCGTTTGATAGCATATCGGCCTTAATGGTACTATAGGGCACTTGCTGAGAAATATTACGGGCATAAGAACGAAGCAACAGACGCGTACGTTCTGGGCTGCGTTTTACACCATCTACTCGTTGTATATCTCTTTCTGCTATGTCATCAACATAGCCAAAAGCCTGATCCAGTGCAATATCACCTTCTAGCATTGTTGCTTGAGGCCAACCGCCACGACAAGTCAGATAGGCAATGCGCTCCAAATCGATGCTATTGGGTTGGGGAGCAAACGTCTCGCCATCAAAGAGATTTGTTAGGCTGACGCTACCCGTAGATTCTCCAGACTCATATAGACTCATCGGACGCATCTTGACTCTGCCAATACGCCCCGTCCCACTATGAACTGTATCTTCAGCCTGTGGTGCAACTGTAGAACCAGTCAGGATGAATTGAGAAAACGTATTTCGCTTATCCACTTCATTTCTGATAGTATCCCATAGTTCTGTTATCGTCTGCCATTCGTCAATCAGTCTGGGTGTTTCGCCTTGAAGGAGTGTCTTTGAACTGATTTCCATCATCTGCTTGCTCTGTTTTAAAACTTCTGTGTCTCCTAAATCAAGCAGACTCTTAGCTTGCTGGCGCGCTGTCGTTGTCTTGCCGCACCATTTTGGTCCTTCAATCAACACTGCACCCTTACCTGCCAGCTTGCGAGCCAAAAGTCTGTCAACAATTCTTGGTTTATACATATTATCCATCATTTTATTCGTTGTTGATTTTGTGCGCAAAGTTACAGATTTATATTGAATTGTCCAAATTTTTTTTGATTTTTCGGTTGTTTGTGGTGATTTTGTTCGGTCGTTTGTGAAAGTTTGGTTCGGTTGTTTGTAATTTTGTATGGGGATTTTTATTGAAAAGTGTAGTTTTTGGGTGCTAAAACTCATTGAAAAGTGTAGTTTATTTGCACTGAGTAAAATTACTCATACCACTGAGTAAAATTTCAATTTAATTCTAAATGCTTGACTATTAGGTGATTAGTGAATATAAGTGACTACCAAAACTTGCCAAAGCCCATATCATAAGAGCAATGAGTATAAGTAGGATGATTAGTATAACGGCTGATTGTATAGCTTTTTGATTCACCTCCTTTGTTACGGTCACGTTGCCGTCAACAAATCCTTGAATCATCGCCATGTTCTTAGTGTTAGCGCGGTGGAATACATCAATAACGTCGCCAATAAAGAATGGTATCATACCCAATAGCACATCACGGAGTGCATTGTTGATAATTGCAAGAGTAAGGGGGATGCTTTTGATGACGCGCGTTGAGAAATAGATGAAAGGAACTACACAAAACATGGTTATTACATCGCCCCATCCTGGAATGATTCCAATGACAGCGTCAAGATAATAGCGATCCATGTAACGAGTGATATCGTTCATTGTCTGATAGATTTTATTGTCCATCAGACGTTTCCTTTGTAGTAGTCGCTTCTCGTCTTTATCCATTACTTAACAGTATTGTTTCTCCTTCTCTTTTAATCTCCCAGAATGGAATCTGCCTTTCGTTCGTATATTCCTTCATACGCCAGGACGATTCGAAGCCGCTGGCGACGAAGTGCATAGGAACGAACATGCCAACCTTGAAGCGCTCGATGAATTGTCGGCCTCCGAGGGTATAGCCATTGCCTATGCGTCCGTCTATTGGGAACATCACAAGGTCGAAACCATCCGCAACTTTGCGAATATCTTTCAACTCGCCTAAATATTGTTTCTCGTGGGCTATCGGATCTATCTCTTCATCGAACTCCTCGCTATAGATAGTTTCTCCTGGTACCACATCTGGTAGGAATCTTGCATACCAGTTGTTCAAGTCGCCAGCATGGAAAATACGTTTGCCTTCTATCTCTACTATCCATGATACGCCGCTATCCGTGCTGCCAAGTGCTTTGACGTTAACTTTCTCATCAGACCACGAACCACCTTTTGCCAGCCATACATCAGCATCATCCTTATTGGCTCTTCTGTGTTTAAGAATATCCTTGCTTAAGATGTATGTGATATCCGATTTTTGCCTTTTCCAATCAAGAATAGCCCTTGTAAAGTGGTCTTCGTGGAAATGGCTGGAGAAAACATAGATAGGCTTTTGTTTCTGAAGCACATCTTCTATCACTCCACTCGGATCCGACCAATAGTCGAATACCAAGATGGCATGTTCCGTCTCAAGCACAAAGCCGCTATGGAATATATATGTTAGTTTCATTTTTCTTGTCGGGATACTTGTCGGTCAGATACTTCTCGTAGCTTTTTTGTGCCACAAAACTCTTATTGAAGTCAATAATCTGGTCTATCATACTCATAATGCCTAAATACATTTGGCGGCGCAGGCTTCGGCATCGGCCAGTGCGTGGTGATTATAAATGTAGTGGCAAAGATAGACATTTTTAAGAATTTATTCATTAATTAGACATAACAATTAGGATAGTTTATGAAAAATTGGGCGTAAAATATGAGTGATAAGGGTGGTACGTACCCCACCTAAATAGGTGGTATAGTGGTAAAACTGAAATTTTTGGGAAAATGTTTGGTGATTCTATTTATGATTTATATCTTTGCACTGAGTAAAATTACTCACTCCACTGAGTAAAATTTTGAATTATGTATAAAAGAGCTGAATATCAGGTAATTACAAGTAGGCTGAAAGAGCCGAGAAAGTTCATTCAGCTTGTTATGGGACCACGTCAGGTGGGAAAATCTACAGTTGTTAAGCAGGTGCTTCAAGACTTGGATTTGCCTTATCAGCAGTTTTCTGCCGATAATGTGCCTGCCTCAAATACTGCTTGGGTATCTAACTGTTGGGCTGCTGTTCGAAGTCTGAAGGAGAGCAAAGGCCTTGATAGTATCATTCTTGTTATCGATGAAATTCAGAAGATATCTAATTGGAGTGAGGTTGTAAAGAAGGAGTGGGATGATGATACCTTGCACGATCGCAACATTAAGGTGCTGCTGCTCGGTAGATAGTTTATAATCCTCATACGTTCGATCAGGCTATTATGGATCGAAAAGAGTGGGGGCGCATCTTTGAATCGGGGATAGGTGCTTGGATTGTTAGTCAGTCTTTTGTTCATCGTATTGAAGTGTTCTATTGGCGTGAACTTGCCGACGAGGTTGATTTTATTCTTCGCAAGAAGGGAACAGTCGTTGCCATCGAGGTGAAGAGTAATGCAGAAAAGAATACGAAAGGACTTGATAAGTTTAGAGATAAGTTCTGCCCTAAATCTGCATTTATCGTGGGTGACGGTGGTATAAGCGCTGAAGAGTTCCTTTCTATGGATATAAGGACTCTTTTCAAATAATAGTTTCATATTTGTGGCGTTTTTGTTTGGCGATTCGACATTATTTTAGTATTTTTGCCGCAGAATTTGCGACGTTAGTCGCTGTAATATGTTGCACAAAGTAGGAATGCGTTATGTATATACACGAAAGAGAGAATTGGACAAACTTCCGTTGGAACGCTTCTGAGGTGTCACTCCTTCAGGAGAAGGTATTCCGCATGCAGGGCTTGCTATACGGCAGGCTGAGTTCGCTGGGCTTTGATAGCAAGCTGCGAGCGATGGCTGAGAACCTGACATACGATGTGGTGTATTCTTCGGAGATAGAAGGCATACGGCTGAACGTGGATCAGGTTCGCTCTTCTATCGCCAGAAAGCTTGGCATTGAGAATGTGAAGTATAGTGCGCCTTCGCACTATGTCGATTCCGTTGTCAGCGTGATGCTCGAAGCGGTTCAGCACTATGATATGCCTCTCAGTAAACAGAAACTATGTGCATGGCAAGCAGCTTTCTTCCCATCAAGCTATAGTGAAGGCGGTCAGATAGAAACGGGGCAGTATCGTACAAACGAGGAGCACATTGTCAGCGGAATGTTCGGACGTGAGAAAATTCACTATATTGCACCATCTCCAGACCGCGTAGAAAAGGAGATGCAAAAGTTCCTCACTTGGTTTGATGGTGAGGAGCCGGTGAACAGTGTCATCCGTTCTGCCATTGCTCATTTCTGGTTTGTGAGCATACATCCCTTCGAGGACGGCAATGGGCGATTGGCCCGCATTCTTTCAGACATGCTTCTTGCTCGTGGAGAAAAGAGCGATTTCCGTTTCTACAATGTCTCATCACAGATTAACAAGGACAAGAATCACTACTACGAGATTCTGGAGCGTATGCAGCATGGTGACGGAGATATAACGGAGTGGTTGGTATGGTACATGCAGAAATTGGTGGATGCACTTGACGAGGCAGACACCATCGTCACCACAATCCTGAATAAGAGCTTCTTCTGGCAGAAGGCATCGTCTGTTCCAATGACAGAAAGGCAAACGCAGATGCTCAATCTGTTCCTTGACGGCTATGAGGCAAAGATAACGTCAAAGACGTGGGCAACATTGGCAAAATGCTCGAAGGATACAGCTATACGTGATATTCAGGATCTCGTTGAGAAGAATATCCTGATTGAGGATATCCCAGGAGCCAAGCGACCAAGTTACTCCATCGTCTATGACGCCGAAGACCTTACGCAATTCTTCACCGATATAAACATCACAGAGGAGAATGGCATTCCATATCTCAATGCTTTATATAAAGGTAAGAAAACTATCTGCGAAAGAATCTTAAGGCTCGATGCAGACAGATATCAGAATGGTGATTTGCCATTAGCTAATCTGCTCAGTAAATACTGCTCGTATGTAGTTGGAAGCAATAAAGAATAGTTCAATAAACAGATAAATCGGAATATATCTGCCCACATTATTTTTCATATAAACAAACAATTTGTACAAAATGATGAAGAAGCTTTTTACATTTCTAACGATTGCGTTATCAATAATGCAATTGTACGCACAGCAAACAGAGATAAGACGCTCTGAATATCGTAGTATGGACGATGATGGAAATTTCATAAATGTTGTACAATTAGAGATAGGTGGTCGATATTTTTATGATATTGACGAAAATACCCATACGGCTATTTTTAAAAGGTGGTATGGCCGTGAGAACGATACAGAACTCATAATTCCTTCGTCTATAGATTATAACGGAGTGACATATAAGATTGTTGCTCTCGGTGACGACGTAGGTAACCAAAACGAAAAGCTCGAGAAGGTAATTATACCAGAAGGTGTAACCAGAATTAATGGATTTGCACGTTGCCATGGATTAAAAAATATAACAATACCCTCTAGTGTAAAAGAAATTGGCAGCAATGCTTTTAATCATTGTATTGAGTTGGAGAGTATAGTCTTACCTGAGGGACTTTCCACACTAGGTTATCGCGCCTTCTATAATTGTGTTAAGCTCAAATCGATTGTTATTCCTAGTAGTGTTGCTCGTATCGAGTCAGGCGTATTTCACAATTGTCAGCAACTTTCATCCATAACGATACCTTCGACTATTTCAGAGATAGGAGAAGAGGTATTCTATAACTGTGTAAGTTTGAAGACTATAAACTTTAATGAGGGACTCCAATCTATAGGAAAGGGGGCTTTCCTTCATTGTGAAGCATTAAAATCTATTGTTTTACCGAATAGTCTTAAAGCATTAGCTTCTTATGCTTTTTCTGATTGCACTTCTCTTGAAAGTGTTAAGTTCCCTAAATCGTTAAAGGTGATTCCAGAAGCAGCATTCGCGAAATGTGAAGCTCTCACTAGCATTGAGTTCCCAGAAAGTATATACAAAATTGAACGCTCTGCCTTCAGGGAATGTACAAGTTTGAAAAAAGTAGAGCTACCAAGAAATTTGACTGCATTAAACAACTGTGTATTCCAAGGATGTTCATCGCTTATTGAAATCGTTGTTCCTGAGGGAGTGACTAAAATTGGTTACGGTTCTTTCTGTTCATGTAATAGCCTCACGGATATATACTGTTATTTGGAGATGCCACCAGCGATAGATGGTGCTTTTGATGATGTCCCTCTGGAACAAGTTACCGTGCATGTTCCCGTTGTTAAAAAGTATAAGAAGGATATTAGTTGGAAAGCATTTGGCAAACTTGTGCCAATACAATAAATATAATAATTGATTAAGTTGATTTGATTATTATATGACAGAATTGGAATGTTTAAGAAATAGTCTTGTGTTAACAGAGACATATCCTACCAAAATTGAAAGCATTTTCAAGGGAATAGCTAAGAATTTGCTCAACAATTTTGTCATCAGAAAAGGAAAAAATTTATATCACATGGTCGAGATAGAGTTTTATTATAACTTAACTGACACAGCGCATATAACGTACAAGCGTATGACTGAGGCTGGAGAGTGGTTCAACCATGACTATGGTGTTGATCTTGCATTCAAGAGTAATGAAAAGTCATACGGAGGAATACTCATCCGCTCCATCGAGTGCAACGGTAAATTTTGCAATGGACCATTAAAGACCAGAGCCTTGCTATTCCAGTTTGATGCTTTAGGAGAAATGGGGGCTGTTCCTGCGCTAGAATATTGTCCAAGGGCAAGAGCAATTGAGCCTATTGCAGTTACACGGTATAATATATCTGAAAGACAAAATTTCAGGTACTGCATTCCAAGGGAACTCTGGACCGAACACAAGGGATATGCAGCATATCCATGGGATTATAAAGGAAATCCTAAAATATAGATAGTAGATGCATATAATGTAGAGAATATATAAAATCAACAAATAAATTCCAATTTAGCAAAATACATAAATATGACATAGAAAGAGATTTTTCTGCCGTAAAAACACGTTTTCGTTGCCATGAGCGTGTAAAAACGTGCAGAATGTGTCGTAAAAGTGTCGCCAGTAGTTTACAATAACTCTGTAAGTTGTTGATAATCAGCATCTGTTAGCCGCCGCGCAGGCTGCTGTTGAAGAGTAAATATCACACTGATATAAATTAAAGGGACCTGCCCGTTTGGGCAGGTCTCTTTGTAATATCTCATTTGAGAGGATGTCGAAGTACAATCTTATTGCTTTGAGTTATTGTTCTATTTCATACCCTTTCACCTGAATTGCTGGACAGACGGGGAGTTTCTTGGTCTTTCCTTTCACAGCATTGCGATACAGCCCATTCTTCATGTAGGCATTCAGGTATAAGAACCCCTTCTTACCAAAGCCATCCACCACGCGAATGCTAACATAATAGTCTGTCTTGGGCTTTAGTACAATGTTCTCTTCTGGGCGGATGTCTAAGATGTACTTGCTCTTATCGTTGGTGAGTGTTTCGTATATCGGCTTCTGGTGAATATTCACGAATTGCTTGCCTTTCCTTTCATAAATGTTAATACTTACCTTACATTGCTTGAAGGTACAGCTGGATATCTTCACCAGGATATCGCTGATGACATAACTCCTTTTACACGAAAAAGCTACACCGCCTTCAGGCCCTAAGTTCGATCCTTGTCCTGAAGTGCCAACGAGTCCTGGGGCAGGTATGCCTTTGCCTACGATGGTCTTGGGCTTATTCTTCTTGCCAATCACCACCTCAGCCAGTTCTACCACTTTGTCTTTCAAAACTACGGTGAGCTTGTCTTTTTTAGCATATTCCTCGTAGGAAACCTCTGCGTTAAGATACGATACATGGCTGAATGACAGTTCATCTTTCCGTCCAGCTGGAATTGTAAGCTCAAAGTGTCCTTTTGCGTCTGAGATGACGCCAACACTATCATTCTCGAATCCGATGCTAACGTATTCGATGCCCTCACCTCGTTCGTTGACAACGTTGCCCTTGACTATGGTCTGTGCCGATACTGGCGATGCTACTATCATGATGGCAATTAGCATCGCAAAAATAATGGTCTTTTTCATCTATTCATTGAAATAATGTGTCAAGAATTATAAACGCGCTGAGACAACCTGGTTGCGATTCCTTCCACTTGACTTTAGAGCCAAATGGCTAATACGTTTTACAAGCAGAAATAGTTGCATGATTCTAAAGTATATATAGGGCGATGGCGGCGCAGGCTTCGGCATCGGCCAGTGCGTGGTGGTGATTCTTCAGGTCGTAGCCACAGGCGGCTGCAACCGTGTGGAGTTGGTGGTTGGGTAGGGAACGACCAAATTGCCTGCGGGCGGCTGTGAGGGTATCGTAAAAGCGATAATCGGGATAGTCCATCTGATAGACTTTGAAAGCTGCTTTCAGACATCCCTCATCGAAACGGGCATTGTGGGCCACGAAGGGTAGGGAAGCTATCTGGTAGCGGAGATCATCAATTATCTGTTGCTCTGAGAAGAAAACATTGGCTATCTTTTCCTCTAATCGCTCCCATACTTTTGAGAATACGGGAGCATCGTCAGTATCTTGTTGGCTCAGCCCATGTACCCGTTGGCACCAATAATTATAGTAGTTGGGCTCGGGCTGGATGAGACTATAGAAACTGTCAACTACCTGCCCATTACGTACCATGACCACTCCGATGGAGCAGACACTTGACGGCTGCTGATTGGCCGTCTCGAAATCGATAGCAATGAAATCCCGGATCATTTCATCTGTTTACCGTCAGAGAATGCCTTGCCAACGGTTCCTTCATATCCCACTGACCGCCCCAAGCCGCATTCATAGCATTGGGCTTACCTTCTTTGTCGTAGGTGCCGATAATCAGCACGGGTTGTGGCAACAGCCACGCAGTTGATTTAAAACTCTTCATATCACAAAACATATTAAAAGCTACGGCAAAGATAGTAATTTTCAGGATTAAATTCGTATTTTTGCACCCAAGTTTACAATACTTTAAGAAAGAAGAATGGCAAAGGTTCTTTTAATTAACGGAAGCCCCAGAGAGAACGGTAATACCAAAATGGTTGAGAAAGTGCCATCCCTCAATATCGAGGAGCAAGCCGGAGCCAACTTCATCATTGGGCGTATGGAGGAACTTGTTGATATTATATGTTTGGAAATACAATGAAACAATTTGAACCGAAACTGCATAAGAAAACGTTCCTGGAGCTGACTACGGACGAGTTATACGAACTCCTTAGAGTGCGTAGCGAGGTGTTCGTGGTTGAGCAGAACTGCGTCTATCAGGATATGGACGGAGATGACCAGGAATCCATTCATTTGTGGCTGACAGTAGCCGACAAGATTGTTGCTTTAGCTCGTGTATGTCCTGCTGGTACTCACATGAAGGAGATTTCGATTGGCAGAGTCATCACCACTGAACGTGGGAAAGGCTATGGCAAGCAAATCATGCTCCATGCCATAGATGCAGCGATAGAGCATTTCGACGCGAAACTTATAGATATTGAAGCGCAGGAGTATGCCAAAGGATTCTATGAAAGTGTAGGATTCAAGCAGTCATCCGACACCTTCATGCTTGATGGAATCCCTCACATTAAAATGACTTGGAAAAAGGAGCTATGATGAAGTGGACAGCGCACATATAATACTGTCCACTTCATTTGATTTCCTCCAACGCTCCTGTTTCTGAATCAATGATAAACCCTCGAACCACTATATCCTTTGGCACCAACGGATGGGTCTTGATGGTTTCAACTGTCTTACGGACAGAGGTTGGTGTGTCCTTAAAACCTTCCAACCACTGGTTGAGGTCGATGCCGCACTTGCGGATGGTGTCGAGCGTTTCGTCCGTCACGCCACGGGCAATCATCTCATGGTGGAAGTGGTCGTAGCTCATGTGGCAGGCTCCGCAATGAGAGTGGGCTACCACCATGATTTCCTGTACGCCCAGCTCGTAGATGGCTACAATCAGGCTACGCATGGCTGAGTCGAAAGCCGAAATAACCAAACCGCCTGCGTTTTTGATAATCTTCGCGTCACCGTTCTTCAGACCAAGAGCAGCAGGCAGCAGTTCGGTCAGTCGGGTATCCATACACGAAAGTACTGCTAATTTCTTGTCAGGATACTTATCGGTTATGTATTTTTCGTATCCCTTCTGTGCAACAAATGTCTTGTTGAATTCAATAATCTGGTCTATCATAATCACAAAACATATTTAAAGTATTGTAAACTTGGATGCAAAAATACGAAAAAAGCTTGTAAAAGCGAAGCGATTTGGGAAGATTAACGCAATTCGGCCTGAAATAAAGGCAAGACGGGGAAGAATGAGGAAGTTTAATTTGGGGCAAAAAGCAAATTGGGGAGGATTGGTGAAGGAGTTAGGTTGCCAAATCGTAACCCGTTTGCGGTATGGCAAACAAAAGGGAATAACAGGCGACCGCTATTGTGGCATATGTTCATAAAAAACTCTAAAAAAAGAACTTTCTTCTTTGTAGGATGAATAGTTTTCACTAACTTTACACCCAAACTATAAATTTGAAATGTATGCAAGACGTAAATCGCCTAAAAATAGTTTTAGTGGAACAAAAGAAGACCAGTAAATGGTTATCCGAGGAACTTGGAGTGAGTCCATCTACAGTTTCTAAATGGTGTACCAACTCTTCACAGCCTGATATTGAGACTTTAGCAAGGATCTCAAAACTATTGAATGTTGGCGTGGAGGAGTTGTTCAATAAGAAATTTATGGAATCTGTTAATAATAGTTAGGGTATATGGGATGGAGGTTTCGAAAACGCATAAAGATATTTCCTGGCTTTTACATTAATATTAGTAAAAGCGGTTTAGGGGTAAATATTGGTCCAAAAGGTGCAAATGTATCAGTAGGTCCTAATGGGACATATGTTAATACAGGCATCCCAGGAACAGGATTGTATAAAAGAGATAAAGTCGATAGTTCTAAACATAGTTCAACGGAAATTCAACAAGAACCGCAAAATTATAGAGCACAAGAAGTCACCCCAACTGTCAACAATGAAGAACAACAATATGGAGGTTCTGTAGGCTCTCAGCTGAACACACACCATACAGCTGTCAATCGAGAAAATAATCATAGTGACATTAATTATGGTGATATCTCCATGCCATACGACCCTAAAAAGGATTTGGAGAACTATCGCTATCCAACCTTTGATTTACTAAAAAAGTATGATTATGACGATGCACCATACGTTGATATGGAAGAGCAACAAGCCAATAAAAATCGAATTGTGGATGTTTTGTGGAGTTTTGGTATTGTTGTATCGACAATAAAAGCCACCGTTGGTCCAAGAAACACTTTATATGAGATAACGCTTGCTCCTGGCGTGAATGCCTCTAAGTTGAGAGGATTAGAAGATGATTTAGCTTTAGCATTGTGTTCGCATAATGTTCAGATATTAATTCCAATACTAGGTAAAGGCACTATCGGTATAGAAGTTCCCAATATACGCCCTTATACTGTTTCTTTGGATAGTATTCTAAACACCAAACAATTCCAAGAAACAACGATGGGACTGCCTTGTGCGATAGGCAAAACTATTGCCAATGAGGTCTTTATGTTCGACTTAACTAAAGCGCCTCACATTCTTATGGCAGGCTCAACAGGTCAGGGTAAATCGGTAGCGTTAAATGCGATGATTTTGTCCTTACTCTATAAGAAACATCCAGCAGAATTAAAACTTGTACTCATGGACCCTTATGGAGTGGAGTTTGGTATGTATGCTCAAATTGCTAATCATTTCTTGGCTTCGTTGCCTGATGAACCTGTAGTTGTGTCTAATAGTAGTCAGGCAGTTAGTACGCTGAACAGTTTATGCAAGGAGATGGAAGCTCGTTACGATTTGCTGAAAATGGCATGTGTTAGGAATGTCCAAGAATATAACAACAAATTTGTAAATCGTCAGTTAAATCCCGAAATTGGGCATAGATTCATACCTTATATCGTTGTTGCTATTGATGAATATGGTGACTTTATTGAAGAAAGGGGACAAGATTTCGAGTCCCCAATAGTTCAATTGGCTCAATATGCTCGTGCAGTTGGCATTCACATGATTATTTCAACGAAACGTCCTACTAACGATATTATCACAGGAGCAATCAAGGCTAATTTCCCTACACGTATTGCTTTTAGACTGCCAGAACGGATAGATTCTCAGGTCATTCTAGATTGTGATGGAGCAGAAGAATTGTTAGGGAATGGTGATATGTTGTTTAGAGCGGGTAAAAGCATTGATTGTATAAGAGTCCAATGTGCTTTTGTGGATACAACAGAAGTGGAACGTATCAATGAGTTTATTTCTTGCCAGGAAGGATATACCAGTTCTTTTGAATTGCCTGATCCATATTATGATGAAGAAGAATGTTATGTGAATGATGTTGATATGACTCATTTAGACCCATTGTTTGAAGATGCAGCACGTTTAATTGTCATGACCCAAAAGGGCTCAACAGATCTAATCCAAAGAAAGTTCGCAATTGGCTATAATCGGGCAGGCAGATTAATGGATCAGTTGGAAAAGGCTGGTATAGTTGGAGCTGCTCATGGTAGCAGACCTCGTGAAGTGCTAATTGCGGATAATATGAGCCTTGAGAATCTTTTGCTTCAATTGAGATGATATATATAACTTCTAATAGATTGTTATTCCATGAAAGTCATATTGAGCAGAAAAGGATTTGATAGTTCATGTGGAGGCCAAGCTAGTCCGATATTGCCCGATGGGACTTTATTGTCACTACCTATCCCTTCTAATGACGTACATAAATATAGTGAACTCTCATGGGGATGTTTAAGTTATTTCGACATTATCAAACAATTAAAATACAAAACCACACTGAATGAGGGTAGTCATTGCCATCTTGATCCTGATTTGAGAGCTACTACATTGTTAAGAACAAAAGGGTGGAAACCTGCTTTTGGCCAAACAGGAAGTTCATTGACAGAGTTAAGGGATAACGGAGTTAAGGAAGGAGACTTGTTCCTGTTTTTTGGATGGTTCAAAAAAACGGAGTACCATAATGGTCAGCTGCGCTATATACCTAAATCACCAAATTTGCATGTGATTTATGGCTATATGCAGATTGGAAATATAGTAGATTTGGTTAGCCAGATTCCAAAATGGTTGAAATATCATCCTCATGCCAATCTCAATAATTATAAAGAAGCGTGGGAAAAAAAGCAGAACGCCATATATCTGCCTTCAGAAAGATTGTCTTTTGCATCAGAATTGTCTGGAAGCGGCATATTCACCTATAGACAGGAACTCGTATTAACAAAAAATGGTTATAGTCGCAGTCGATGGGAATTTCCAGCATCTATGCACGGAACGCCCATATCACATAATCCTAACGGATGGAAATCAGACTATTTCCAATCGGCGGCACGTGGACAGGAATTTATTATGGATGGTTCTCCTGCTGTCATGGATTGGGTAAGAAGAGTTATTAATATCTAACCTTATTACTATATATGGAAAAAATAGCAAGACTATGTTGGAACACTAATGAATGGAGACGCCCTTCTGGAAGAATGGGTAAATCAAAGTCTAATGATGCCTATGAAAATGAAATGGGATTTGGTCATGAGGAGTGGTTGTTAGATGACTCTAAAATAATGCCAGATGGTTATCACTATGGCTTCCTTGAACCAATGAGGGTAAAAAGCGATAAACATTTTGGAAAGGTCTATGACATTTATCTGTTCACAATAAGTCCAAACAAACAGAAAGTTTATATCGGCTGCTTGAGAAATGCAATTGGCGTATCTTCTGAAGAAAGTCAAACTGTATACAATTTCTACCAAAAGAAAGGCTGGTTAAATGAAATGCGTCAAGATGTTCTTTATGTAGGAGGAACTGCCAAGGATTTTACCCCTTCTTTTATGTTTAACATCAAATTTAGATTTGAGGATGCCGAGATAAACTATTCAAATCAACCAATTTTAAAACCTGACAGTGTTTGGCATAGGTATAATCTAATGGACAAGAATGGACCATTTGAGTTTGAAAAAGACGAAGATGGAAACACTAAGATGTTAGATACCAGTATATTTGAACGTATTTTAGAAGGTGGTAAGATTCTCATAGACCCTTTGCATAAGAAAATACAAAATGCTGTAGTCGATTTGCTAAAAAAAGACTACAATAGTATTCAAGTAGAATCTGGTGCTCTAGATAGTATAAAGCAAAGAGTTGATATTAAGGGTTTTTCAAAGAATGAGCAAGAGTGGCATTTCTTTGAAGTCAAAACCATGTCCGCAAAAAGGAGTATCCGTGAGGCTTTAGGGCAAATATTAGAATATGCTCATTACCCCAATGTCGAATTGGCAGAAAAACTATTTATAATTGGACCGGAAAAGCCTGACGAAAAAGATAAGGCATATATGAAACTCCTTCGGGACAAATACAATCTGCCTATTTGGTTCCGTTGGTATTCTTTTGTCGACAACAAATTGTATGAAGGTGTTTAGGGTGAATAATGTGTATGATGAAACAGTATAGTTTAAAAGAAACAAATACCTATTGGCTCATTTCGTCTAACGACAATATTTTTAGATTAGAAGACTATTTGGCCGATAACAAGTATGTAGATTGGCAGGCTAGTTTCTCTCCAAAGAAAGGTGATGTTGTATTTATATACCGAACTAAGCCTGCTCGACGAATTTGCTACATGATGGAAGTATCTGAAATAAACATACCATATAAAAATACCATAAACGATATTAATTACTGGGGAGAGAAACATACTCCCAAAGGAGCGACGAACCCAGAAGAGCTATATCATAGACTAAAACTATTGGGTCGAACTACATCCCAATCTTTACATATAACTGAATTGCAGAAAAGGGGGATGAAAGGTGTCCCACAAGGACCTAGGAAACTTTATGGGAGTCTTCTAGAATACGTTTTAGATGTGTTTATGGTCTCCCAAACAGATTATGATGAAATACCTAATCCAGAAACGGTATTTGAAGGAGCGAAGAGAGAGATAGTGGTCAATCGTTATGAACGCAATCGTGAGGCAAGAGAAAAGTGTATAGCCGCTCATGGATGCAAATGTGCTGTTTGTGGTATGAACTTTGAAGAAGTGTATGGACCAATAGGTCGTGGTTATATTCATGTTCATCATAAAGTACCCCTTTCATCAATTGGCAAGGAATACGAATTGGATCCGATAAAGGATCTTGTACCTGTTTGTCCTAATTGTCATGCAATGTTGCATAGGAAAGATCCTCCATACGATGTGGATGACCTAAAAGAGTTAGGCAAATTCTAATAATACTTTGATATTTATATGTAATTTTGCAAACGATTAATATGGAACAGAAACAAATAACAGCGACGTATGCTGAGGCTGTAAAGGCTATTAAGGAAGCGATATTGGAAAGTCGCTATCGTGCAGCACGGTTAGTAAACAAGGAAGTGTTGGCTCTTTACTATGCCATTGGCGGGTATATTTCCGTTCAAAGCAGATCAGCAAGATGGGGCAGCAATGCTATTGGTACCATATCAGAATTGCTGCAACAGGAACTACCTGGACTAAGAGGTTTTTCTGAGACCAGCATCAAACGTATGCGTATCTTCTACGAGGCATGGTGTGGCATGTTCGAGAATCGTCCATTGTCAGCGGACGATTTACAAAATAGCATCATTCCAGTAGGCGACAAAGGACATATTGAAATTCGTCCATTGACAACGGACGAATTGCCTCCAGATACATTAGATGCCTTTCTTGCCGTTGGTTTTACGAACCATTATGAAATACTGGCCCAAAAGAAGGACGTAGAGCAACGATTGTTCTATATCGTGAATTGTGCCACTGGATTTTGGAATGGCGACAAGTTGAAATATTATATGAAGGACGATTTGTTTGGAAAGCGTGGCAACATGCCCAATAACTTTGCTACAACCATTGCAAATGTGGATTTGCGCAGTAAGGCATTACGCTCGTTCAAGGACGAATATCTGCTTGATTTTGTGAACATTGAAGATCCCGACGAGACAGATGAACGTGTAATAGAACAGCAGATTGTTCACAATATCAAGAACTTCATCATGGCATTGGGTAGTGATTTCTCGTTTATGGGTAATCAGTATCGTCTTGTTGTATCCGAAAAAGAGTATTTCATAGATTTGCTGTTCTTCAATCGCCGCCTTCAGGCACTAATCGCGATTGAATTGAAGCGGGGTGAGTTCAAGCCAGAGTATGCAGGGAAGTTGAATTTCTATCTGTCAGCACTTGATGAGTATGTGAAACTACCTCATGAGAATCCTTCCATCGGAATTATTCTCTGCAAGGACAGAGATTCAAAAACGGTGGAGTTCGCATTCCGAGACATCAACAAGCCAATGGGTGTAGCAACCTATCGCACATCTTCAGAGTTACCCAAGGAATACCAAGGTATACTTCCTGAACCAGAGGAGTTGAGAAAACTCATGTGAGTGTAGCCAATGTGTGCGATACGTCACTAATATTGGGTAATAGGACGTAGCCTAATACGCACTTTTATGGCAGGTGCCACAAAAGATGCCGCAGTGATTGCAGAAACAGAGAGTAAGCTCGGAAGAAAAATGTATGAATAGATTTGCTTAATTGAAATAGAATGATTACCTTTGCACCCGATGATGAGCCATAAAACGGCTGGTGGCACATCATCGGGTGTTCATTGAATGCATTTCATAGCAGAATGCGAAGCCACACTTCTACCTTTAGGTGGAAGAATGTGGAATTGAGTACGGTTGCCAATTCGTAACCCCATTTTCTTTCAATTCCCCAGACTGCCTTTATACAAAGAAATCCTGCAAATTCTTCCAAAGTTACAAAAAAACGAAGATAATGCGTATCTTTGCGATGAAAATCCTCATAAATCCACGAATGTATCAGTTCATCTGCGTCATGTGATACCCCATACGCTTCAGCTGTATGGCGGCGCCCATCAGGTAGAGCTGGTGCAGGCAGGCTACGTAGCCGTTGAAGGCCTCTTTCGTGCCTGGTTCATACCGCTGGTGCATCAGGGCATTGTAAACGCGTGAGGCACACTCGCCAGCCAACTTCTCCAGAGCGGTGTAGTCATCGCCCTGCAACAACAGCACCTCCTCGCGGATATATTCGTCCATCGCATCGTAGCCCCGCTTGTCGCGTATATAGGCGTAGAGGTTCTCTACTTTCGAATAGATCTCCCATTCCGTGTCCCACATCTTGGCCACGGCCATGCCGAGATACATCATCCAGCCGAGCGATACCGATGGGTAACCCTGAAACTCGCGGATGCCGTCGGGGAGGTAGGCTCTGGTTATCTCCTCCCATTTATCTTCTACATCAGGACACTCTGGCATCCTTTCGTCAACCTCGTTCATGCTCAGCAGGAACTGATGCAGGTCTTTACGCAATTCTTCTTCAAAACTCTTCATAATCATTATAGCATTTTCTCAAGTATCTCCACGGCCTTGGTGATGTCTTCCTTGAACCGCTTGTGGTCTCGAAGGAAGTCAGCTCTGCCGTTACTGATGGCATGATACAGCTCCTGACTCATGTCGTTGGCATAGTCGGAAATAGCCATCTCTATGTCATCCTTCTGCCAGTCGAGCGTGGAATGAACATATATTCTCTGCTTCTGATGCAGAAAACTATAGGCGGTCTCGATACTGTCTTTGGTTATCATCTTCTTTCTTCATCATATCCTATCGGGCGGAACTGCCGTTGTGGCTCGCTGTACACGAATCCGTGGCCTAACAGGTAATTCTTGATATCCTCCGGCTCTGTCCCGAAGTTGTAGCACAATGATTCCAGCGTGTCAAACTCTTCGTCTCTCAGGAGCATATTCACGCTCGAAACCAGTATAGCAGGGTCTTTGGGTAGGTAGTCCATATAACAAATGTAAAGGCATTATACCTCATCTTATATCACAAAACATATTAAAAGCTACGGCAAAGGTAGTCATTTTTAAGAATAAATTCGTAATTTTGCCCTCACAATTAACATAAGTTGAATTTTAACGATTTCAGATAGTGATGGCATACATGAATAGATTTAATCAGACTGACGATTTCCGTCGCGACGAGCTGATCCGAATCATCGAGCACTCTGTGGAGAAGCTGACCCTCCAGGAGCTGGAGGCACTGTATTATGATATGACGACGAAATCCTATATTAACGATTGATTTAAGTTATAAGCGTCATGCTTTGCACAAATATTAATAAATAGCATAAGAAGATGATAGAAATTGGATTGAAACATACCAGTGAGTTAATAGTAACTGACGCCGTTACTGCCGTGAAGATGGGGTCGGGCGATATGCCTGTGTTGGCCACGCCAGCCATGATGGCGTTGATGGAGAATGCAGCCATGCTGGCAGTGGCTGGTGAGCTGCCCGAGGGCAGTACCACCGTTGGCGGCCATATCGCATCATCGCACCTGAAACCCTCGAAAGTAGGCGATAAGATTACGGCTACAGCCGAGGTGGTGAAGGTGGATGGCAGGAAGATAGAGTTCAAGGTTGCGGCCTATGCCGGCGATGTGCTGATAGGCGAGGGCACCCACCTGCGCTTCATGGTGGATAGAGAGCGCTTCCTGTCGAAACTCGGTTAAGTGATATTTCCCTTCCTGTACATGTGAATAAATGAATAGTTTCTTTAATAAAAAAGCAGGCTGATATCCGGATTGGGGATACCAGCCTGCTTGGGTTAGAGGAGGCGCCAGGCGCGGAGGAGGGAGATGGGGTCGCGACAGTTGGGACCGTTTTCCTGGATGGCCATGGCGGCGGCCAGGAGTAGCCAGTTGGCTGGGTGCCGCTGCGGATCGCCCAGATCGTCGTCGGGACCTATGCCGGTGGTGGCGGCTACATTCTTGATATAAGCCTGGGTGTTGTTCTCGGTAGGTGGTGCCCATTTCTCTACTATCTTACGGATAGTGTAGAGGCGGTACTTGCGGTAGTAGGTACGCGTGAGTAGCACCAGGGCTGCACGCCATCCATACTCCATCTGTTTGAACTGGCAGAACGCTGCGTCGGTCTGCTGGGCGCTGAGACCCTTCCACTGGTCGGCTGAGCGACGGATGTTAAGTGGATTACAATTTCTGATTCCTCGAGACATAATCATTGAACATTGAATATTGAACATTGAACTTTTTTTGAAAAGCGAGCAGAACATTAGGGGAGCTCTGGGAGGAGCTTGCGGTAGGTGTGGTTGCCGATGTCTTCGATGATGCCGTCGGCCTTTAGACGACTGATGTTACGCGAGGCGGTGGGTTGCGAACAGCCGAATACCTCGATGACGTGTTTGGCCTTGAACTGCTCGGGCAACTGGCGATAGCACTCGTCGTAGCGGGTGGAGCGGCGGCGAACCACAAACTCCTTGTCCTGGTCGGCAAAGTAGTGGAATGCCATCTCGCCGAAGAAGAACTGCTGGCTGCGATATTGTATCTCCATCACCAGACGGCAGAATCGGCGATCGGTGTCGTCCATCGATAGCGTGCGGTTCTGGTCCCACTCCTGCCAATGGCGCATCAGGATAAAGGGCAGGCTGATGCCTATGCCGTAGTAGGGGATGCGTTTCAGCAGCATGCGGTCGGCCTTGTCGTTGTTGAACTCGGCAATGTCCATGTGCTCCGTCTGCCACTCGTAGGTCTCGTCGTTCAGCGGTTCGATGGGTAGCTCGCCTGCTACCTTGTCCAGTCGGTAGGCCCACATCTTCAGCGTGTCGTCGGCACCCTCAATCACCTCCTGATGACGCTTGGCTTTGCCGCGGTCGGGCAGGGGGATGACAGCCAGGCGACTGCTCATACCGGTACCGAAGTTGCGCTGGTTCACCTTGCGATGCAGGGCATAAGGGGTGCCGGTGTAGATGAAGTTCCAGTACACGTTGAACATGCCGCTGATGCTCTCCTGGTTGGCATACATCTGTCCGTCTTCCTCGTTGTGAAAGGCCTTGAGCTCCATAATCTCACGGTCCTTCCAGTCGCCGCCTTTGTTGTTCTTGTTCACGTTGTCGAGCTCGGAGTCGAACGAGAACATATGCAGCTGTAGCGGCACTCCCTGAATGATCTCCCTGGCTGCCAGCATGTGGCGGATGAACTCGCCAGTGGCGGTGCGGGCTGGGTGGATGCGTATGCCTACCTCGGGCTTCTTCAGTGCCTCGGCTTTCTGGGCCTTGGTGCTGGTGGTGCGCTCGGTGCGGCTTTCCTTATAGCGGTTCAGGGCGTCGGTCATAAACTGGTCGGCCTGTATGATAGGGTCGGCTATCTGCTTGTAGAACTCCTCGATCATGTGCTTGCCTGCACCGGGATCGCCGATGATGAAGATGCAGTAGTTGAGTCGGCGCATGATCTTGGGGTCGAACCAGAAGTGGTACCATGCACGGGTCATCAGCGTGCCGAAGAGAGCGCCCGACGAGAAGAGTACGGCGGGCAGTTTATGTGGATGTAGGTTAACAAACAGTTCTTTCAGGCAGGGGTAGTACTGGGACATCTCGAGCAGTTCGGCAGCCCATTTATCCAGTGGCAACTGGGAGTAGATGTCGGCCTGTTGTCCGGCTGGGGCAATGGCTTTTTTCAGTTCCACCGGCATGTGCTCGTAGAACTTGAAGTCCATCACCGATCGTACCGTGCCTTCCACATCCTCGCCATCGCGTGCCAGTTCCTGCACCCAGGGCAGTGTCAGCACTACTTCGGTGATTTTCTTGGCGTTCCGGCCCACGATATAGCGCAGCTTGCTGGCCAGATCAACCAGTGTGTTGTGACGGTTGTTGGATAGGTTCACGCCCTCCAGATACTTGTCGATGATCTCCGATACCGGCGTGCCGTTATAGGTTTCTTGCAACGGACTACATGACTTTAGGACTTTTTCATCAGCAGAAACAGCCTTGTCATTCGTGCCTATATTATTCTCTTTCGTAGCCTGCGACTGACCGTTTCGATATAGAGGGTCAAATCGCGCAGAAAATGTTTCATCTTCATAGGTAAACAGTTTTTCTTCGTTAATGTAAATAATGTCGTCGGCAGTGGTCATGAAGGCGCCTCGGCTGCCGTCCTTGCACGACTCATCGAGGGATAGGCCCAGCTTGAGCGAAAAGTCGATCTGGTTGTCGATGAGGTTGCCGATGGCAGGATCGGCGGTGAACACCGGCTTCAGGCCTTGGCCTGATGGGGTGATGTAAACCAGCACGATGCGGGCTTGGTCTTCGGGCGAGAGGCGCTGGTAGGCCTCAGTCCAGATCTGACGCACGTCTCCCTCCAGATGGTCGTAGTCGGCCACTACCAGTCCGTTCAGGTGTACGTGACTCTGACTGCGCCACATGGCCGTTTCCTTTCGCTTCTTGCCTGTGCGCTTGTTCTCTATTTCGCGCTCCCACTCCTCGAAGGTGCCCACGAAGATCATCAGCGCCAACTGCTTCTTCTTCAGGTTGTAGGTCTTCTCGTCGCCATTCAGGCGTGCCTGGCGGGCTTCGTTCACCAGTCTGGCTGTACGTGGCGCGCGGCAGTAGGCCCAGAACAGCTCGGGTGTAATCAGTCGCGTTCGCGAGTCAGTAAGTTGTTGTTGATAACAAAACATTTGTCTATTTCACTTGTTTGTCGATATAATTCCTGTCGTAATTCCTTGAGAGAGTTTACCTCGAACCGTTGATAGACGGTTACGAGGCGTGAGTTCTGTTCGTATAGCACCTTCAGGCGCTGCTGGTTAAGCAGCGGTTTGCCGTCGGGTGGGGCAGGTGGCACGGTGGCCACCTGTCGTTTACGTTGTTTCTTCCACTTCTTCATGTCTTCAGTGATTTCTAAATACTCCAGTGTCATAATGCAAGTAGTTCAAAGATCTTCTGGCAACCCAGTCGGGTCCAGACGGGATAGGTACACTTTCGCATGTCGCCGCGCAGCGTGTAATACTGATGTATGCGCTCGCGGGCCAGTCCGGTGCCTTCGTAGGCCTCGGCCAGATGGTAGTGGCGTCCGCGGAACACCAGCAGTCCCTTTTTCACCAGTAAGCGTGCCATCTGCGTGAATGTCATCTCGGCCAGTTCGGCCAGCTCGGTGGTGGTCAGACAGCCGTCGGCTGGAGCGTTCTGGGTGGCTATCTGCTCGTGGCGGATTTCGTCGCAGCGCTGCATGATGTCGTGCTCGGTTTCGAGCAGCAGTGGCGGCTGCGGTTCGTGCGCCGGGTGCTCGTCGATGGCCTGCTGAAACTCCAGCTGTTGCCAGCGCAGCACCAGACGGGCGCGCGCCTCGTCGTTAAACTTGGTGGCCACAAACAGGCTCTCGGTCTTGGTGAGCGAAAATACCGGGATGAGTCGTATGCCGCCTTGCGGCATGTTGATCACCTCGGATGTCAGCACAAATTTGTGCCCACATTCCTTTTCCCAGGCAGGCTCCATTTCGCGGATGGCTTTCAGCACCACCTTGTGAAGTTTACCTGTAATGTTTGCGATTTCGCGCGATGTGATGCGTTGCGCATCCATCGGCGTTTTTAATGAATGATTCTGTTTCATAATAAATACATTTTAGTTGTTATTAATGTGGCCTGTTTCAGCATGTCAAAGATCGCGCAATCGTTGTTGATTGGATTGCGGTTGCAAAAGTAGAGTCCAACTATCCAACTGCCAATATTATTTTTGCGCCAGCCAGTTGGTTGGGATGTAGAATCGATGTGTGATGCTTGTGTTTATCGCCGTATCAGAAAAAACAAAAAAATTAGCTCCCCCCAATTGGGAGAAGCTAATTGGACTGAATTGAAATGCGATTAGTTGGATTGAAGCAGAAATTCTGATGGCAGACAGCCATATTCTTCTTTGAAGTATTTGCTGAACTGCTTGGGAGAAAAACCTATAGTGTATGCAACTTCAGAGATATTGGTACGTCCTTGTTCCAATAGTGAACGACCTCGCTTGATTCGGATGATGCGAATGAATTCCAACGGCGACTTTCCGGTTATGGCCATCAGTTTCTTGTATAGATGGCTGCGCGTCATGCCTACAGCAGCGCTGAAATCCTCAACCGAGAAATCTGAATTGCTCATGTTATCCTCAACCACCTGAATGGCTTTTGTGATCAACTGCTCGTCGAGCGAACTGACTGTGATTTCACTTGGCGCAATGTCGCGTTTGATAAATTCACGATGATTATTGTCGGTCCATTTTATCATTTTCTCGATGCGTAACTTGAGTATGTTAAGATTGAAAGGTTTGGTGATATAGTCGTCGGCTCCATCTCTCAACCCGGTGATAATATTGTCTTCGGTTGATTTTGCAGTGAGCAGAATGACAGGTATGTGCGATAGGTTGATGTCGTTTTTGATGTGATGGCAAAGCTCCAAGCCATCCATTTCGGGCATCATGATATCGCTGATAACAATATGAATGTCGTTTTCGGACAGTATCTGTAGGGCTTCAACGCCATTTGATGCTGTGAAAACGTTGTACTGGTCGGTCAGGCATCGTTCCAGGAACTGGCAGAAATCGTGGTTGTCTTCAACTACCAGAACCGATTTGTTGCCTGTGTCTTCTATGGCCTTTTTGGTGTTGCTGTCGTTGCTGATAGCACTGGCAGTTCCAGATGCCGACAGAGATATTTGGATGGGGATGGTTACGATAAAAACCGAACCTTTGGGGTGGTTGTCGGCTACCTGTATTTGGCCGTGATGCATGGTTACATATTCCTTCACGATATGTAATCCTACGCCGCTGCCAACGTAGTCGGTGTGGTTATCGCCTTGAAAGAACCGGTCGAAGATATGAGGTTTGTCTTTATCCTTGATGCCAATGCCGGTGTCGGCAACTTCGATGCGTGCCATGGGGCCATCGCGCTCGATGAGGATATCTACACGCCCCTTAGTGGTGTTGTATTTGAAGGCATTGGATAGCAGATTCATAACGATGCGTCGCATTTTGGCCTGATCGAAATCCATTTCAAGATGAGAGGCATTGATTTTAAAATTCATCTGAATGCCACGGCTTTCGGCATAGAATCTGAATTGCTCGCAGATTTTGCGTACAAATATGATAAGGTCGCCATGTGCAGGGTGTATTTCTTCGTTGCCAGCATCCAGTTTGCGGATATCAAGCAGCTGTACAACCTCGTCCATCAGCATGCGTGCGTTTCGCCAAACCAGATCGAGCTCAACCCGGATACTCTTCTCCAGATTGCCTGAGAGTAATTTCTCAAGTGGGGTGATGATGAGCGACAAGGGTGTTTTCAGGTCGTGACTGATGTTGGTGAAGAATTGCATTTTCTTATCCTCCATCTGCTGCTGTTGTTCGAGTTCCATCTCCAGCTTTTGCAAAGCCAGAGTGGCCTGATGTTTGCGCTTGAGCCACTGAATATAGAAATAGATGCCCGCCATGATGAGTAAAAGGTACAGCAGATAGGCATACCATGACCTCCAGAATGGTGGTTTGATGCGAATTTTTATTACAGATGACTCACTGGTCCAGCCACCCATATCTGAAGCGCAAACCTCGAGGGTATATGAGCCTGGAGTGATGGCATTGAAGCTGATGCGATTGCCCGGTAGCAGTGTCCACGGTCCGCCAACCTCTTTCAGTCGGTACATGTAATGCAGTTTGTGTTTTTTGCCGTAATTCATGGCCGAAACGTCGATGGAAAAACTGTTTTGGCTGTAGTTCAGGCAGATGGACTCCTGCAACTGCAGATTGCGCTGAAGGATACCACTCTCGTCGCCAGGAACGATATTCTTATTATTTACAGCCAGATTGGTGAACACGATGTGAGCCTGCAGATAGTTGGTGATTTGCTGCTGGCTGCCGATGCGCAGTAAACCATCGGTATAACCTATCACGCAGCATCCGTCTGTGGTCAGGCATGTGGCATCATTATTAAATGTGGCGTTTTCAAGTCCGTCTTCGTCGTAAAAAGGCGTGCAAACAAATTCGTAGGGTGCGTTTGCCTTTTTCGATGTCCGGATATAAGTTAGTCCGTGGTCGGTGCTTGCCCAGATGTTTTGTTTGTTATCAGCGATGATGGCTCTGACGTAGTTGTTGGATAAGCCTTCGTTTTCGGTGAGTGAGTAGAGAGTGTCATTTTTCTCGTCGTAGATGCGAATGCCGGTGCGTGTACCTATCCACACCAGACCGTGTTTATCTTTGTCAAGAGTTGTTACAAATTCGTTGGTCAGTTGCTGGATACAAGGCGTTGGTTTTAAGAATTTTCGCAGGTCGGTTTGATAGATATAGAATCCTGTGCTTGTGCCAATGTACAGTTTGCGCTTTCTGTCACAGTGTAGCGCAGTTATGCTGGTGGTTCTCAAGTCAGAGTTGTCCATCGTTATCCAGCTGTCGCTCCCGTCTTGTCTGAGACAAATCAAACCATTGTTGATGGTGCCAAACCAGAGATTGTTCTGTTCGTCTTCGGCCATGCATCGCATATACACAGCGCGTTTATTAATCTGGTTGTGATATTGCTTTTTGGCGAATCGGTGACCGTCGAAGCAAAACACGCCGTCGCCATAGGTGCCTACCCATAGATGGCCATTATGGTCGATTAATGAGCAGGTAACCAGATTATTATTCAGCAGGGCGTTTTTCTTGTTGTAAACGGTCTTCGTGCCGTTGGGGGATAGGCATACGATTCCGTTGCCATCAAATCCCACCCAGATATTACCTTGTTTGTCTTCTGACACACAACTCACATCCTCGTTGTTCTTTAGCGGGGTTAAGTCGAATACATGTGGCGAAAGGTCGGTAAAAGCCGCACCGCGTTTGCTGGTTCCGATCCACATCAGGTTTTGGGCGTCGCGATAAAAGCAACTGATATGGTTGCTTGGCAGTGTGAACGGATATTCTTCGTTGCGTGTTATCTGTTGTAATTCCTGACTGTGGGCATTTAGCAGATAGATGCCCTCATTTTCTGTGCCTATCCATATCCTTCCTTTTTCGTCGTCGGTGAGTGTGGTAAGAATCACATTTTTCAGCAGATGCAGCGAGGGTATGTCTTTCCACTCTTTGGTGGCGCTGATATAACAGCGTAGTTCATCTGAAGCCGAATGGGCCGTATAGAACCACAGTGCGCCTCTGGAGTCTAAATATACTTGGTGCCATAAGTTGGTGGATAGTTTTATCTGACTGACGTAATTCAGGCAATGCTGCAAGATATCGACTTGATAAAACCTGCCATCATTGGTTAGGATATAGGCTTGGTTTCCCCTGGCAGTCAGGCTGAGAATGTTATCGCCAAACTGGTGTGGGATGGTGGTGAGTTCTTGTTTCTTGAAGTCGTAGCGATACAGATATTTGGTGGATATGGTCCACAAATTCTGTGCATCATCGGTCATAATCTCTTTGATAGGCTCTTTGATGCCAAGTGCAGATAGTTTTTGGGTGGCATCATCGGCGATTTTGTCTAAGCACCTGTCGTAGGTGTATAGTTTCTGTATCGTTCTTACCCAAATGGTGCCTTCGGCATCCTCTATGATATAATTGGTGTCGTTATTATAGCTGCCCAGTTGGGTTACGGTATATTTTTTAAGTTGGTAGCCATCGTATCTGTCGATGCCATTGCTGGTGGCCATCCACATAAATCCGTATTTATCCCGGATGATGCTTTTGACGTAATTGTCGGAGAGCCCCGATCTTACATCTATCTTATGAAACATCAGTTGGTTGATGCCAAATGCATGTAGCTGTATTAAACCAATGAGTAGTAAAAGAATCAGTTTCTTCATTTCGATTGTTTTATTTATTTGTTGCAAAGATACTTTTTTTTCTGATTCGAGAGATAAGTTTAGGCAAATAATTGCGGTTGAGAAACGAAAAAAGAACAGGCAACTTCCTGTTTGTGTTATTTTACTTCCCAAATGTTTCCTCGGCACAAAAGGGATGTTGTTCGAACCAAACGAGTCTGTCGAAAACCCGCAGAATGACTACTTTTGCCAGCGAATTACTAATATCCTAATATTTAATAACAACTTAATGAAAATTAAAAACGGTTTCTATTTGTGGTGCATTACAGGATTGTTCGCAATTCTGCCCATGGTTTCCTTTGCACAGACTAATAAGGTGAAGGGAACTGTTACTGATGCATCGACGGGCGAGGCACTTATTGGTGCCTCAGTGTTGGTAAAAGGTACTTCCAACGGAACAATCACCGACATGGATGGTAACTTCGTTCTCGATTTGTCGGGACAGAAGACATTGGTGGTTTCGTTTGTGGGCTATCTTAGTAAAGAGGTACGTGTGGCAGGTGGCACGAACCCCAAAATTATGCTCGAACCCGATTCGAAGGTGGTCGAAGAGCTTGTGGTTATTGGTTACGGCCAGCAGAAGAAAGTGACGGTGACCGGTTCGATTGTGAACGTTACTGGCGACGATTTGCTAAAATCGCCAACGCCTTCGCTGGGTAATGCCATTGCCGGTAAGTTGCCAGGTTTGTCAACCGTACAATATTCGGGTGCTCCTGGTGCCGACGATCCCAATATCTTTATTCGTGGACAAGCTTCGCTTAACGGCTCGAATCCACTGATACTGGTTGATGGGGTGGAGCGTAGTTTTACACAGATCGACCCTAACGAGGTGGCCGATATCACCGTTCTGAAGGATGCATCGGCTACTGCCGTTTATGGTGTGCGAGGCGCTAATGGCGTGATTCTGGTAACTACCAAACGAGGCGAAGAAGGCAAAACGCATATTTCGGCTTCTACGTCGTGGGGCTTACAGACTGTTACCAAGTTTATTAAGTTTGCCGACTCTTACACCTACGCCACAACCTTTAACCGCGGGCGTATAACCGATGGTGGCAACCCCCGTTTCAGCGACGAAGTAATCAATCATTTCAAGAATCAGGATCAGCCTTTACTTTATCCTAACATCAACTGGATTGATTATGCCATGAACGATGTGGCTTTGCAGAGTCAGCATAATGTGAGTGTGTCGGGCGGCAATAAAACGGCGCGTTACTTCGTGTCGTTGGGTATGCTCGATCAGGATGGATTGTTTAAGACACTTGGCGAAGACCCCAAGTCGAATTTCTCTTATCAGCGTTATAATTATCGTGCCAACCTTGATTTGAATCTCGGAAAATGGCATCAGTTGTCGGTCAATATCGGCGGTCGTGTAGAGAACAAGCGTTCTATCGGTAATGGTGAGTCGAACCTGTTTAATACCCTGATGGACTGCCAGCCTTTCTCGGGCGCAGGTATTGTGGATGGAAAGTGGATTAAAACGAATCCGCTCTATATCTCCGAAGAGGATGCTGTGAGCGGAAACGATGGCTTGAGCACATTCTATGGTCAGGGCTACCAGCAGCAAACCACCAATGTGCTGAATGCCGATGTGATTTACAAACTGGATATGGGATTCCTTACGCGTGGCCTTGATTTCCGTATCAAGGGATCGTATAACTCTACCTACTATCATCGTAAGAACCGCACAGCTGGTCAGCCTGCCAGTTTCATGCCTATTGTGAAAGAGGATGGTAGCATTGTGCTGCAGCGCAAGGGCGACTATTGGAATCTGGGTTACGACGAATCAAGCTGGCCCGACCGTAACTGGTATTTCGAAACCAGTTTTAATTACAGTCGCAGTTTCGGACTCCATAATGTATCGGCCTTGTTGCTTTACAACCAGTCGAAGTCGTACTATCCTTGGGATAGTCAGAGCAGTATGTATATCTCGATACCTAAAGGCTATGTAGGAGTGGTGGCTCGTGCCACTTACGACTATAATCACCGTTATATGCTTGATTTGAACATGGGATATAATGGCTCTGAAAACTTTGCAAAAGGCAATCGTTATGGCGTGTTCCCTTCAGCTTCGGTAGGTTGGACCGTGTCGGAAGAAAAATTCTGGAAACCCATTCTTCCTGTCGTATCATACTTGAAGTTGCGTGCATCTGTTGGTACAGTAGGTAACGATAACTGTCAGGGCTACCGATTCCTGTATCTGCCTGCCGCTTGGAAGATTACCGAGGGATATTACAACAATCCTGGCGATTTTGGTGGCTACAATTTCGGTACCACCAATACCCGATTCCTGAATGTGGCTCGCGAGTATTCGTCGGCATCACCCGATGTGACCTGGGAAACGGCCATCAAGCAGAACTATGCATTTGATATGAAACTCTGGAATAATCGCATCAGCATAGGTTTTGATTACTTCTACGAGGATCGTAAGGATATTCTCATCAATAATGAGACGATGATTCAGGCACCCTCCGCTCTGCGACCATCGTATATCAACTATGGTAGAGTGAAGAATCATGGTTATGAAATAACGGTGAAATATGCCGACAAACTGAGCGACGACCTTCGACTGGAGATTTCGGCATCGATGGCTTATTCGAAGAACAAGATTATTGAGCAGGCCGAGATTAAGCGTGCCAACAAGCTGGTGAAGGCCGACAGTTATATGGGTAAACAATTGGGACTGACCGAGGATACCGAGGTGTCGCCCGACTGGACCTACTATACCGGGCATAGTATCGGCGAACGCAAAGGCTATCTGTTCTTCGATTTCTATCAAAAAGGCATCACCGAGGAGCAATACATGCAGACCTACGGTCAGCCTCTGCCCACACAGTTGGTTAACGACCTGAAGGATGGCGATGCCGTGTATGTGGATATCGATGGCGATGGCACGATATCCGAAGAGTACGATCAGATGTTCCTGGGCACGACCGATCGTCCTGATTATACTTTCTCTCTGAACACCAATCTTGAGTTCAAAAACTTTGATTTCACCATGCTATGGGTGGGTGCTACCAATGTTACGCGTAACCTGGATGGTGTTTACCGTCAGCCCTTTGGTCAGCAGTATCACTCTTCGTTGCTACAGTGGGTGGCCGATAACACCTGGACAGCCGAGAATACAAACGCCAAGCTGCCACGTGTTACCTTTGTAAACGAGAAGCAGAACCAATGTTTCTCAAACTTATGGGACTACGATTCAAAGTATCTGCGATTAAAGAATGTGGAGATAGGCTATACCATCCGCCAGCCGCGTTGGTTCAAGAGTCTTAGCAGTGCCAGGTTCTATCTGAATGGTACCAACCTGCTCACTTTCTCGCCCTTCAAAGCCAATGACCCTGAGAACATGGGTGGAGGCTATCTGCAGTATATCAAGTACCCCATACTGCGAGTATATAACTTAGGTGTAAAACTAAATTTCTGAATCAATGAAAAAAATATATATAAATATCATTACAGCCTTGCTCACAGCTATGCCTCTGATTTGCACATCGTGTGTCGACGATGTGAAGGTGGGCGATGCATTCCTTGATAAAGCCAAGGGCGAGGATGTGAATCAGGACCTGATTTTCTCGAAGAAGGTCTATACCGAATATCTTTTGTGGCAGTGCTACGAGGGATTGTACTGCCCCTTTAAAAATTGCTATAGTTTGAATGCCGGTGTGATGGAGTCGCTATCGGATATCATGCACTCCGAGTTAGGCTGGGACGATGTAGGCCGCGAATTCTATACAGGTCATCTGAGTGCTGCCAATGCTAACCCAGGTTGGGTGCAGAGTCGTTTTGCCTTCATCTCGCAGGGCGGTATCCAGAACATGAGCAACCAGTCAAAGCGTTCTATCTGGAACTGCGTGCGCGATTGCGAACTGCTGATAGATAATGTGGACCAAGTGCCCGATATGACCAACGACGAGAAGGCCCGTTTCAAGGCAGAGGCCAAGGTGATACTGGCTTCGAAGTATCTGGATGGCATCCGCCATTTTGGTGCCCTGCCAATCGTGGACCATGCCTTTAAAGGCGAGGACCAGATGGAGAGCGGACGTGCTACATTGGAAGAGACTGTGGCCTTTGCCGTAAACCTCATTGATGAGGCTGTGGCCGAGCCCAACCTGCCTTGGAACCTTACTGATACCGAGATTGCTACTTGGGAAGGACGTGTTACCAAAGCATCGGCTCTGGGTCTGAAGGCTAAGTTGCTCAACTATGTGGCCAGTCCTATCTTTAATAGCGATAAGCCTTATTGCACTGCCGATCCTCAGGACGCTGTCGAGGCGCGCCAGGTGTGGTATGGCAATTACGACGTGAAGCGCTGGCAGGCTGTAGTGGATGCTTGCGAAGAGTTCTTCAGAATGAACGCTGCCAATGGCGACTATTACCAGCTGATAACGGCTACTGACAACACCGAAGAGGCCTATCGCTTGGCTTTCCGCAAGGCTTATCGCAGTCGCGATAATCGCGAGGCTCTGTTGTCGATCCACGATCGTGTGTATATGAAAGAATGGGACCAGTGCCCTGCTAACGTTTGGCACTCCGGCGCCATTGCTGCTACGCTCGACTGGATGGAGATGTTCCCATGGGCCAATGGTAAGAATTTCGACGGGCAGAAATATTACAATCAGAAACCTGCCAAAGTGGATATCTTCGAGCATCGCGATCCTCGTCTCTACGAGTCGATGCTGGTTCAGAAAAAAGATTATAAATATCAGATGTATGGTCCGGCAAACCCCGTGCAGTTGTGGGAGGGAGGCGAGTTTATCGTTACCGGTTCAACAGGTTGGAACTGTCGCCCTCATGGATTTGCCACTTATAAGTACGTGCTCGATCTGGGCTCCGACGACCAGGGAGGACAGGGCATTATCGACGATGAGCCGGTGCAGTTTGCCTATATGCGATTGGCCGAACTCTATCTGATTTATGCCGAGGCTTTGGCTGAGACCGGCCGACTGGCAGATGCCATTCAGCAGCTGAATATTGTGAGAGCCCGTGTGGGACTTCCCGATATCGCAGCAGCCAATCCTGAACTTTCGCTCAGTTCGAATAAGGACAATCTGATTAAGGAGATTATGCGTGAGCGTGCCTGCGAGTTGGGATTCGAGTTCGAAAGCCGATTCCATGATATGAACCGACGCATGATGGCTGCCGACTTTGTGAAACCGCTGCGTGGCATGAAGATTTACAGAATTGATGATGCTGGAAATCGTGTGGAACGCAAGTGGAATCCCGACACCGAACCATTCCCTACAAAGTTCGAGTATGTGCCTTACGCTATCAGCGAAAAAACCGGTAATGCACGTTTTGTTTGGAGTCATCCCGAAGCGTGGTCGAACAAATGGTTCCTGGCACCACTGCCACCCGATGAGATTAATAAGAATTACGGATTGACTCAGAATCCTGGTTGGAATTAAATTAACAAAGATGTAAATATGAATAGTAAGATATTGCTCAAATCAATGGTGTTCGCAACATGCCTCATGCCGATGGCATTACCTGTTGCAGCACAAAGCCTGTTGAATGATAACAACAAGCTCTCTACCAATGCCTCGCATACTATCTCGGGGGAGGAGTTGCAGCACACGGCTGCTACCACGTTGAAAGAAGCTTTGTATGGCAGGCTGCTGGGACTGACTGTACTTAACAACGGACAGTTTATTGGCGATGACGGTGCTGGGGCCACATTCAATATCCGTGGCACTCAAACCACAAGCGAGAATAATATACTGATACTGGTGGATGGCATCAAGCGCTCTATCGACTATCTGACCGTGGATGAGGTCGAATCGGTGACGGTGCTGCGTGATGGCGCTGCAACAGCCATTTATGGCTATGAGGGACTGAATGGTGCCATCTTGATTAAAACCAAGCGCGGAGCCGAACAGAAACTGTCGGTGCAGGTGGGCTATAACCACAAATTTGTGTTCGCCCCCAAGACGGCTGATTTTGTGGATGCTCCCACTTATGCTAAAGCCATGAATCAGGCCCGATTTAATGATGGCCTTTCGCCCATGTATAATCAGACAGAGATTGATGCTTTTGCCAATCAGAGTGCACCTTATTATTATCCACAAGTGGATTGGAAGCATCTGGCACTCAAGGACATGGGAGCCGAAAACCGCATCAACCTGGCTTTAAATGGTGGTAGCAAGCGCCTGAAGTTTTTCTCGTTCATGGATTATACCGACTGTCGCGGATTGCTGAAGGATACCAAGCAAGACGATTACAATTCGCAGCTGAAGTTCTCGAAGGCTAATATTCGTACCAATATCGATGCCGAACTGACAAAGACTACCACTATGCAGATTAATCTGCTGGGATCGTTTGTCGAGACTAATCGTCCTGCAGGTGTTTCGGCCAACGATGTTTTTGACATGTTCTACAAAGTGCCTTCGTCGGCATTCCCTGTTACCAATAACCCTGATGGCGAACTGGCTGGCGTGTGGGGTGGTAACACCACTTATAGCACCAACAATGTTGTCGCGCAAATCCAGTCATCTGGTTTCCGCAAGTCGCACTCGCGCCTGTTTCAGGGCGACATCACGTTGCGTCAGGATCTGGGCGCACTGCTTAGCGGACTTTCGGTTGCAGCCCGCTTTGGTTACAATAACTATTCGCAGATTTATGAGCATAACACCAAGGGCTTTATGTATGGTTACGAGCGATACACCTTTGATGCTGATGGAAGCGTGAATGGTTTAACCACCTATTCGGCTGGTGATAAAACGGATAACACCACTTTTGCTTACTGGCAGGATCAGCATCTCCGCTCATCCTATCTGTCGCTTTCAGCCGATTATCAAACGCAGTTTACAGGCAATGATCATTTCTCGGCCTCGCTCATTTGGAATCAGCAGAACGAAACACCTAACGGCCAGTACCTCACCTTTAATCGTATGAACTGGATGGCCTGTCTGCACTACGACTTGAATAATAAGTATATAGCCAATCTCACATTGGCTGCCAATGGCAGTAACCGTTCCTATCCCGAAAAGTGGTCGTTCTCGCCTGCACTCTCGTTGGGTTATATCTTTGCCAACAACGATGCAAGTAGCATTCTGAACTATGGTAAACTGCGCCTCTCGGGTGCCATCCGCCATCTCGACTATGTGCCCATTAATGGCATCTGGCTCGAGAACTATAATGGTGGCGGTGGCGACTATTACTTTGGTGCCGGCAATGGCTATCAAACGTGGGGCACCTTTATTTCCTATCAGCCCACCGACCATTTTAAGCTGGAAACAGCCTATCAGTTTAATCTGGGTGCCGACTTGCGAGTGTTCAAGCATCTCGATCTAACCATCGATGGTTACTATAACTACCGTGATAACATCCTGCTCTCTGGCGATGGACTTGTTTCGTCGATTGTTGGTGTGCCATCGGGTTATGTCAACTGGGGCCGCGTGGCCAGCTATGGTGTTGAGGTGGGTGCCAACTGGGTGCAGAAACTGGGTAAGGATGTTAGTCTGAATCTGGGCGGACAGTTCACATGGGGGCGCAACCGCATCCGTCGTACCATCGAGAATGTAGCCAGCGATTATCTGTCGTCTGTTGATGGTAGAGTAAACCAGGCATGGGGCCTGGAGGTGCTTGGTTTCTTCGCCGACGATGCCGACATCGCCAATTCGCCCGAACAGGAGTTTGACAACTGCAAGCCTGGCGACTTTAAGTATAAGGACCAGAATGGCGATGGTACTATCAACGAGAACGATGTGGTGAAGATGGGCTACAGCACTTCGGTGCCCGAACTCAACTATGCCATCAACATGGGACTTAAGGCTGGCAACTTCGGATTCAGTGCCCTGCTGCAGGGAGCTGGCATGTTCACCCGCTATATGGGTGCCACTGGCGTATGGACACCTATGATTGGTGGTGCAAACCTGACACAAGACTATTATGATAACTGCTGGGATAATAGTAATGCTCCACAGTACCCCCGACTCACCTCACAGGCTAATAACAACAACTACCGAGCCAACAATGTGTGGTGGAAGAACGTGAATTTCCTGAAGTTGCGCAACTGCGAGGTGTACTATCTGTTGCCTCAGTCGCTTATTTCTCATATCCGACTCTCGCAATGCAAGATTTTTGTAAAGGGTGAGAATCTGCTCGACTTCAGTAATATGAAACAGCTCGATGCCGAAACCATGTCAACCGGTTATCCTATCATGAAGACCGTCAGCGTAGGCGCATCATTATTATTCTAATTCAAAACAGTACAATTATGAAGAGTTATAAACATATCATTTTACCCATGCTTGGTGCTGCTGTGTGGTGTACCAGTTGCGTTGATTTAAACTATAGCGAGGTGACCACCAACAACGAAGAGTGGGTGTATCAAAGTCCGCAGTACGGTATAGAGCATCTGGTTTCTAGTGTCTATGCACGTGTTCCCAACGGTTTGAGTAAGAATTTCGAGGGCGGTAGCGGTGCTACCTTTGCCGCTGCCTGTGATGAGGCCGACTGTGCCCTCTCGCACGATAATATCCGTAAGCTGTACAATGGCGGTTGGAGTCCTATCAACCCATTCTCTTATCTTTGGGAGAACTCCTACAAAGCGATTGCCGAAGCCAATAATTTCTTGGAAAAACTGGATAAGATAGATCTGTCGGCCTACGAGAACAACAATGATTTCCAGGCCATGAAAAATAAGTTTGAGCTGTTCGAATACGAAACGCGTTTTTTGCGTGCTTATTTCTATTTCGAGCTGGTGCGTGCCTATGGCGATGTGCCCTTTACGCTCAAATCGCTCACTAATGCCGAGGCCAATCAGCTGAGCCGCACATCGGCCATCACCATTATGGATTGGATTGTGGAAGAGATGAATACCATTGCCGAATTTCTGCCTGTGTCCTATGCCAACGAGCTGAATACCGATATCGGACGTGCCACTAAGCCCATGTGCCTGGCACTCAAGGCACGTACGCTGTTGTATAAGGCTTCGCCATTGTTCAATACCTCTGATAATAAGCAATGGTGGCTTGATGCTGCCCGTGCCAGCCACGATTTGCTGGTGAGGGCCAATGGGTGGGGCATTAAACTGGGGCTCTATTCCGAACTCTGGGGACCAGCCAATGGCGATGGTCAGGAAATTATTTTTGCCGTGAAGCGTGGCGCTTCAAGCTCGTGGGAAACCTACAACTATCCTGTTGGTGTAGAGAATGGACAGTCGGGCATGTGCCCCACACAGTCGCTGGTCGATGCCTACGAGTATCTGGATAGCAATCAGTCCTTCGGTGAGCGCCATCCTGAGTCGGTCATCAACTTGAGTAAGACCGATCCCTATGAGAATCTGGATCCGCGTTTCGGCATGACGGTATGTAAGAATGGCGACATCTGGCCCAACTACAATGATAACCCTATCGAGACTTTCGAGGGCGGTCTTAATGCCTCGCCGCTGACCAATGCTACCAATACGGGCTATTATCTGAAGAAGTATTGCGACCCCAATGTTAATATTTCAACGAATAATGCCACAACCACCTTGCATGCTTGGATTGTGATGCGACTGGGCGAGTTCTATCTGAACTATGCCGAGGCCATGTACCACTATTATGGTAATGCCAACACCAAGGGCGAGTTTACATTGAGCGCCAATGATGCGGTGAATGCCATACTTGATCGTGCTGATGTGGGAATGCCTCACTGGACAACTTCGACAGCTGATTGGCTGCAGCGCTACGAGCGTGAGCGTATGGTTGAGATGGCCTTCGAGGATCAGCGTTTCTGGGATATCCGTCGCTGGAAGAAAGGCGATACGCAGAAGCTGGTCAATACCATTAGCATTACTAAGGATGCGGATGGACAGCTGCTGTTACACCGTGGTGCTCTGAGTCGAGGTTGGAACAATAAGTTCTACTTCTTCCCCATCCCCTTTGTCGAGATTAGTAAGAATCCTAATCTTACTCAAAACCCTGATTGGGACAAATAAAAACTCATAAAATTGAAACATCGATATGAAAAAGAATACATTTAACATGATGCTTTTGGCCATGGCAATGGGTGTTGTTTCCTGTTCGGATGATGCCGATAGCACTGTAGAGAGACTTTCGGTAGCGGCTTTCTATCCTACGATTGTAATGGATGGTACCGAGGTATCAATCACTGGTACAGGCCTCTCGGATGTAACGACGGTAGAGTTTCCTGGTGGTCAAGTAGCCAAATCGGTTCAGGTTATCAACGATTCGCGTATCATAGCCGTTGCCCCTACAGGTGTTGATGCCGAGGCTGGCACACTTACCGTATCAACAGGCACAGAGCAGGCACAGAGCCGACAGACTATCCGTAAGGCACAGCCCGCACTGCGTTATTTTAATCCGGCCGAGTCGGTAAAAACATACGATGACCTACAGATTGAAGGTAACGATTTAATGCTGGTTAAGCAGGTTAACATTGGTATGGGTGATGAGGCGATTACTATCAATGCCATCGACTTTAAGCGTAAATCAAACGATAACATCACCATTACGCTTCCTGGTGAGACACCTATTGGCAATGAGCAGCCTATTAGCGCAGTTTTCGATAATGGTGAGTTGATGGTGTTGGGTAATATGGATATTGAGCGCGGTGCTCAAGGCGGACACTGGGAAGACCAGGAGATTGACATCTATAACGATGGCGATGTAGTGATGAAGGGCGACTGGAGCAGCTACTTCATGATTGATAAGAGCGTCCTGGCCGATGCACAGGTTGGCAACGTTATCCGCGTGTATATTAAGGATAAGACCAGCGACGATAACTGGGTTATCCTGTCCGATGGTAATTGGAGCGAACTTGCAGCCCAGCGTGCCAGCGACGAGGATATGGCTGCAGGCTATAAGGACTTTACACTCGATGAAAATATGCTGGCAGCTATGCAAAGCACTGGTCTGCTTATTCGTGGTATTAATTTTACTGCCGTAAAGGTGGTACTGGTAGTGCCAGTATGGGTGCCCAATACTGCCGGCCCAGTAGAAACAGTACTGAATGATACCGAGACCGATATGGGTGGCTGGTCGGCTGCCATCATCATAGGCAAGGAAGCCTTCGAAAATGCAAAAACAGGTAATATTATACGTGTGTATATTAAGAATCAGGTAGAAGGATGGCAACAGGGCTCATTCAAGAATGGCAGCGACTGGGGCGGACTTACCGACGAACTCGGCGTGATAGGTCTATCAACCCAGGATTTCGAAATAGGCTATTACGAGATGACCATCGACGATGTAACCCTGCCGCTACTTCAGGATAACGGATTGATCATCAGCGGATGCAATTACACAGCTGTGAAAGTTGTGCTTATACAGTAAAGAACGGATTTATAGTATTATTAGTTATTAGTTAGTATTAGATTTGGTTAGGGGGGAGGGAACTCCTTGGTGTGATTCTCTCCCTCTTTTTCAGTAAAAAGTATTGTGATTTCAGTATAAATGTTTATCTTTGCGGAGAAAATGTAAAACTATATGAAAAGAATTTGCAGCGTTTTATTATTGGGTGTTATGCCTTTCTTGTGCTTGTTAGGGCAGATAGCCCCCAGACCGATAGACAAGAAGGCTACAAAAGAGGCGGCGTCTTTGTATCAGTATCTTAGGAACGAAGTTTGGGGCAAGCAGGTGCTCTCTGGTTGTCAGGCCCGATGGGATTATAACACGACCGATGCTGATGAAGTGAGAAAAAGTACAGGCAAGTATCCCGCCATCAATATATTCGACTTCCAGCATTTCAGAATGGAGCATATTAACTATCTGGCCGATACTGCCAAGGATTGGCATCAGGCGGGTGGTATTGTGGGCTTTATCTGGCATTGGAGTGTACCTGTAGATACCTTGATGACCCCTGATAAAGGGTATTCGTTCTATACCCCTTCGGCAGCACGGACGCCACAGGAGGGCACTACATTTTCGCCACGTAAGGCGCTACAAAAAGGTACACCCGAGAATCAGGCCCTGATGCACGATCTGGAGCGTATCACCAACTTGTTGCTGCACTATCAGAAACAGGGCATCCCCATCATCTGGCGTCCGTTCCACGAAGCGGCTGGCAATAGCAACCGTGGTGGAACAGCATGGTTCTGGTGGGGCAGCGATGGTGCCGAAACGTTCAAACAACTGTATTTGTTCATGCAGAGTTACCTGATGGCGCATGGTGTACACAACCTGATATACGTGTGGACATCAGAACTCGATGATGACGATTGGTATCCTGGTGACAAGTTTGTTGATATTGTGGCCCGCGATCAGTATCATATTTCAACCAATCATGGCAGCTATAAAGAACAGTACGATATATTAAGCCGCAAGTATCCACATAAGATGCTGGCACTGGCCGAATGTGATTGTATGCCAAGTGCCGAGGCCATGATGAAAGACGGCGCTAAATGGTTGTATGTGGCTCCGTGGACAGTGCCTTTCCTTTTCGGCAGTAACAACACACCTGATTTCTGGAAGCAATTCCTGAATACTGACTTGGTTCTTACGCGCGATGAAACTCCATATTCAATAGGTAAAAAAAATAAAGCCCAGATGGTTCGTATCAAGTCGACATCGGGCGGAAAACAGTTTGATGGTATCGGTGCTGTGAATGGTGGCGGGGCTACTTCGGTGTTGCTGAAGGACTATCCTGAACCGCAGCGCTCGCAGATTATGGATTTGGTATATAAGCCTAAGTTCGGTGCTTCAGTCAGTTCTTTGCTGGTAGAGATACCTGGCGATGGTAATTCTACGCAGGGCTCCATGCCGTCGCACAGTCACTACCGTGGCGATTTCAATGCTCAGCGTGGCTACACATGGTGGGTGATGCGCGAGGCTAAGCAGCGCAACGCCAAGCTCGACCTTGATGCTACAGGGTGGAGCGCACCTCGCTGGGTGGGCGACTTCTGGACGCAGGATATGGCCGATTACTATGTGGACTGGCTTACGGGGTTGCGTCAACAATACGGACTGGAACTGAATGCCATAGGCTGTCATAACGAAAAGGGCTGGAATAATGAGTTCGCTAAGATGTTGCGCCGCACCATGAATGAGCGAGGCTTTAAGAATGTGAAGCTACATGCCTTCGACAACTGGGGACCTGACAAGATGGAGTTTATGAAGGCGATGACGCACGATGCTGAGTTACGCGATGCCATCTATGCTGTGAGTGCTCATACATTCAGCGAGATCCCCCTTACGGCAGAGCAGCGTGCCATGGCCGAAAGCATGGGCAAGCCCATCTGGAACAGCGAGGACCATATCTATCTCAAGGGTTTCGACTGCCTGATAGGCATCGTAAAAGCTTTTAATGAGAATTATATCGTGAGCGGTGCCACCAAGGTGATTAACTGGTACGACATTGGTGCTACCTATCCATTAGAGCCCTATAGCCAAGATCCGCCCATGCTGATAGCTCAGCAACCTTGGAGCGGCAACTATAGCGTGCGCCAGGCCTTGTGGGGCTATGCACACTACGGACAGTTTACCGAAGTGGGTTGGCAGTATGTGGACGATGGCTGTCGGAAACTTGATGGTGGCGGTTCTATGTGCATGTTGCGTAATCCTGCTACCAGCGACTATAGCATCATCTTCGAGACGAAGGAGGCTACCGCTCCTCAGACTATACGCATCAGTGTGCCAAAAGGCCTCTCTGCGGCTAAACTCTGCGTATGGCGCAGCAATGAGCAGGAACAGTTTGTACGACTGGCTGATATCACCCCCAAAAGTCGTAGCTTTACCATTACTTTGAATCCTGACTGTGTTTACTCTCTCTCAACTACCACAGGTCAGCAGAAGGGCAGTTTTGCCGATGTTCCGGCTACAGCTGCGTTCCCAATGCCTTATCAGGACGACTTTGATGGCTATGGTCACCCTGCACAATGGGGCTATCTGCCGCATTACATGGCCGACATCATCGGATGTTTTGAGTTGCGCCAGGCACCTGATGGCGGTTCGGGCACATGCCTGCAACAGACGGTAGGTGAGCATACGCTGAGTTGGGCGCCCGAATGGCACCATTACTCCATCATCGGTGATGCCGCATGGCAGGACTACGAGGTGAGTGCCGATGTGCTGCTGAATCCTCAGGACGAGGCAGCCATTATGGGGCGTGTATGTGATGTGGGCTCTGGTTATGGCGTATGGGCAAAAGGCTACTACCTGAAGATCAACGAACACGGACGCTGCCAGCTCTATATCACTCGTGGTAAGCTGGACCAGAAGGAGCTGATAGGCGATGCTGAGCAGCAGGCACTCATCCTGGCCCGTAAGGATATCGAGGTGGGAGGCGAGTATGTACTTGACAGTACGCAGGTTAAGGGCTTCGACGCCCGACGTTGGCACAACCTGCGTTTGCGTTTTGAGGGCGATGAGATAACTGGTTATGTGGATGGACAACAGGTGTGCCGTGCCACATCCGACCGTTACACCCACGGTATGGCCGCGCTGATGGCACCCCTGCAAGAGCGCCGTGTCAGCACGCCTTACTTCGACAATCTGAAGATAACACCTCTCGGTCGTACCAAGGCTGTTGCAAATATATCACGCAATCCGAATCCACTTTATTGATCGAAATAACAATTAGAACAGAATAATATGCAGAAGAAAACGAAAATGATCATCCTGGGCAGTATGCTTGCCCTGATGACACTGCCTGTAAAGGCACAGAAATGGGAAGGTCTGGCTGATACGCCACAGATGGGATGGAGTACTTGGAATAAGTTCCAAGGCAACATCTCGGAGGACGTGATTAAAGGCATTGCCGATGCGATGGTAGAGAGTGGCCTGCGCGATGCTGGCTATACCTACATTAATATCGACGATTGCTGGCACGGCAAGCGCGATGCCAACGGCTTTATTACGGCCGATCCCAAGAAGTTTCCCAACGGTATGAAAGCATTGGCCGACTACGTGCATAGTAAGGGCCTGAAACTGGGTATCTACAGCGATGCCGGTACCGCTACTTGTGCCGGCGAACCTGGTTCGTTAGGACATGAGTATCAGGATGCACTGCAGTATGCCCGCTGGGGAGTAGACTATCTGAAGTATGACTGGTGTAACACCACCAACGTGAACCCACAGTGTGCCTACCAACTCATCAGCGATGCCTTGCGTGCTGCTGGGCGCCCTATTTTCCTCAGTATGTGCGAGTGGGGGAGTAGCCGCCCTTGGAAATGGGCCCGACAGATAGGTCACTCATGGCGTACCACACCAGACATCTGGTGCGATTTCGATTCGCTGCGCGTTTTTGAGGCTGGTTATAGTCAGTTCGGGGTTATGCAGTGCATAGCGTATAACGACACCCTGCGTCAGTATGCAGGAAAGGGCTATTGGAACGATCCCGACATGCTGGAGGTTGGCAACGGCATGACTGAGAACGAAGACCGCGCACACTTCACGATGTGGTGTATGATGGCCAGTCCGCTGATTCTTGGCAACGATTTGCGTAATATGAGCGAGGCTACACGCAACATTATCATGAATAAGGAAATGATAGCCATCGATCAGGATACATTGGGCGTGCAGGGACTACACTATTGCGACCGCGACGGTTTGCAGTTCTGGTTCAAACCGCTTGCCGGAGGCGATTGGGCATTCACCATCCTCAATCCCACGCGCCAGGATATCACCTGCTGCCTGAACTGGCAGGACTTCAATCTCACGGATCGTGAGGTGAGCAAGCTGAGCACCGATTTTGCAACCAAGGTCTATAAGGTGTATAACCTGTGGACCCACAAACAAGAGGGCAAGACAACACTGAAGAACAAGGTTGATCGTAAGCTCGTGGTGAAGAGCCGCGATGTGGTTTCTTATCGACTGATAAATGGTAAATAACATGAAAAGACTGGCTGCTATACTAACGGCTGTCATGATGACTTGTGGCATCTGTGCTGCAGAACCAGTTAAGTCGGATGCAGCGCAGCAACTGATGCAGTTGCTGAATGATATCAACGGACAGAAAACGTTGTCGGGTACGATGGCTTGTGTAAACTGGAATATCAGCGAGGCAGAGTGGGTTCATCAGCATACTGAAAAGTGGCCCGCCATCGCTACTTTTGATCTGATTCATCTGCCATGGTCGTCGGCTGGAGGATGGATAGATTACGATAACACCAGTGTGCTCGAAGAATGGCACCAGCAGGGGGGCATCATCAGCATCTGCTGGCACTGGAACGTGCCTGCCCGCAGCGGTAAGAGTGGAAAGTATGCCTTCTACTGGGGAACCGATAATGGTAAGGAAGATGAGCAGACTACCTTCGATGTGAAGAAGATTTTCGACACGACATCGGCTGAATACCAGATCATGATGCAGGATATCGACCGCGTGGCCGGTATCTTGCTCAAACTCAAGGAGAAAGGCATCCCTGTGTTGTGGCGACCGCTGCACGAGGCTGGTGGCATGTGGTTCTGGTGGGGGCGCGATCCCGATGGCTGCAATGAGCTGTGGCGCACCATGTATCGCCGATTCCAGGAATTGGGCGTCGATAACCTGGTGTGGGTGTGGACACAAAGCTCTGCATGGGGCCAGTCCTATAGCGATGGCTATCGGTGGTATCCGGGCGACGACTATGTCGACGTGGTGGGAATGGATATCTATAACGAGAGCAATGCCAGTACGATTCGTACTAAATGTTACGATTTTCTGAATGAGTATTCGCCCTCGAAACTTGTGGCTCTTACAGAGTGCGGTTCGGTGGCTACTATCGGCAATCAGTGGACGGCAGGAGCTAAATGGCTGTGGTTTATGCCTTGGTACGATTACGCCGTGAGTAACGATATGAACAGTAGCGCCTTTAATGGCACAGCCCACGGTAATGCCGATATCTCATGGTGGAACGAGGCGTTCAGTCACGATTATGTACTGACACGCGATGACGTGAAGGCCATGCTGACAAGTGGATTGTCAGCACCCAGAACTCACGCGACCACAGTAGATGGCAAAGGCATCTACACGCTTGATGGCCGACGCGTTGCAAAACCTGGTCGAGGCCTATATATAAAGGATGGAAAGAAAGTGGTCTTATCCTGCGGGAAACATTAGCATTTCACGTACGCCAGCACCCAGTCCAGATAGGGCTGTTCGCGCTGCTTACCCATGTAGGTGGCGTAGCACTCGGTTTTCACCTTGAAGTCGTGTTGCATACGGATGGCGCGGGCCAGTACGGGGTAGCTGCAGCCGAATACACCGGCCTTTACCAAGCTGCCTGCCACTAAGGCGGGCAGCTTGTTGCGTTTCTTACTGTTGCCCCAATCCACGATGATGCTCTTGCCTTTCTCCGATGCTAACAGGTCGTCGACAAACTGCTCTATCCACTCGGCGGTGTACTTCTGTCTGTTGCTCACCAGTGCCAGCACTTCCGATTGGGTGAGGATGCGCTTGATGTTCTTGGCGGGCGCAAAAGTGTTGAGCGGCTCAGGTTGCAGGCGGTACTTGTTGATAATCGCCTGCAACCTGGGGTTCTGTGCCACCAGATCGGCATTCACCAGGTCGAGTATCGCATCGAGTTTAAACATGGCCTTGGTGTCCTTGTGCGAGAAATCCTTCGCGTGACTCATCGCATACTTGCCGAACTTGGTGCGGTTGATCATCACAATGTCGCCATCGATGATCAGATAGCGCATCAGGCGGGCCATGTCCTTCTTGGTGTTGTCGTCGATGTCTTCTCCGCACGATAGCCATGGCTTGATCTTCTCTTTGGGAATATTGTCGATCTCCATGTTGCATGGTGTCGTGTCGTGCCGCATGATACCCTGTCGCAGCACCTCGAATATCACCTGCACACGCTTGCGCTTCAGCATCTCGGGTGTCATGCCGTACAGATCGTTCTTCCAGCTGTTGTAGCTCTCAATCACTTTCTTGTCGGTTAGTAAGGGCCTCAGCAGGTCGTACATCTGCTGGTAGTCGATCTGTCCGCCGGAGTTGATTACCATCTCTGAGGCTGTGACGATACTGAGCGACGTGACGAGGCTGCTGTACAATAACTCCTGCATGTAGTCTGGTACAAGGTCCATGACGCGATTTTCCGGGTTGATACTTGCAGATAATACGTCGATTATCTGCTTGAAAGATAATGGGGTTTCGTTACTCATAATGTTTTGAAAACTTTTTAAAGTATGGTTCGTTAATAGTAATGGTGCAAAGGTAGCAATTTTTTTGCAATTACGCAAATTATTTGGGTGATAAAAACTATTCATTATTCATTTATTCACATGTACAGGAAGGGTTTTAGCACTCACTCCACTTGTGAGTTGCTATGAAGTAGATTAATATTATATTATATATTATATTATAATATAATATATAATATAAATACTCTTGCTTACAAACCAGAAAACCTTCTTGTACATGTGAATAAATGAATAGTGAATAAAACGGGGGCGTGCTCCCGATCGCGGAAACGTAACTTCTGGTGGCCTGAAACGTCATTTCCGGGCGCCAAAAGTTACGCTTCAGCTCATTAGATGCATAGACCATAAAAATTTATATATTTGCTATAAAATAATGGGCAAATCGTTTGGTGGTTCGGATTATTTTTTGTATCTTTGCAACGAAAATAAGATATGAAACGCACACACGGGAAGCGGCTGCCCGATGCAGCCAGTCGCACTTAAGTCTAATTAATACACACACATTATGGCAAAAGTATTTTATCTGTTGAAACAGAACAAGGTGAGCAACTCGAAGGTGCTGGGCAGATGGTTCGCCCGTCAGAAAACCATCGAGACCCTGAACACCCGCAAGTTGGCGAACCACATCAGCGAGCACGGCTCTATCTACACCCCCGACGTAGTGTTCGGTGTGCTCGAGAAGTTCCGCAGCTGTCTGTTGGAGATGCTGCTCAACTCTAAGCGCGTGAAGATCGACGGTCTGGGTATCTTCTTCACTACCCTCGAGAACACCGAAGGCGGTGCTGAGAGCAAGGACAAGTTCCTGCCTCAGAAGAACCTGAAGGGATTGCACATCCGATTCCTGCCCGATTCAACCACCGAGACCGACATCTCGAGTCGTGAGTTCATCAAGAAGGCCGAATTCGTCAATGCCGAGACGCTGGCCGGCGCACTCGATGGCGACGCACCCTCGTCGGGCTCAGGCAGCGACAACAGCCAGAGTGGCAATACTGGCGGTAACACCGGAGGAAGCGGCAGTACCGAAGATTAACCATTAAATATTGAAAGCTATGAGTAAGAAAGAGAGTATCAAGTTTATCGTGCAGTTGATTGCATCCATCGCAACGGCGATTGTAACGGCACTGGGAGCCACATCGTGCATCGGCGCATAGTAAGTAGTCCTCCCCATAAAGTAAGCACCCTGCTTCAGTAGAATGAGGCAGGGTGCTTGGTATTTAGGGCCGCGGCCTGCGATTAATACTGGCGCAGGGCGGCTACAAGCTCGTTGTTCTCGGTCTTGGTACCGATGGTGATGCGCAGACAGTTCTGACAGAGCTGCACGCGATGGCGGTTGCGCACGATGATGCCCTGATCAACCAGATAGTTGTAGATCTTGGTGGCATCGGTCATCTTGGCCAGGAAGAAGTTGGCATCGGTGGGATATACCTTCTCGCAGATGGGCAGCTCGCGGAAAGCTTCCATCATGCGGCCACGCTCCTGGATGAGCACCTTCACCCACTGATCAACCTCGTAGGGATCCTTCAGGGCCTCGAGGGCCTGCTGCTGGGTGAGGAGGTTTACATTATAAGGATACTTCACCTTATTGAACAGGGCGATGATATCCTGCGACGCAAATGCCATACCCAGACGGAGAGCGGCGCAGCCCCATGCCTTCGACATGGTGTTGAGCACAATCAGGTTGGGGTACTTGGCCAACTCGGCACGAAGGGGCTTCTGCGAGGCGAAATCGCTGTAGGCCTCGTCGACAATCACCAAGCCGTCGAAATTCTCAATGACCTTTATCACCTCTTCGCGCACCAGACAGTTGCCGGTGGGGTTGTTAGGGGTGCACAGCCAGATAATCTTGGTATGGGCATCGGTGGCAGCCAACAGCGCGTCGGCAGTTACCTGAAAATGCTCGTCGAGCAGTACGGTACGATACTCCACATTGTTGATATCGGCGCACACCTTATACATGCCATAGGTGGGCTCGATGGCCACCACGTTATCCACGCCTGGCTCGCAGAAACAGCGATAGGGCAGGTCGATGGCCTCGTCGCTACCGTTGCCTAAGAAAATGCACTCGGCAGGCACGCCTTTTACCTTGGCGATGGCTGCCTTGAGCTCCAGCTGCAAGGGGTCGGGGTAGCGGTTGTAAGGCGCATTGTAAGGGTTCTCGTTGGCATCGAGAAACACATGTGCCTCTCGGCCAGCGTACTCGTTACGTGCGCTGCTGTATGGTGCCAGGCTCCAGATATTGGGTCTTGTAAGTTCTTCTAATGACTTCATAACTTTCAACTGTCAACTATCAACTTTCAACTGCGCGTATGCGCACAGTCATAGCATTCTTGTGGGCATCAAGCTGCTCGGCTTCGGCCATGAGTTCTACGGCGCGACCGATGCTGCGGATACCATCCTCGCTGAGGTGCTGGAAGGTGATCTTACGGCAGTAGCTGTCGAGGTTCACGCCGCTGTAGGCAGTGGCATAGCCGTGGGTGGGCAGGGTGTGATTGGTGCCGCTGGCATAGTCGCCTGCACTCTCACAGGCATACTCGCCCAGGAACACGCTACCTGCGTTGACTACCTTATTGGCTACCTTGGCGTAATCCTTCACCTGCAGAATGAGGTGCTCGGGGGCGTAGGCATTCGAGAGGTCGATAGCCTCCTGCAGACTGTTCACCAGTACCAGGCGGCTGTTGTCGAGTGCCTTGGCTGCCATCTCCTTACGGGGCAGCATATCCAGCTGGCGGTTCACCTCGGCCTGTACGTCGAGAATCACCTGCTCGGAGGTGGTGATGAGGAACACCTGCGAGTCGATACCATGCTCGGCCTGCGACAGCAAGTCGGCTGCCACAAACTCGATATTGGCATGCTTATCGGCGATGACGCACACCTCGGAAGGACCTGCGGGCATGTCGATAGCCACATCGTGCAGGCTTACCTGCTGCTTGGCGGCCATCACATACTGGTTGCCAGGACCGAAGATTTTATAGACCTTGGGCACGCTCTCGGTACCGTAGGCCATAGCGCCGATGGCCTGTACGCCACCTGCCTTGAAAATCTTGCTGACGCCTGCGATACGGGCAGCCACGAGAATGGCGGGATTCACCTTGCCATCGCGACCTGGAGGGGTGCAGAGCACTATCTCCTCGCAGCCTGCTATCTTGGCAGGGGTGGCGAGCATGAGCACGGTTGAGAAGAGTGGGGCGGTGCCGCCAGGAATGTAGAGACCAACCTTCTGGATGGCTACACTCTTCTGCCAGCAAACCACGCCGGGCTGTGTCTCGATCTTCTTGCCCTTGAACTGCTGCGACTCGTGGAAGGTCTTGATATTGTAGTGGGCCACCTGGATGGCAGCTTTCAGCTCAGGACTCACCAGTGCCTCGGCCTCGTTCATCTCGGCCTCGGTAACTGCGAGCTGGGGCAGATCAACATGGTCGAACTTCAGCTCATAGCCCTTTACGGCATCGTCGCCGCGCTTCTTCACGTCGGCCAGCACCGATGCTACAGTATCATTAAGTTGTGAAACGTCCAGATGAGGACGCTCCACAATCTTTGCCCATTCGCTTCTTTCGGGATATCGAATTACATTCATAATATCATCTTTTCGATTGGCGTTACCAGGATGCCCTGGGCGCCCATTTCCTTCAGTTTGCCGATAATCTCCCAGAACTGCTTCTGGTCGAGTACGGTGTGAACAGAGCACCAGTCCTCGTCGGCCAGAGGAATGATGGTGGGGCTCTTCAGACCAGGCAGCACGTCGATAATCTCCTGCAGACGAGCCTTAGGAGCGTTCATGCGTACGTACTTCTTGTCCTCGGCGTCCTTAACGGCCTTGAAGCGGAACAGCATCTGTTCGAGGATGGCCTTCTTCTCGTCGCTCATCTGCTTGTTGCCGATCAGCAGGGCCTCGCTCTTCATCACTACCTCTACCTCGCGGAGGTTGTTGCTCACCAGGGTAGAGCCTGATGATACGATATCGAAGATAGCATCGGCCAGACCAATGCCCGGGCTGATTTCTACGCTACCTGTGATTACATGGATTTCTGCATGGATATGATGCTGCTCAAGGAAATGTCGGAGGATTTCGGGGTAGCTGGTGGCAATCTTCTTGCCGTTGAACCACTCTACTCCCTTGTAGTCGATCTCTTTGGGGATGGCCAGCGAGAGGCGGCACTTTGAGAAGCCGAGACGTGAGATGATATCAGCATCTTCGCCACGCTCAACGAACTCGTTTTCGCCCACCACGCCGATGTCAGCCACTCCACTGGCTACACTCTGTGGGATGTCATCATCGCGGAGGTAAAGCACCTCCAGCGGAAAGTTGGACGACTGCACCAGCAAGGTGCGCTTTGAGGCACTAACCTTGATGTCTGCTTCTGCCAGCAGATTCATCGTGTCTTCAAACAGACGTCCTTTTGATTGTACTGCAATTCTTAACATATTGTTAAATCTAAAAATATCGGGTGCAAAATTACAACTTTTTCGTGAATTTCGTGCGCTTCGTGCACAAAAAGTAGTACCTTTGCACCGTTTTTACTAACAAAATGGTGCAGATTGATGCAAAAATGGTATAAATATGTCGGTTTCGGGGCGCTTTTGCTTTCGCTGGTGTCGTGTTTCGAGAAGAAGCACGAACCCATTGTGGCACCCTGGGGTGTGATTGATGATACCGTTTCGGTTTCGGATGAGTTCGACCTGCACGACATCCAGACCAGTGGCGAACTGATTATGGCCACCATCAGCGGTCCGCAGACGTACTACGAGTATCATGGCAAGTACCTGGGTACGCAGTTTCTGATTTGTCAGCGTTTCGCCGATTCGCTGGGGGTGCGACTGCGTGTGGAGGTGTATCGCGACAGTATGGAGTTGGTAAAACGTTTTGCCGAAGGCGAGGTGGATATCGTGGCGTGGCCCACACCCGGACATATCGATGCCGATACGGCCAAGAACGATCTGGCCAAGGAGTTGCAGGGCTGGTATCGCCCCGCGCTGATAGCTGCCGTACAGAAGGAGGAGAACGACCTGCTGACGGTTCGCAAGGTGCATCGCCGAATCTTCTCGCCCATGCTCGATGCCAAGGGCGGTATCATCTCGCACTACGACAGCTATTTCATGACGTATGCCCGCGATATCCGTTGGGACTGGCGCCTGCTGGCTGCCCAGTGTTATCAGGAGTCGACCTTCGACCCGCGTGCCGTATCGTTTGCCGGTGCCAAGGGGCTGATGCAGATCATGCCTGGTACTGCCGACCATCTGGGTGTGCCGCGCAGTCAGTTGTACGAGCCCGAGGCCAACATACGTGCGGCGGTGAAATATATCGGACAACTGCAGAAAACCTTCTCGGATGTGCGCGACCAGTACGAGCGAACCAACTTTGTTCTGGCCAGTTACAACGGTGGTGCGCACCATATACGCGATGCCATGAATCTGGCTAAGCGCGACGGTAGGAATCCGCATCGCTGGAGCGAGGTGGCGCCCTATGTGCTGAAGCTGGCACAGCCTCGGTATTACAATGATCCTATTGTGAAATATGGTTACATGCGTGGATCGGAGACGGTGGATTACGTGCAGCGCATCCGACAGCGCCATGCGGGCTATCAGGGCGTGAAGACGCCTCACATGGGATTCCATGGGGTAGGCAAGCCCCGGAAAGCCGAACAGCGAAAAGGAAAGTATGATATCAAAAATTAACCCCCGGCAATTGGAGGGCACTGAAAAAGTCCTATTAGGCACTTTTTAACAATTACAGTCTGCACATAGTCAGTAAAACATTTGGCTATGTGCAGATTTTTTTGTACCTTTACAGCATAAAAGAGAGTGCTTATGCTGTCGCAACAACAAGAGTTAGTATTGAGTGAGTATAGTGCCTTGTACGACATAGTTGTCCCACAAGACAATCTTCTGAGACGTATCAACGGGCTCGTTGATTTTTCTTTTGTCTATCAAGAGTTGTTAGACAAATACTGTCCAGACAATGGTCGTATGGCAGAGTCTCCTATCCGCATGTTCAAGTACCTGCTCCTTAAGGTCATCTATGATATC
>NZ_JHVE01000013.1:0-105535 GCF_000619985.1 Prevotella sp. P6B4
GATGTTACTCAGGTATGTATCAACGACAAGAGGGTATATCTTTCGCCTATATTGGATATGTTCAATGGAGAGATTATCTCTTACAGTATATCTAATAGTCCGAACCTGGAGATGGTCACAACTATGCTTAGAAAGGCATTTAAGCAGCATCACAATACAGATGGTCTGGTATTACACTCTGATCAGGGATGGCATTATCAGCACATGATGTATCAGAAGATGCTCAAAGACCATGGAATAGTGCAAAGCATGTCAAGGAAAGGCAACTGTCTGGACAATGCTATGATGGAAAATTTCTTCGGACTGATGAAGAACGAATTGCTATACGTGAATCATTTTGAATCTATCGAAGAGTTTGAACGAGAACTGAAAAAATATATATGGTGGTATAACAATAAAAGAATAAAACTGAGATTAAAAGGAATGAGCCCGGCTATATACCGAGCTCACTACTATAGAGAGATAAATAATTAATATTTAATTAATCGTCCAACTTTTCGGGGTCACATCACATGTGGTGAGGGACTTTTCTTTAATAATCTTTATCTGTGAATACTACATCCAGAAGAATTTTCTTCGGGTCCTTTTCGGAGTGGTAGGTATAGGCGAAGCGGAACTTCGCATCCTTATATGCCTTGACGGCCGTGCTATTCTTGAGTGACTGCTTCAATGTATTTACGGCTTCGTCCTTGTTCAGATTGGCATCATCTGCTACACCGGTCAATCTGTAATAGTAGTGTACAGTACGTGTATCACGCTCAAATGTTAGACTATCGATGATGGTGGTCTCGTCCATTGCAGTGGGACAATGCTTGCGTGTGTAATCCTTGGCGTCGCGCTCTGCACGATCCTCGAGTGACTCCTGACAGGCTGTCAATAATATGGCGAATAATGCCAATATCCAATACTTTTTCATAATGAATGCTATTTTTTGGCTGCAAAGATACAAAAAAAAGCAAAAATATGCGATTTCTGAGACTTTTTTTATACCTTTGCACTTTAAAGCATAGAATCTACAATGAATCATATAAGAAATTTCTGCATTATAGCCCATATTGATCACGGGAAATCTACTCTGGCCGACAGACTGTTAGAGTACACTAAGACAATTCAGGTGACTGAGGGGCAGATGCTCGATGATATGGATCTGGAGCGTGAACGTGGAATCACCATTAAGAGTCATGCCATCCAGATGGAATATACTTATCAGGGAGAGAAATATATCCTGAACCTGATTGATACCCCAGGACACGTTGACTTCTCATACGAAGTGTCTCGTTCTATTGCTGCTTGTGAGGGTGCGTTATTGGTTGTTGATGCTACTCAGGGTGTGCAGGCTCAGACGATTTCTAACCTCTATATGGCTATTGATCATAATCTAGAGATTATCCCTGTCATTAATAAGATTGATATGCCCAGCGCTATGCCCGATGAGGTGGAGGATGAGATTATCGATCTGATTGGATGTGATCGCGAGGATATTATCCGCGCTTCAGGTAAAACCGGTGAGGGCGTTGAGGAGATATTGAATGCTGTGGTAGAGCGTATCCCACACCCTGTGGGTGATGAGAAGGCACCACTTCAGGCGCTCATTTTCGACTCTGTTTTCAATTCCTTCCGTGGTATTATTGCGTACTTTAAAATCGTAAACGGCTCGATTAAAAGTGGCGACCATGTGAAGTTCTTTAATACAGGTATGGAGTATGACGCAGATGAGATTGGTGTGCTGAAGATGGATATGATACCCCGCAAAGAACTGAAGACAGGCGATGTGGGATATATTATCAGTGGTATCAAAAACTCGAAGGAGGTTAAGGTCGGCGATACCATTACCCATGTGGCTTTACCTTGTGATAAAGCTATTGAGGGCTTCCAAGAGGTTAAGCCCATGGTGTTTGCCGGTGTTTATCCTATTGATCCTGCTGACTACGAGAACCTGCGTGCCTCACTTGAAAAACTACAATTGAATGATGCATCGCTCACATTCATGCCCGAAAGCTCAGTAGCGCTTGGATTTGGTTTCCGTTGCGGTTTCCTTGGATTGCTCCATATGGAGATTATCCAGGAACGATTGGACCGAGAGTTTGATATGGATGTAATTACCACTGTGCCAAACGTTAGCTATATGTGCTATACCAAGCAAGGTGAGGTTAAAGAGGTGCACAATCCTTCAGGCCTTCCGGATTTGACTCTGATCGATCATATCGAGGAGCCCTATATCCGTGCTTCTATTATTACTGCTGCCGATTTTATCGGCCCCATCATGACACTCTGTCTTGATAAGCGTGGTGAGTTGCTCGACCAGCAGTATGTCAGTGGAAACCGTATCGAATTACATTTTATGTTGCCGTTGGGTGAGATTGTGATCGACTTCTACGATAAGCTTAAATCAGTATCGAAGGGATATGCGTCATTCGATTACCATATCGATGGCTTCCGTCCCTCGAAGCTCGCAAAGCTGGATATCCTGCTTAATGGCGAACCCGTGGATGCACTATCAACGCTGACGCACCAGGACAATGCAGTGACTTTTGGTCGTCGTATGTGTGAAAAACTGAAGGAGCTGATTCCGCGTCAGCAGTTTGACATAGCTATCCAGGCTGCTATTGGTGCTAAAATCATAGCCCGTGAGACTGTGAAGCAGGTACGTAAGGATGTGACTGCCAAATGTTATGGTGGTGACGTGAGTCGTAAGCGTAAGTTGCTGGAGAAACAGAAGCGTGGCAAGAAGAGAATGAAGCAGATCGGTAATGTGGAAGTGCCGCAGAAGGCTTTCCTCGCAGTATTGAAATTGGACTAAAAACAAACGATAATCTATGGCAAATGTTAGCTTGACAACAAGAGATGTGGCACGTGAATTAGCCCGTCGATACAGTACAATGACGCATGATGAGCTCGACTTGCTCGAGAGCATTCTTGTTCCAATGAAATTCGCCAAGAACGAGTTCGTTCTGAAAGAAGGCGAGGTATGTACTAACATTTATTGGGTGGTACGCGGATTGGTGCGTCAGTATTACTTCAAAAACGATAAGGAGTTGACCGAATATATGGCGACAGAGAACAACATCGTGATGTGTATCGAAAGTTTGTTCCGTGAGCAGCCTTCACAGTTGCAGATAAAGGCGCTCGAGCCTACTATTCTTATTGCCCTGCCCAAGGCAGAACTGGAGGCTGTGGCTATGAAAAGCGTGAATATCCAGATACTGTACCGTAAGATTCTTGAGGAGAGCCTGATCCTTTCACAGCACCATGCTGACATGTTGCGCTTTGAGAGTGCGCAGGACCGGTACCAGAAATTGGTAAAGAATCAGCCGCAACTTGTGCTGCGTGCGCCACTGGTCTATATTGCCAGCTACCTACAGATGACCCCCGAGACGCTGTCGAGGGTACGTACTGCGGCATTGATGGAGAAATAAAGACTAATGTCTTAACAGATAGAGTGAGTTATCGATACAATTCGGTAACTCATTTTCGTAATGGGTCACATAGATCAACGTACGCTCTGGGTTCTCGTACATATAGCGGTCTACTATTGTCTTAACCAGGTTGCGGTTGCATAAGTCGAGACCATGAAGGGGCTCGTCAAGAATCAATAGATCAGGACTTTTGACAAAAGCACGAGCAAGAAGAACCAGGCGTTGTTCACCACTTGACATCTCAAGAAAACGACGATCAGCCAGATGCTTAATGCCAAAGAGATTCATCCATTCAATGCATAATTCTTTCTCCTCCTGAGTAGGACGGTAGTACAGGCCAATGGTGTCTTTAAAACCACTGGCTACAATCTGAATGGCGGGAAGATTCTGCTTGTAGCTTCTGTGCATCTCTGGCGAGACGTAACCGATATGCTTCTTGATCTCCCATATACTCTCGCCAGAACCACGCTTACGACCAAACAGGGAAATGTCACAGGCGTAACTCTGAGGGTTGTCTGCACATACCAAAGAGAGTAGGGTGGACTTGCCGGAGCCATTCTGACCTGATAGTGACCAATGTTCACCCTTGAGGACCACCCAGTTAAGATCTTTCAGAATGGTTCGTTCGCCATAGCGAATAGTGACATGGTTGAACTTGATAATTTCCTGTGGGAGTGGGGGAATGACATCCTTGCAGATATCCTCGATAGCCAGAGGACAGCGTTCGATAGGAAATTCGGTCTTTACCTTGATATCGGATACAAAGCGTAGCTCATTTAGTTTGATGACACGGGTAACAAACTCGGGAATCTCGTCCATCTTAGATAGCACTAAAATTATTTGCATATCCTGTTCCTTAGACAACTGAAGAAGTAATTCATTGACCTGGTCACGAGTTTCAGCATCAAGTCCAATAAAGGGGTTCTCGATGATGAGTACGCGAGGTCTGGTAAACAGGCTTGCTGCGAGTTTGAATTTGCGCAGTTCGCCACTGCTCAGCAGGATGATATATTTATCAAGCAGTTCATCGAGATGGAAAAGTTTATAAATATGCTGTTGGAAAGCACGGCGTTCAGGGGTGTCTTCGCCTGATAACAGGAAGGCTTCTTCAAGTTTATTGCCAACGGTTGGTGTATCCTCGTCAATTTCCGTTTGGTTCCATCGTTGTTGTAGAAAGTATGTCCGGTCGTTGTCACCACCGTATGTATCACGAAATGTGATGTGTTTGATGTTGTTATAGGGTTCGTCGAAAGCATAACTTATCATATCCGGAAATACGGGATGGCGGCCGGTGATCATATCGATTAGCATACTTTTTCCGCCGCCATTACGGCCAACAATAGCTACATGTTCTCCTTCGTCAAGCCAAAAGTCAACAGGTTCTGCCAAACTCCATTCTGGCTTGCGTGCTATAGCATTCTTTAATTCGATGATCCTCATATTTTTCTTTTAGATACTTTCTCTTGATTTTTATTAATAAAGTCTTTCCAACCACGATACTTCACAGGACTTTCTGGACGCCCCATCTGTAGAAAGTGGCAGTAGGCTGCTGCCAAGGCGTCGGTAGCATCCATATACTTGCCCATCTCCTTTGAAGGAATTTTCAGAAGTCTCTGAAGCATTCCTGCTACCTGTTCTTTTGAGGCCATTCCATTGCCCGTTAGTGCCATCTTAATTTTCATCGGGGCATATTCATGAATGGGGACTCCATGATGGACGGCGGCTGCTATGGCAGTTCCTTGAGCGCGACCTAACTTCAGCATAGATTGGACATTCTTGCCGAAAAAGGGGGCTTCGATAGCCATCTCGTCGGGCAGGAAACCATCAATGATACTGGTTACGCGCTCGAAGATATGACCTAATTTCAAATAGGCATCTGGAAATTTCCGCAGATCGATAACTCCCATCGTTATCATTTGCGCTTTCCCGTCGATGACCTTCAGCAGTCCGTAACCCATCAAATTCGTTCCAGGATCAATGCCAAGTATTATTTTTTCCATTTCGGCTGCAAATTTACTAATAATATAGCAAAATTCCAAAAATATTAGTAATTTTGCACACGAAATGAAACATATAGGTACTATATTTGTTACATGGATGCTACTATTGTTTGTGGCATCGTGCAGATCAGGACAACGTGAGGATAGCGATATTACCCCAGAACAGGCCCGACTGATGGCTGTTAGTCATATTGATAGTACATCGTTGATGATGTTTGTAAATACAGATACGGTACAGGGGCGTACGAAACTCGATTCTCTCAGTGCTGATGCTTGGATGCTGGTGGATGATTCGACAGGTATCATTATCAGTCAGAAAAATGCATTTGCGCGTCGTTATATGGCATCAATCACAAAGATGATGACCTGTCTGTTGGTGTTGGAAAATGGCCGGTTAGCGGATAGTATAGAGATTACCAGTGATGTTTTTATTAATAAGGATTCACGTGTAAGATTGGGTGATGAATATCTGATGAACGACTTATTATACGAGATGATGATGATTAGTGACAATGATGCTGCTTATGCGTTAGCAAAACAAGTGGCGGGCGACACGTTGCAGTTCTATGATATGATGAACCGTAAAGCTATGTATCTGGGTATGGATAGTACACATTTTGCCAATCCGAATGGTATGCCTAACGATAATAACTTCAGTAGTGCTGCTGATTTGATAAAACTTGCACGCTATTGTATGCGTGATAGTGCTTTTGCTGTCATCGTTGGTACTGCTGAGAAAAATATACCGCTAACGGATGGTCGCCATCTGGCTTGTCGTAACTCCAACGCTTTACTCCATACGTATGAAGGTTGTACTGGTATCAAGACAGGTTATACCCGTCAGGCTGGCTATTGTTTGGCCTCATCGGCTACCAGAAGTGGAATTTCTTTAACACTGGTACTACTGAACAGTCGCACGTTTAAAAGTAGGTTTATAGAATCGGCTGCACTTTTGGATTATGGTTTCCGAGTGATGCAGGCATACTATCAAACGAAATCTATCGTACATTGAATTCGAAATGCTGGTAGTCTTTCTTGGTTCGCCAAGCACCGCCCCATATAAAACCATATTTTGTGAATAGTTTGTAACACAAACCGTTACGTGTAATTTTGTAAGGGAATTTTGCTGTGCGATTAATGTATTTCCTAGCATTTGCGGGCTCTACAATCTGACTGCCATCTTTTTTACTATAACGTATATAAGGATTATAAAGTGGATTGATATCTACGGCTAATCCGCGGGCATGTTTTGACAGATTTTTAGACTCCGAGATGTTTCGATAACAGAAACAGCTAGTGTTATTGGCGCGCATCTGGCGCTCGTCGTCGGCATCGTACACATCGGGCAGACGCATCTGTTGGATAGGATAGTGCGCCTTATACAGTTCGCTGAATATCGCCAATAGTTTTTCTGCTATCAACTTGTTGCAAACCATTTCGCCCACATGGGTGCGACCTTCAAGGTCGATATGCGAGATTCTGAGGTAGCGCAAATCGCTGCGTTTGATGTAAGGATTTTTGTTCCAAGTTTTACCCTGCATGGTTGCCCATATGCTATCGGGGATAGCGGAAGAGGTAAAAATCTGGCTTTGCGCGCAGATAGTGCTGCAAAGCCAGATAGTAATTATTGATAATAATTTCTTCATAAATTACATAAATGCAACTGTAAGACCAGCCATCACTATGCTCACCATTGACATGAGCTTGATCAGAATGTTGAGAGATGGGCCGGAGGTGTCTTTAAATGGATCGCCAACAGTATCACCAACGATGCAGGCTTTATGGGCAAACGAGCCTTTACCACCAAAAGCGCCTTCCTCGATGTTCTTCTTTGCGTTATCCCATGCACCACCAGCGTTGGCCATGAATACGGCGAGGGTGAAACCACCTGCCAAACCGCCTACAAGAAGACCAAGTACACCAGCTACGCCTAAAACACATCCAACGACGATTGGGATAATGATGGCCAGGACTGATGGAATAATCATCTCGTGCTGAGCAGCACGGGTGGAGATTTCAACGCAACGGCCATAGTCGGGTGTTCCGGTACCTTCTAATATGCCGGCAATTTCGCGGAACTGGCGACGAACCTCTTGAACCATCTTCTCGGCAGCACGACCTACTGCCTCCATGGTCATTCCACAGAACAGGAAGGCGGCCATTGCACCAACAAAAGTACCAACCAGCACTTTTGGATTCATTAAGTTAACCTGGAAGAAGTTCATGAAGTCTGGAATATTGGCATCGGCGGCTGAAATCAGTTCGCCTTTCACATTCTCCATCATAACACCTGCACGTGTCATTGCTATCTTAATCTCTTCGATGTACGAAGCTAAAAGAGCCAGAGCTGTTAGAGCGGCGGAACCGATGGCGAAGCCCTTTCCTGTAGCAGCTGTTGTGTTGCCCAAAGCATCGAGCGCATCAGTACGATGGCGAACCTCTTTGCCTAAACTCGACATTTCTGCGTTTCCGCCAGCATTATCAGCGATAGGACCATAGGCGTCGGTTGCTAAAGTGATACCGAGTGTTGAAAGCATACCTACGGCTGCAATACCGATACCATATAGGCCATGAGCAAGCGAAGTAGATGTCATCGAGAGATCGAAGCCGTTGGCACAGAGATAGCTGAGCATGATAGCTATACCGATGGTGATAACAGGTACGCATGTTGAAATCATACCAGTTCCGATACCTTTGATGATCACAGTTGCAGCTCCGGTCTGGCCAGCCTCCGAAATCTTCTGGGTAGGTTTGTACGAATGTGAGGTATAGTATTCGGTAGCCTGACCGATAATTACACCTGCGGCTAAACCGGAGATAACGGAGAATGAAAGACCAAGCCAGTTTTCGATTCCCAGTAGATAGAGAATGGCAAAGGTTGCTGCTGCTATAAGGATTGCGCTGACATTGGTTCCTACAGAGAGGGAGTGCAGCAAATCTTTCATGGTTGCTCCTTCCTTGGTGCGTACTAGGAAAATGCCAAGAAGAGAGAGGAATACACCTACGGCAGCAATCAGCATCGGGGCAATAACAGCCTTGAGTTGAATGTCTAAGCCTGCTATCCCAAAAGCGGCTGCTCCAAGCGCTGCGGTAGACAAAACTGAACCGCAATAACTTTCGTACAAATCGGCACCCATACCTGCTACATCACCAACATTATCACCAACGTTATCGGCAATAGTGGCAGGGTTGCGTGGATCATCCTCTGGGATATCAGCCTCTACCTTGCCAACAATATCTGCACCCACATCGGCTGCCTTAGTGTAGATACCACCACCCACACGCGCAAACAGGGCTTGAGTTGAAGCTCCCATGCCAAATGTCAGCATGGTTGTCGTTATTGAGATCAGACCATCTGCATCGAAGAAATTGAGTACGACGAACCAAATGGCAATGTCGAGCAAACCTAATCCTACAACGGTCAGCCCCATTACGGCGCCAGAACGGAAAGCAATCTTCAGTCCCGCATCAAGACTCTCGCGTGCGGCGTTAGCAGTGCGAGCGGAAGCGTAAGTGGCAGTTTTCATACCAAAGAATCCTGCCAACCCTGAGAAGAATCCACCTGTTAGGAAAGCAAACGGAACCCAAGGGTTCTGTACATTAAGTCCATAGGCCATGAAGGCAAACAGTACGCAGAGCACTGCAAAAACAATGCCTACAACTTTGTACTGTTGTTTCAAATAAGCCATTGCACCCTTGCGCACGTAAAGCGCAATCTCTTTCATGCGTGGCGTGCCTTCATCGGCCTTCATCATCTGCGTGAAGAAATAGTACGCCATAGCTAGTGCCACAATCGATGCGACGGGCACTAGCCAGAATACTTTGGGAATCATCATAATAGATAGGTTTTAGTTTTATTGGATTTGTTGATTAGAAAAACTTACTCGTCAGTGAAGTCGATTAGCTCAGTCGACTCTTCGTCGTTCTCATTGCCAAGATCCATCATTGTTGAGTAGTTGTCCTCGGTGATATCATCATCGTTAGGTCCATCTACTTCTTCATCTTCCTCGTCGTGTGAACTATAGTTGTCTTCCACGATAACGTCAGAATCGTCGTCCTCATCGAAATCGTCATCATCGCCGTTACGCAACTGCATACGGAGTTTGATTTCCTCTGGTTTCAATTTGGCGAAGATGGCTTCAACCCAGCCTCCCTTTGCTACTTCGAGAACCTCATATCCATCCTCTACTTTCTTGTCGTACATGCCACCTTTTTTGTGCAGGCGGTCTTTAGGAAGAGTGGTGGTGGAGATATCAAAGCCGCTTTGGATAACGTCCTGAACAGACTGAGACAACGAATCCCAACCTCCACCAAAATTGCGGTCGATAACCTCGAGTAACTGGGTAGCACTGATATGACGGATATTCTCATAGGTCAAGTCTGTAACACGTGAAATTGGACGCTTCTTGATAGCCCATATAAACTTCATGTTATCGTCGAACTTGATAACAGCTACCTTATAGCCACGGTTCTCATAACTTTTGCGTACTGGGGCAGAGTCTTCACGAAGATCCTCAATGAAGAATGCACTCTTAAAAATCTGGATATAGTGCTTCACGTTCTCTTTTACTTCTGCATCCTTGCAAGCAGCTTCCCACATACGGATTACATCGTTCTCCTGAATGTCCCAAACACTACTCTTGGTTACTGACTTAATTGATAATGACGGATTACTTTCCGGTTGTTGTACTTTTGTTCTTGCCATAATATGATACTAAATTTGGTGCAAATGTAACCACTTTATTTTTTATTAGCAAGTTTTTAGGCAATATTTTTTGTAATTTTCGTAATTTAGCGTAACTTTGTGCCCGATTATGGCACAACCATTGGCTGAAAGACTACGTCCTCGCACTTTAGACGAGTATATCGGACAGGAACATTTGGTAGGCGAGGGAGCTGTTCTGCGTAAGATGATTGACGCAGGACGAATACCTTCGTTTATCCTATGGGGACCTCCTGGAGTAGGTAAGACGACACTTGCACAGATTATTGCTCATAAGTTAGAAACACCTTTTTATACACTATCAGCTGTAACTAGTGGTGTCAAGGATGTGCGTGAGGTGATTGAGAAGGCGCAGAAGGGGAGATTCTTTAATGAAGCTTCACCAATTTTATTTATCGACGAAATACATCGTTTTTCTAAATCCCAACAAGACTCCTTACTGGGAGCTGTCGAGAAAGGTATCGTTACCCTAATTGGTGCTACCACAGAAAATCCTTCGTTTGAGGTTATCAGACCCTTGCTATCTAGATGTCAACTCTATGTCCTGAAGTCGCTGGAAAAGGCAGATCTGCTCAAATTGCTTAATCGCGCTATCCAAAAGGATGTTATTCTGAAAGAGAGAACTATTAAGCTCGAGGAAACTGACGCTATGTTTAGATATAGTGGTGGTGATGCTCGTAAACTACTAAATATCTTAGAGTTAATTGTAGAAGCTGAAGCAAAGAATGAAGTCGTAATAACAAATGAAAAGGTGGTTAATCGACTCCAACAGAATCCTTTAGCCTATGATAAGGATGGTGAGATGCATTATGATATCATCTCTGCCTTTATCAAGAGTATTCGTGGTTCTGATCCAGATGCGGCGCTTTATTGGTTGGCACGAATGATTGAAGGAGGCGAAGACCCGCAGTTCATTGCTCGCCGACTTGTTATCAGCGCCGCTGAAGATATCGGTCTGGCAAATCCGAACGCTCTACTATTAGCCAACACGGCCTATGATGCCATACTAAAGCTAGGATGGCCTGAGGGTAGAATACCTTTAGCCGAGGCTACTGTTTATCTTGCAACTTCCCCCAAAAGCAACAGTGCTTATCTTGGTATTGATACTGCACTCGATTTGGTACGTCGTACGGGTGACCAGCCGGTTCCACTTCCCATACGTAATGCGCCAACGCAGTTAATGAAGGAATTAGGGTATCATGACGGTTATAAATATCCCCACGATTATGCGGGACATTTCACACCGCAACAATATATGCCTGATGCCTTGAAAGAGGAGCGTATCTGGCACGGCCAGCATAATCCAACCGAGGAGAAAATGTATCAGCGTATGGTTAACTACTGGGGAAAACGATACGAAGATTGATTTATGGAGCAGAATCTGATTATAGCAATTATTGAATTGTTAGGCACATTTGCCTTTGCCATATCGGGAATCCGACATGCTGCTGCCAAGCATTTTGACTGGTTTGGCGGGTATGTGTGTGGTGTGGCTGTGGCTATCGGTGGTGGTACTATCCGTGATTTAATGCTAGGAACAACACCATTCTGGATGACCAACTCGATTTATCTGATATGCACTGGTGTTGCCCTTTTAACGGTAGTCTTGTTTGGCAAGTGGATGGAACCTTTGAAAAACGCGTGGTTTGTGTTTGATACATTGGGACTGGCTTTGTTTACTATTGCGGGTATTCAGAAAAGTTTGGCCTTTGGACAACCTTTTTGGGTTGCTATTATTATGGGTTGTATTACAGGTTCGGCTGGTGGCGTGATCCGTGATGTGTTGTTGAACAATGAGCCGGTTATTTTTCACAAGGAGATTTATGCGATGGCATGCGTGATAGGCGGTATCGCGTATTGGGGACTTGCAGAATTAGGATTGCCTGCAGAGATCAGCGCAGGTATAAGTTTCACAGTAACCTGCATGATTAGGTTTCTGGCAGTACGATACCACCTTTCACTCCCAGTACTGAAGGAGAAATAATCAAAATATATAATTGAGAAATATTCAAATAAATAAGATGGCAGAACAAACAAATAGAAGAAGGAAAAGCAACCAACCGGTTGACCCAACGTTTGGTCACCTGCAACCGCAGGCTACTGAGATAGAAAGGGCTGTTCTAGGTGCGTTGATGATTGATAAGGATGCCTATGCTGTGGTTTGTGAGATACTACGGCCAGAGAGCTTCTATGAACCTCGTAACCAGATGGTTTATGCCGCCATACGTGACCTGAGTATGGAGGAGAAACCGGTTGACATCCTGACAGTAACAGACCAGTTGGCAAAGTCTGGTAATTTGGAGCAAGTAGGCGGTCCTGGATATGTCGCAGAATTGAGCTCGAACGTAGCATCATCCGCCAATATTGAATATCATGCTAACATTATCGCTCAGAAGTCATTAGCTCGTCAGCTTATATCTTTCTCGAGCATGATACAGACTAAGGCCTTTGATGAGACCATTGATGTAGAAGACCTTATGCAGGAGGCGGAAGGTTCGCTTTTTGAACTGTCTCAGCATAATATGAAGAAAGATTATACAGCTATAGATCCAGTAATTTCTCTGGCTGTTAAAGGAATACAGGATGCTGCTCGAAATACCGATGGACTGACTGGTGTGTCAACAGGTTATTTCAAACTCGACGATATGACCAGTGGATGGCAGGCATCTGATTTAGTGATTATTGCTGGCCGACCTGCGATGGGTAAAACGTCTTTTGCTCTCTCTATGGCTAAGAATATTGCGGCTGATATGCGTGTGCCGATGGCTTTTTTCTCGCTTGAAATGTCGAATGTTCAGCTGGTTAACCGTCTTATTTCAAATGCCTGCGAGATTCAGGGCTCTAAGATTCTGAACGGACAGTTGCAACGCGATGAGTGGGAGCGGTTAGATAAGAATATCAATCAGTTGCTAGGTGCACCTCTCTATGTAGATGATACACCTGGTCTTTCAGTATTTGAACTTCGTACTAAGGCTCGACGACTGGTTCGTGAGCATGGTGTGAAGTTGATTATGATTGACTATCTTCAATTGATGAATGCAAACGGTATGCGCTTCAGTAGCCGACAGGAAGAGGTGTCAACTATATCTCGTTCGCTGAAAGGATTGGCTAAAGAGTTGAATATTCCAATTCTGGCTTTAAGTCAGTTGAATCGTGGTGTCGAGAGTCGTGAGGGCTTGGAGGGAAAACGTCCGCAGTTATCTGACCTGCGTGAGTCGGGAGCTATTGAGCAGGATGCGGATATGGTGCTCTTCGTACATCGTCCGGAGTACTACCATATCTATCAGGATGACAATGGACGCGATCTACATGGTATGGCGCAGATTATTATAGCAAAACACCGTAAAGGTGCTACAGGTGATGTACTGCTGACATTTCGTGGTGAGTTTACGCGATTCGAGAATCCTGAAGACAAAGCAATTGAGAATCGTGCACCGATGGGCGGTGGTGAGATATTGGGATCAAAAATTAACGGAGATAGCCCATTGCCACCTCCGTTACCTGACGAACCATTGCCGTTCTAAATCATTTATACTTCGCAATGAGATTATCTGCCTGCAGATTGCCCATTTCCTTGGCCTTCTGCAGGTTTTTCAATCCCTCTTTCTTATTTCCTTTCAAACACTGTGCAACTCCGAGGAACAGATAGCCATCACTATCATCAGGGGCAACGCTGAGCGATTCATTTGCTGTTGCAATCGCATTATCATAGAGACCAACACGTATCTCCAAAGAAGCTTTCTCTGCATAATAGAATGTCTCCTTAGGATTCATCACGATAGCCTGATTGATATCATTCAATGCCTGTTGATAGAGGCGTCCTTCAATCTCTGCTTGATGGCGGATGTAGTAAAAGTTATCATTAATAGAAGCCTTCATCAGTACTTCGTAATCATTCATATCAGCGATGGCTTCGCGATATCTGTTAGCCTTCAAACGAGCCTGAGCACGTGCCCAGAGATAAGGGGCTGCTTCTTTCAGATATGGCTTGTTGAAGGTGCTCATAGCGCTGTCCATTAATGCCAGCATGGTAGTAGAATCCTTCAACATTTCCTTACAACGGGCTGCGTTAAAGTAGAGCTCAGCGCTCTTTAGATTTGTGTTTGTCAATTCAGTGTAAATATCATACGCTTCATCATATTTATTCTGAGCAAACAAAATGTTTGCTTCCATTTGACGGTATGTGGGCATAGGATTAAAGGTGTTTGCCGTACGAATCTCGTTAAGAGCCTTATCCAACGTCCAATTTTCATAGACTTTATTTGGTTGGAAAATCATCTTTTCATATATAAGACGTGCATAGTTATAGTGTGCATCATCTTTCTGCTGTGCGTTTTTAATGGCCAGTTCCATATCTTGGTCTGCTCCTGCAAAATCATCGTGGCCAGCTTTCAGTTGGGCGCGATACAAATATCCATCAGCGGCGTTGGGGAACTTCTGGATAAAGTCTTCAATCAGAGAAACATAGGCAGCTGAATCCTGACGCGTGTGGGCCATGTAGAGTGCTAATACTGCTTCTTTCACATCATCAGGCAGTTCTTTCTTGATTCTTGTTTGCAGAAGTGTAGCTTCGTTCATGCCAAATCCGGAAATCCTCAGCGAGTCAACAAATCGGGCACTTATAGCATAGCTCAATGTGTCTTTATCGGTAGCAGGTTGTTGCATCAGACCGATTACTTCGCCAGCCTGATTAATCAGTGGGGTGCTAACGGTATTGTTGGGCATGGACATTGCAACGGTGTAGTACTCATATTCGTTTTGGAAGGTTTCTGCCTTGCGAATAATTCCTGCTGGTACATTCTTCAACTCATGATAAGGAAGTAACCATACTTGTGAGCCAACGGGAGTTGCTGTTGTGCTGATAGTGAGTGGTTGAGTCTTGCCGCTAACTCGAAACTTTACCACGTCGTACATGTCATTGACACCGACGATACTTGTGACTGGTAGTTCTTTACCAGAGGCATCAATTACTATTGCTTTAGAAGCTCCTTTGAATGGAGTATAGTTACTCAGCGCATCACCTGTAGTACTTATAAAGAACCCATTACTACTACCAATCAGTGATCCGTCTTCTGCAAAAGTCTTCAGCGTGAAAACAGACTTTGTAGCTTTTTTTACCCAACTGGGTTGGGCTCCAAGGAATAATGGAAAAAAGCTATAAAGAAATACAAGTATTACTTTGATACAATCAATGATGAATTTCTTATTAAGTTTCATATTATGTCAATATTATATTAAGTTACTAATTCTTTAATAATTCCTTAGCATTTTGGATAGCTGCTTCAGAGATGTCACTACCACTCAGCATCTGGGCAATCTCCCGAACACGTTCGTCGGGTGCCAGCTGATGCATTCGGCTGGTCGTACCATGAGCAGTCTCGTTCTTTTCTACCTTATAGTGAACAGAACCTAAGGCCGCAATTTGTGGTAGATGGGTGATACTGATAACCTGACGTCCATGTCCTCCCATCTCTTTCATTATCTGTGCCATCATCTCTGCAGTCTTGCCACTAACACCAGTATCAATCTCGTCGAAAATGATTGTCGGAAGTTTGACGGCTCCGCTAATCATTGCTTTCAAGGATAGCATAACACGGGCTATTTCTCCACCTGATGCCACCTGGGAAACTGGTTGGAGTGGGGTAGACGTGTTGGCACTGAACAGGAACGATACTCTATCAGATCCTTTATAACCAAGTTCCGTTGCAGTTAGTTGGATGCTGAATCTAACATGTGGCATACCTAATGGAACCAGTCGTTTTTGCATTTCATCCTCGATGGTCTTGGCTGCCTTGATACGAAGTTTTGTTAATACTTCAGCCTCTTTACGTGTGCGTATTTCTAAATCGTTTTTACGAGTCTTAAGTGCCTCGAGTGATTCATCACTATTTTCGATAGCATTTAATTGATAGTGTAGCTCATTGCGTTTGTTAATCAACTCTTCTACCGTCTCGACGTGATACTTCTTTTCTAGTTCATATATATGATCCAGACGGTTATTGACTTGATCTAACTCTGTGGGATCGAAGTCTATACTATCCAGTAGGCTACAGATTTCCTGGCTGACGTCTTTCAAATCTATATAGTCACTGTCTATCCGTTGAACGAGTTCGCCTACTTCTGGGTAGACATTCTCTATATTTCTTAATGCAGAGAGCGATACACGCAATGATTCCAGTGCCCCAACTTGTTCCGAAGAAAGAGCATTGTCGGTGGTGTACAGAGCACTCTTGATATCTTCTGAGTGTTCCATCGTTTCACTACGTTGCTCTAGTTCTTCTTGTTCTCCTTTTGTGAGGTTTGCATTTGCCAGTTCATCATATTGGAACTGCATGAAATCGTGATTCTCACGGTTACGCTCAATGGTAGATATCATCTCTTTCAGTTCCTTTTCTGCCTGAAGAAAACCGTTGTATGATTTTTGATATTGGGCAAGTTGCAGTGCATCGTTTGCAATGATATCTACAACCTCTAATTGAAAATCCTGTTTGTTTAGTAACAGGTTCTGATGTTGTGAATGCACATCCATTAGCTGCTCGCCAAGTTCCTTCAACATAGAAAGTGCCACAGGCGTGTCATTGATGAAAGCCCGACTCTTGCCAGCAGCTGTCAGTTCACGTCGTATAATGCAATCTTCGGCGTCATACTCGATATCATTTTCGTCAAAGAATTCCTGCATTGCATAACGTGATAAGTCGAAATGGGCCTCAATGATGCATTTGTCAGCCCCTTGTTTGATGGTTTTTGAATCAGCTCGCTGTCCTAGTAATAAGGCAATGGCACCGAGGATGATACTTTTACCAGCACCAGTTTCACCTGTGATTACAGAGAATCCCTCGTATAATGATATATCGAGTTCGTCTATCAGGGTGAAATTCTTAATATATAATTGTCTAAGCATAGTGGTTTATTTGGTTATTTGTTCCCAACTGTTATTCTGAGAGGCGTTTAGTTCCATCAGTATTTCATAGATACGCTGTTTCTCTTTATGAGTACCTTTGTTCCTGTATACATTTATCAATTCTTCCTTTTTGTAATCTGTCCAAATCTGTGGCAGCAAACTGAGTGGCTTGTCAGTATGGGCTTTATATAAACAGCTTTCTATAGATGCTGAAATCTCTGTTCTACCACGTTCTGCGTTATTTGCCATTTCGTCAAGGCCTTTACGATAATAGTCATATTGTAACTGACGGAATGGTTTCATCGATTCATCGAGATAATCGTTGATGATAGCAAAACGATTGCGGTTGTCCTCAAATGATTTCCAGCCAGGAAAGCCGAGGTTTTGAGCATTATTTACAAGAATGAGGCATCGCTGTAATATATCTGTTCCTCCTAACGGGGAGAAACTATCAAGATCAAGTCCGATGATTAGGAAGGCATAATAGGCCAAAAGAGCCGTCAGTTGATTGTCGATATTTTCTTCAGCAAAATTGAGTTGGTCAAACTGCTGAAAGGAGAAATTGAAACTTGCATCCTTATTATTATATAAGGTGGAGGTATAAGAAGAATTAAATACCGGGCGATTAGCTTGAATAAGGGCTGTACACTCGAAACGGTTCTCGTCGCGCAAGTATTTGCTGACGGTGATATTCAGATTGCATTGAATGCGTTCGTTTTTCTGAAACTGCAAATCAGTCCAAGTGTGTTCGTTCATAAGCTGTTCAATGGTCTTCTGTAGATTTTCGAACACGCTCACATCTGTTCCTTGAACCTGACTATGATTAATATTAACCTTAACTTGCAGTTCTTGGGCATTCAATCCCAGAACTGCAAGTGTCAGTATTGCTATCACGAAAGCCTTTTTGCTAATCATCCGTTAAGTTTTGATTCACGCAGACGAATTCGTGTAAGAACCTGTTTTGTATTGTATGTGAAATCTCCAGCCAGTATCCAACTATAATAGCCAGGATCAATATGTAAAACATCGGCAACTGGGATGCCTTTGTGTTTACCGAAGTTGAACACTTCGGTTAAGCGGGGATTTCCATCAGAGTCGAGTAGGGGATTTCCGTTCTTGTCTTTAACCTCTCCCCATACAATGCGTCCTGCGAAGTCTACATTATTATTAGTACGCGAGAACTCTGCCAGTTTCTGCATGTCGTTCTCAAGTACTTTTTCTGGATCTTCATTGGCACCAGGTGCATACTTGTCAAGTTCGCCCATCAGTACACGATATGTAGCTTCTGTGTCCTGATCAGCGCGATGTGCCTCAAAGTCTTCCTCCATCTTTCTTCCACAATAGAACTTATAGGCTGCAGCCAGATTTCTACGTTCCATCTTGTGGAAAATGGTTTGGGCATCAATCATTTTACTCTTGCTAAAGTCGAAATCTACGCCAGCACGGAGAAATTCTTCTGCAAGTAAAGGTATATCAAAATGATTGGAGTTAAAGCCTGCAAAATCACATCCAGTAAATTTCTCTGCTAATATGCTTCCTAACTGCTTGAATGTAGGCTTATCCTTGACGTCTTCGTTAGAAATGCCAGTCAATTGTGTGATAATTGGCTCAATTGGCTTTTCTGGATTCACCAGTTCGTTACCCCTTTCTTCTCGTCCGTCAGGATACACTTTGATATAAGAGATCTGGATGATACGGTCCTTGACTAAATCAAGGCCCGTAGTCTCCAAATCGAAGATGACCAGTGGTTTTGTAAGATTCAGTTTCACTTTTTCCTTCTCCCCACTTTTAATCGTTAATCAACATAGGCATCATGAGCATCAGAACCTCTTGATTCTCAGGCTGCTCGCTTGGTAATACCAGTCCAGCTCTACTAGAGTCGGCCAACTGAATAATAACCTCAGAACACTCGATGTTGCTTAGTACTTCAATAAAAGCATTACCCTTAAAGCCGATGCTCATAGGATTACCGTTATATTCACATGTCATGCGTTCTGTTGCAGTCTTAGAGAAGTCATAGTCCTCCGCATCCAGTTGGAAGGTAGAGCCTTCAACGTGGAAACGTACTAGATTGCTGGAATCGTTTGCAAAAGGTTGAACACGGCGCAGAGCTGCCAACAATGCAGAACGGTCCAAGCGAGCCTCATTGGGGTTGTTCTGAGGAATAACTGAGTTATAATTGGGGTATCTACCTTCAATCAGACGGCATTGTAGAACACCATCGCCATAGTTCACCTCAGCGTTGCGCTCGTCGAATCGGATCGTTACATCGCCACCATCTTTTCCGAGCAGATTTTTTAGCAGGTTAGCTGGTTTCTTGGGCAGAATGAATGCAGCAGGTTCTTCGCTCTTGATGCTATAAATCTTGTTTCGAACAAGTTTATGTCCATCAGAAGCGACTACAGCCAGGTGATCGGGTGTCAGGTCGAAATATATACCATTCATCACAGGACGGAGCTCATCTTGAGCAGTTGCAAAGATGGTACGATTGATGTTCTCTGCCAGAATGGCATTAGGCAATACGATAGACTTCGCAAAATCGCTAACTGGCTGGGCAATAGGATACTCATCTGCATTGTCTATAGGCAATGAGAACAGTCCGTTCTGATAACTAATCTTAGCAAGATTCTGATCCATATTCACATCAAAAGTGATTGGCTGTTCTGAGAATCCCTTAACGGCCTCAAGCAAGTCATGATTGCCGATAGCAAAGCGAATGTTTCCTTCGCTATTTGTCAATTCAAGCTGAGTCTTCATGACATTCTCCGAGTCTGACGCTGTCAGATACAGGATATTGTTGTCGATCTCAAATAAGAAATCACCCAGAATAGGGAGTGCATTCTTACTGTTAATTACTCTCGATAATGCTGTGAGCTTAGAGCTCAGTGCTGTACTTGATAATGTAAAACGCATAGTTTATAGTTATTTTATTATTCTACATATTATATTATTGAGTACAAAATTACAAAAAAAAGTTGTAATGAGCAAAAAAAAAGGCAGAAAAGTTCTTTATTCAAACTATTTTTAGTAATTTCGCACACTGAAAACGATAAATTCAACAAATAAAAACAAAAAAGATAATGGAATTAACAGGAAAAATCATTGCCGTTATGGAAGCCCGTGGCGGCGTTTCTGCCCGCACAGGTAATTCATGGAAGACTCAGGAGTACGTTATAGAGGTTCCTGGTCAGTATCCTAAGCGTTGTGTATTCAATGTTTTTGGAGAAGACAGAATTAATCAGTTCAATATCCAGAACGGTGACGAGTTGACAATTCAGTTTGATATTGATGCTCGTGAATACAATGGTCGTTGGTATAATGATGTTCGTGCATACAATGTTATTCGTGGTCAGCAGCCTGCTGCAACTCCTCAGGCTGCAGCTCCTTCTGAAGCCACATCACCATTTCCACCAGCACAGGAGCCTGTAAGCGAGGGATCTTCTGACGACCTGCCATTCTAAATCCGGCACCAACATTGATCTATACAAGCCTCTGGAATTATGTGTTCTAGAGGCTATTTTTTTTGTGAAGCATATGATATTAGAATCGGCATTATGATAAATAGGTGATATGGATTCATATCTATTTCGGGCCTACTATGTTATATAGTCTACTTTGTGATTTAAAGAGCAGCATTATCTGATGAATAATCAGGCCTATGTAATTTCAATAATCAACTCTTGATATTGTCAATTATTTAATATAGAAATCTTTGGTGAGTTGTTGATACCAGTCACTTCTTTGTCCTGGAGCTATTTCTAATACTTCTTCGTGAAAATCTATATGATTTGCAGGAATTTTCCTGATCTCAACCAGTTGGCGTTTTGGCAGTTTATTTGGTGTGGTTTTGATGAGGCATATTCTTGTGATAAACAAACCTTCTAATGCGGCTGTAGTCTCAATATCATCGCTGTTTTCGGATGGTATGATTACGGATAGAATTCCGTTGTCTTTTAATAGTCTTTTCGCAGTCTGAATCAGTGATGTGTAGTTCAGCGTGACAGTGTGCCTGGCCAGTGTACGCTGCTCTTGTGGGCATGTGAGAGAATCTACGAAATATGGAGGGTTGCAGACGATGGCGTCATACCCTATGCTGTCGTTAATTTTAGTGGAATCTCCTCTATTTATCATAATCCTCTTCGCGAATGGAGAATTCGTGACATTTTCTTCTGCTTGACTTGCTGCGTCTGGGTCGATGTCGATTCCATGAACGATAGCGTTTGGATAGCGTTGAGCCATCATGAGTGCCATAAGTCCAGTGCCTGTCCCAATATCCAATATTCTTGACTGTCCTTGTGGCGCTTGAGCCCAAGCGCCCAGTAAAGTCCCATCTGTGCCAACCTTCATGGCACAATGTTCCTGATTAATCGTGAATTGTTTGAATTGAAAGCTATTTTTACTCATAATCGCTGCAAAGATACTAATTATTTGTAAATAATCAGGCTTTCTTTCTTAATTCTTAATTATTATTAGTAACTTTGCACCCCAAACTAATAAAATAGCAAATGAGTAATCAGAATAACAATTCAGCATTTTCGATGATTGCTGATATCGATGGAGATTTCAATGATTTTTTGAATGTTCACACTCCAAGCCAAGTACCCATTCTTGCATTGCGAAACATGGTTCTGTTTCCTGGTGTTGTGACGCCAGTCCTGATTGGACGCCAAACCAGCAAGGCTTTAGTTGAAAAGGCAGAACGCAAGGGGCTTATTTTCGGTGTTGTAGCTCAGCGTGATCCAGAGATTGATTCTCCTGTGTTGGAGGATCTGTATCCTGTGGGTGTTTATGCCAAGGTGATGAAGATTCTATCTCTCCCAAATGGCAATGTGACGGCTATTATTCAGGGATTCGGACGCTTTGAACTTTATGAGATAACCAAGACCTCGCCTTATCTCGAGGGTAATGTTACTCCCATTGCGGAGGTTCAGCCCGAGAAGAAGGATCGCGAGTTTAAAACTGCCATAGGTGATCTTCGCGATATGGTCAACAAGTATATCTCGATGTCTGATGAGATTCCTGATGAGGCTAATTTCGCAATTAAGAACATCTCTAACGATGTGATGGTGCTGAACTTTGTATGCACCAATCTGCCGTTTAATTACAAGGAGAAGCAGGCCCTGCTTGAGGCGTCTTCGGTTAAGGAGCGTCTGTTTATGACGATGAAACTGTTGAACCGAGAGATAAACCTGCAGAACCTAAAGGCCGAAATCCGTAATAAGACCCGTGAGGATATCGACGAGCAGCAGCGCAACTACTTCCTGCAGCAACAGATTAAAAATCTGCAGGCAGAGATGGGCAATGGTGAATCGCCCGAGAAGCGCGAATTGCTTCGCAAGGCCAGATACAAGTTGTGGTCGTTAGAGATGGGGAGACTCTTCCGTAAGGAGTGCGACAAGCTCGATAATCTTAATCCTCAGAGTCCGGAGTACAATGTACAACTGACTTATCTTCAGACGCTGGTTAATCTGCCTTGGGGAGAATATACTGAGGATGACCTGGATCTGAAACGTGCACAGAAGATCCTTGATAAGGAACACTATGGTATGGAGAAGGTCAAGGAGCGTATTCTGGAGTATATGGCCGTTCTCGCCCTGCGTGGCGACCTGAAGTCTCCTATCCTATGTCTTTATGGCCCTCCAGGCGTTGGTAAGACCTCATTGGGTAAGTCGATTGCATCAGCCATGAAGCGTAAGTATGTGCGTGTATCGTTAGGTGGACTGCACGACGAGGCTGAGATTCGTGGACACCGTCGTACCTATATCGGTGCTATGCCTGGTCGTATTATTAAGAGTATCCAGAAGGCAGGCTCCAGCAATCCCGTATTCATTCTCGATGAGATTGACAAGGTGACTCAGAATACCCACAATGGTGACCCGGCATCGGCGATGCTCGAAGTGCTTGACCCAGAGCAGAACAACGCCTTCCACGACAACTATCTCGACGTGGACTACGACCTTTCAAAGGTGCTGTTCATTGCTACGGCTAACAATCTGAGTACCATTCCACGTCCCCTACTCGACCGTATGGAGATTATCGACGTAAGTGGTTATATTACAGAGGAAAAGATTGAAATAGCAAAGCGTCACTTGATTCCGCGCGAACTTGAGAATACTGGTTTGAATATCCCAGAAATAAAGCCCAGATTCAATAAGGCTGCCATCGAAATGATCATTGAGCGTTATACCCGTGAAAGCGGTGTGCGCCAGCTTGAGAAGCAGATTAACAAGGCTCTGCGTAAGATAGCCTTTAAGCTTCAGATTGACAAAGAGATGGGGTATAATAAGATTACCCCTAATGAACTGGAGGATCTGCTCGGAAAACCACCATTCTATCGTGATATCTATCAGGGTAACGACTATGCTGGTGTGGTAACTGGACTGGCATGGACCTCAGTAGGTGGTGAGATACTGTTTATTGAGACCTCACTGTCCAAGGGTAAGGGCTCAAAACTTACGCTGACCGGTAATCTGGGTGATGTCATGAAGGAATCGGCTATTCTGGCCCTCGAGTATGTGAAAGCACATGCCGAGACTCTGCACATCGACTATCGCATCTTTGACAACTGGAACATCCATATCCACGTGCCAGAGGGTGCTACGCCTAAGGATGGTCCTTCGGCCGGTATCACTATTGCTACATCGATTGCCTCTGCCCTCACCCAGCGTAAGGTGCGCAAGAATACAGCGATGACAGGCGAGATCACCTTGCGTGGTAAGGTGCTGCCCGTAGGCGGTATCAAGGAGAAGATTCTGGCCGCCAAGCGTGCTGGTATCACTGATATCGTGATGTGCCAGGAGAACGAGAAGGATATCCTTGAGATTCCCGATATCTATCTGAAGGGTGTTAACTTCCACTATGTGGAGAATGTTCAGGACGTATGGGATTTTGCCCTGACAGATGAGATTGTGAAGGCTCCCCTTGATTTTACTATTCGCGAAGAAAACGACAAAAAGAAATAATAATCTCCATACAGAGATACAAATAGATGAAATTTGAAGTACAACATACAGATACAGCCAGTGACGCCCGAGCAGGATTGATTACAACCGATCACGGACAGATCCAGACACCTATCTTCATGCCAGTTGGTACGGTGGGTAGTGTGAAGGGTGTTCACTTCAGTGAGCTGCGTGAGCAGGTCAAGGCACAGATTATCTTAGGTAATACCTATCACCTGTATCTCCGTCCCGGTCTGGATATCCTCCGACAGGCAGGCGGTTTACACAAGTTCAATACATGGGATCGTCCTATCCTGACCGATTCGGGTGGTTTCCAGGTATTCTCGTTGACAGGTATCCGTAAGCTCCGTGAGGAGGGTTGTGAGTTCCGTAGTCATATCGATGGCTCGAAGCACATCTTTACACCGGAGAATGTGATGGATACCGAGCGTGTGATAGGTGCTGATATCATGATGGCATTCGATGAGTGCCCACCAGGCCAGAGCGACTACAAATATGCCGAGAACAGTTTGCGCCTGACTCAGCGCTGGTTAGAACGCTGCGTGAAGCGATTCAATGAGACCGAGCCCTTGTATGGCTACAAGCAGACCCTGTTCCCTATCGTACAGGGCTGTACCTATAAGGACCTTCGCCAGGACGCTGCCAAGCACGTTTGCGATGTGCTGAGCCGTCTGAACGACGGTGGTGGTGCCTCTATCGGCGGACTGGCTGTAGGCGAGCCTACCGAGGTGATGTACGAGATGATCGAGGTGGTGAACGACATCCTGCCAAAGGACCGTCCTCGTTATCTGATGGGTGTAGGAACGCCTCAGAACATCCTCGAAGGTATTGAGCGCGGTGTCGATATGTTCGACTGCGTGATGCCTACCCGTAATGGTCGTAACGCCATGCTCTTCACCTATGAGGGCACAATGAACATGCGTAACAAGAAGTGGGAGAACGACTTCTCACCTATCGATCCCGATGGCTGTGAGATTGACCGTATCCATAGTAAGGCCTACCTGCACCATCTGTTCAAGGCTCAGGAGCTGCTGGCCATGCAGATTGCCTCGATTCACAACCTGGCGTTCTATCTGCGCCTGGTAGGCGATGCCCGCCAGCACATTATTGCCGGCGACTTCGTACAGTGGAAACGTAGTGTAATCGATCAATTAGGACGTAGACGATGAAAGAAGGTTTGCGTAAGATAGGAACCTGGCTGCGATGGCAGAAGTGTCTGCGATGCCTGAAGTACCTGAATCCGTTTCGGTTGCTGAAACGGCTGGACCGCTATATCATCGCCAAGTTTATCGGTACCTACATTTTCTCGATCATTCTGATCATCTCGATCTCGATTGTGTTTGATGTCAACGAGAACCTTGCCAAGTTTACGACCTACAACGCTCCACTCAAGGCGATTGTGTTCGACTATTATGCCAACTTCATCCCCTACTTCGCCAATCTGTTCTCGCCGTTGTTCGTGTTTATTGCCGTCATCTTCTTTACATCGAAGCTGGCGGGCAATTCCGAGGTCATCGCTATGTTGGCAGCTGGCGTTAGTTTTAAGCGCCTGTTGCGCCCGTATATGGTGTCTGCGGCACTCATAGCTGCGGTTAACTTCTATCTTGGCGGCTATGTGATTCCGAAGGGCAACCAGATCAAGATGGAGTTCGAGTCGAAGTACAAGAACAAGAAGCGTTCGCTCTCTGCCAGCAATGTACAGCTGATGGTGTCGCCTGGTGTGATAGCCTATATCCAGCAGTACGACGACCAGACGCATACGGGCTATGGTTTCTCGCTCGATAAGTTTGAGAACAAGAAGCTGGTGAGCCATATGACAGCCTCTGTGATCCGTTACGACAGTATCAGCGACTCGCGCTACCACTGGAAGGCGCAGTCGTATAAGATACGTACATTGAAAGGCCTGCGCGAGGAGATTCAGTCGGGTGCTGTCATCGACACATTGATCCAGATGGAACCGATGGATTTGGTTTTCTCGAAGGGTCAGCAGGAGACGCTCACCATCACCGAGCTGCGTAACTATATCGGCAAGCAGGTGGAGCGTGGTTCGCAGAATGTGGTGCAGTACGAGGTGGAATACCACAAACGCATAGCAACCTCGTTTGCCTCGTTTATCCTGACGCTGATAGGTGTGTCGCTCTCCAGCCGTAAGCGTAAGGGCGGTATGGGTCTCTATCTGGGTATCGGACTGGCGCTCTCGTTTGGTTACATCCTGTTGCAGACCATCAGTGCCACCTTTGCCATCAATGCCGATACACCGGCTATGCTGGCAGCGTGGATACCTAATATATTATATTGCTTTATTGCATACTTCTGCTTCAGGCAAGCACCGAATTAAGAGTGAATAGTGATTAGTGAATAGTGAAAAGTGAATAGTGATTAATGAAATTTGAAGAAACATATTTGAACGATAATATCCTCGATGCGCTTTACGACATGCACTTCGATGAAATGACACCTATCCAGGAGCGATGCATTCCTGAGATTCTGGATGGTTACGATGTGCTGGGTATTGCTCAGACAGGAACAGGAAAGACGGCAGCCTATCTGTTGCCGATACTCTCTGAACTCGATGATGGTAACTTCCCTAAGGATGCCGTCAACGCTGTGATTATGTCGCCTACACGCGAGCTGGCACAGCAGATTGACCAGGCCATGCAGGGCTTCGGTTATTATCTCGACGATGTGAGCAGTGTGGCTGTTTATGGTGGTAACGATGGTAACCGCTACGACCAGGAGCTACGCTCCATGCGTATGGGTGCCGATGTGATGATAGCCACTCCAGGTAGATTACTGAGCCATCTGAAGGTGGGTAATCTCGACTTGTCGCGCTGCTCGTTCTTTGTGCTCGATGAGGCCGACCGCATGCTCGATATGGGTTTCATCGACGACATCATGAAGATTGTGAAGGAGCTGCCCAATGACTGTCAGCGCATCATGTTCTCGGCCACTATGCCGAAGAAGATCCGTGAGTTGGCCGTACAGTTGCTCAACGACCCTGTTGAGGTGAAGATAGCCGTATCGAAGCCTGCCGAGAAGATTCATCAGATGGCCTATGTGTGCTACGAGCCACAGAAGCTGAAGATTATCCAGGATATCTTCAAGAAGGGCGACCTGAAGCGCGTCATCATCTTCTCGGGCAAGAAGGAGCGTGTGAAGGAGGTAACCCGTAAGCTCAAGTCGATGCACGTGAACTGCGACCAGATGCACAGCGACCTCTCGCAGCAGGAGCGCGATGAGGCCATGTACCGCTTCAAGGCCGGACAGACCGACGTGCTGGTAGCCACCGACATCGTGGCGCGTGGTATCGACATCGACGATATCCGTCTGGTCATCAACTACGATGTGCCCAGCGACTCTGAGGACTATGTACACCGTATCGGTCGTACGGCCCGTGCCGATCGCGATGGCGAGGCCATCACGTTTGTCAGCGATACTGATATATACCGTTTCCAGAGCATCGAGCACTTCCTGGGCAAGGAGGTTGAGAAGATGCCTCTGCCCGAGGGCTTAGGCGATGCTCCAGAATACAAGAAGCGCGAGAAAAAGCCTACCAGCCGTCGTAATGGTCGTTGGCACTCCAAAGGTCACGGTCATGGCAATGGCAAGGGTAAAGGCCACGGAAACGGCCAAGGTAAAGGTCAAGGCAAGCCCCAAGGTAAGCCCCAAGGTAAGCCCAAAGCCCCCAAGAATAATGTTTAATCTTTAATGGTTAATCTTTAATGATAACATTTCCCATAGCAAAGATCAATCTCGGACTGAATGTGGTAGAGAAGCGTCCTGATGGTTATCATAACCTGCAGACGGTGTTCTTCCCTGTGCCCATACAGGATGCACTCGAGGTTTATCCGATGGATCCGGCATTTCCGTCGCAGTTTGATTGCGATCTGAAGGTGTCGAACATCCAGATCGACGGCGATGAGCAGCGCAACCTGGTGGTGCGTGCCTACAACCTGTTGAAGGCCGATTTCCCCCAGATGCCTCGCGTACACGCGCATTTATATAAAGGTATCCCCACACAGGCCGGTATGGGTGGTGGCTCGAGCGACTGCGGGTTTATGATCACCCTGCTCAACGAGCTCTGCCAGTTAGGACTCACCGAACAGCAGATGATAGACTATGCTGCCCGCTTAGGTGCCGACTGCGCGTTCTTTATCGTCAACAAGCCTTGCTATGCTGAGGGTATAGGTGAGAAACTGCAGCCCATAAGTCTTTCATTGTCAGGGTGGTACCTATCGTTGGTTCGACCAGATATTCCGGTATCTACCAAGGAGGCTTTCTCGCTCATCAAGCCGCATTATCCAGCTGAGAACTGTCGCGAGGTGGTTCAGATGCCTGTAGAAGCGTGGCGCGGTCGCCTGACCAATGATTTCGAGGAGAGCGTGTTTGCTATCCATCCCGAGTTGGGTGCCGTGAAGGAGCGCCTGTATGCGTTGGGAGCCACCTATGCTGCCATGTCGGGCTCTGGGTCAACTCTGTTTGCGCTGTCGAAAGCGCCTCTCCCACTTGATGAATTCGATCAAAAAGGAACATTTAGAACAACTATGTCAATATAATTTAAAGCATTATGAAACAAACAATCCTTGTAACTGGTGGAACCGGTTTTATCGGTAGTCACACCACCGTAGAACTGCAGGAAGCAGGCTACGAAGTAGTCATCATCGACAATCTGTCAAACTCTAATGCCAATGTTGTCGACGGTATCGAGAAGATCACTGGCATCCGTCCAGCTTTCGAGCAGGTTGACTGCTGCGATTTCGAGGCGCTTGAGGGCGTATTCAAGAAGTACCCCAAGATTGAGGGTATCATCCACTTTGCCGCCTCAAAGGCTGTAGGTGAGAGCGTAGAGAAGCCCCTGCTCTACTATCGCAACAACCTGACATCGCTCATCAATCTGCTGGAGCTCATGCCAAAGTACGATGTCAAGGGTATCATCTTCTCTTCAAGCTGCACCGTTTACGGTCAGCCCGCTGCCGAGAATCTACCTGTTACAGAGAATGCACCCATCCAGAAGGCCATGAGTCCTTATGGCAACACCAAGCAGGTGAACGAGGAGATCATCCAGGATTATATCCACTCGGGTGCGCCTATCAAGAGTATCATCCTGCGTTACTTCAACCCCATCGGTGCGCATCCATCAGCACTCATCGGTGAGTTGCCTAACGGTGTGCCCATGAACCTTATCCCATTCGTTACCCAGACTGCTATGGGTATCCGTGAGCAGCTGAAGATCTTCGGTAACGACTACAACACACCTGATAAGACCTGTATCCGCGACTATATCTATGTAGTGGATCTGGCCAAGGCTCACGTGAAGGCTATGGAGCGTGTGCTCGACAAGCCTGAGTGCGAGGCTGTTGAGGTGTTCAACATCGGTACCGGTAAGGGTCTGTCAACACTCGAGGTTGTAGAGGGTTTCGAGAAGGCTACCGGCGTGAAGGTTAACTGGACCTACGCTCCACGTCGTGAGGGCGATATCGAGCAGGTATGGGGTAATGTCGATAAGGCCAACAAGGTGCTTGGCTGGAAGGCAGAGACGCCAACTGATGAGATTCTGCGTACAGCCTGGCGCTGGCAGGAGAAACTGCGTGAACGTGGTATTCAGTAATATCTACTAAGGCTCCCTGATTTCAGGGAGCTTTTTTTAATAACCACCCAACCCTCCTTATCCTAAGGAGGGCTTTTCATTTTCTTTCTGTCACCAGAAAGAAAACCGAAACAAAAGAAAGAGTGCGAAAACGTCCTGAGCTCGGAGGCCGGTACACAAATTCTTCAAATCACTCGAAGAACTCGCTCCGCTCAAACAGCTTCTCGTATTTCGTTGCTCAGATTGCGTTCCGCAATCCGAGACTCAATATCGATTCAAAGAATTTGCATACCTCTAAAGACCTCCTCGTGCGGAATGTTTTCGAGTGATTTATCACGAGAAACATGTAGTACGGTTAATGGCGCACGAAGTGCGCAGGGTTTGGGGGCTTGCCCCCATTAAGAAAACCCACGCCAGGGCTTTGATGCCCTGATTGTCAAGGGAAGGCCTTGGGAGAATCCAAAAGACTCAGGATTGTCTTTTGGATTTCTTGATGCGGCCCATGATATCGTAGGTGTACGATAGGATGATATACGATATCAACCCCGTCAGGATACCATCCGAGATGCTGCCGGTGATGGGCATGAGGAGGATGGTGAGGAAGGCGGGCATGGCTTCGAGGTTGAAGGTGAGCTTGATGTGGCGCACCACGCCGAAGAGGAAGAATCCTGCTACAACCATCACTGGCGATGTGGCAGCTGCAGGGATGGCTAAGAACACGGGGGCGAGAAACAGGCTGAGGGCAAAACAGATGGCTGTTACAAAGGCCGAAACACCTGTACGTCCGCCTTCGGCAAAGCCGGTGGCACTCTCTACATAGGTGGTGATGGTGCTGCAGCCGAAGCAGGCACCTGTAACGGTGGCAAGGGCGTCGCTCAGCATGATGCTGCGCATGTGGGGTATTCGTCCGCTCTTACGGATGATGCCCGAGCTGGCCATCACACCTACCACGGTTCCCAGGGTGTCGAACACGTCGAAGAAGAGCATCGTCATGACGCATACCCAGAAGTCGGGCATCATCAGGTAGTGGAGTGAGAACTGACAGAACAGCGGTGCTGGCGATGGTGGCAGGGAGAACACCTCGTGAGGGATGACGGTGACACCGAAGGGCACGCCCAGCACGGTGATGATACAGATGCCCATCAGCAGTCCGCCTTTGACGTGCAACGCGGTGAACAGTCCTGTGAGTATCAGTCCAAAGAGGAAGAGCAGCGACGATGGCGTGATGAGGGTCTCCATGTGGTTGAAGATGGTTCCTTCGGCCAGGATGCCGCTATTCTTGAATCCGATCATGGCCACGAAGAAGCCTATGCCGGCAGCGAAGGCGTACTTGAGCGATGTGGGCACCATCTCGAAGATGATCTGTCGGAGGTTGCTCACGCAGATGAGCACGAAGAGCAGTCCCTCAACGAGTACGGCTGTGAGTGCGAACTGCCAGGGGTAGCCCAGTGCGAGGCATACGGTCTCAACGAAGAAGGTGTTGAGTGCCAGTCCTGGTGCCAGTCCGAACGGACGGCGTGCGATGAACGCCATGAACAGTGTGCCTACGATGGCTGAGATGGCAGTGGCAGTGAACAGCGAGTCGATGGGGAATCCCAGATCGGCCAGCGGTCCGAAGATGACGGGCATGAGCGCGAGGATATACACCATGGTGATAAAGGTGGTTATGCCCGATATGATCTCGGTCTTCAGGCTGTCGCGCTGCAGCGAGAAGCCTAACATTGCAAGGAATCTTTCTTTCATGCGTTTGCGGTATAGGGTATGATGAGGTCGAATTTAGCGCCTCCGGTGTAATTGGTGTCGAGTGTAAGTGTGCCGCCCATGTGTTCGGCTACCATGCGGGCTACGGATAGTCCGAGTCCGGTGCCCTGGGTAAAGCTGTCGAGCTTGGTGAAGCGTTCGAATATGGCTTCGCTCTTGTCGGCTGGTATGCCGCAGCCGGTATCGGTCACTGCAAAGTGTAGCTTGTCGGCCTCGCGGTTCAGGCTCAGCGTGATGTGGCCCTGCTTGGTGAACTTGGCTGCATTGTCGAGCAGTTTCGAGATGATGATGCCTATCAGTCGTGGGTGGCACATCAGTGTCTCCTCGGCGGGTATGTTGCACTGGCTGTCGATGGTAACGCCTTTGGCCACTTGCTGTGCGATGGCCTCGGTAGCGCCTGTTATCATCATCAGTGGTACGCAAGGTTCGGCTTGAGGCAGTGCGTTGTTACCCTCCATGTTGGATATCAGGATCATGTCGTCGAGTATGTTGGTGAGCAGCCGGGTGTTGTCCTGGATACGGTTGCTGAAGTCCTGACGTTCGTTTTCGGGCAGGTTGAGCCCGGTCATGGCGAGCACCTGTGTAAAGCCGCTGATGGCGTTGAGCGGTGTACGTATCTCGTGTGTCATGCTCTGCAGGAAGGCGGTCTTGGCGCGCGATGCTGTCTCGGCGCGGTCGCGCTCCACGGCCAGCTGTCGGTTCTGTGCCACCACCACGTTGCGTTCGCGCTCCAGCTGCCGGTTCTTTACCTCGAGTGTGTGTCGCCAGCGGTTGCTGGTGGTGAGGAATACGAGCATGGCGATGATGCCGAGCACCATGGCCACACCGCCGGTGGTGAACCGTGAGCGCTGCTGCAGCTGCTGGTTCTGGCGGCGCATCTCGTCAACGTCGTAGTGCTTGTTGAGCTCCATCTGTTGCTGTCGGGTGGCTATGTCGGCCATCACTTTTTCGAGGCTGTCGTAGCGCAGTTTGATGGCGTAGGCTTCCTGGTAGCGGCCCATCTGTGCGAGCAGGGCGTGTAGCACGCCGTCGTGATTGATCTGGTGCTGGTTGCTCACTTGTTTGCCGGCCTGCTTCATGCTGTCGATGATGTGCTGATGCTTGTCGAGACAGGTCATGGCCTCGCTGTAGTGGTGCAGATGGGTGTGCACGGTGCTGCGGTCGATGATCAGGTTCATCTTGTTGGATGGCAGGTTGGCAGCCGGATAGAGCTCGGCCGAGTCGATGGCTGCTATGGCATCGTCGAACTGATGGTTGGCGATGAGATAGTCGACCAGTGTGTTATAGTAGTTGAATTGCCAGATGTCGATCTCCTTGTCGGGGTCTTCCTCGTCGAGTACGGTCTTCCACTGTTTGAGTGCCGAGTCCACCTGCTCAACGGGTGCCTCCTTCAGCAGTAGTGTCTCGGTGAGCCGGTAGTACAGGTTCATGCGGGTTGATCTGTCGCCGTATTCGGGGTCGTAGGTGTCGATGGCCTCGTGCCAGTAGCGTTCTGCTTCCTCGTGGTTGCCCTGCAGGCTGGCTATCATGGCCAGCAGTGCCAGTCCCTTTACCTGTCCGAGCGCGTTGCCGCGTTTCTGACCGTCGGTTTGCATGGCGTGTGCTATGTGGTTGGCCTGGTCGTACTCGGCTGCGAAGGCGTAGGATTGTCCCAGCAGGTTCCATGCCAGGTAGTATAGTCGCCACTGCCTGTGGTTCTTGCAGTTTTCCATATATTCGGGTACGGCGGCCTCGAGCGAGTCGTTCTGATCGTTGTTGTAGAAGTATTCGAGTGTTTTCATTCGTGCTCTGAGCTTGTCGTACACAGGGCCTTCTTGCTTGGCAGCCTGCTGTCTGTAGCCGACTTGGCAGGCCGCTAATGACGTGATAATCAATAGCATACCTAAAGGTATCCTGGCTGTTGATAATATGGATTTAAGTAATCGATTCATTTCTCTCTCTCTTTGTGGGTACAAAGATACAAAAAAAAATGTATGGATATACCAAAACATGCAATTTTTTTTTCAGGGGTTATTCAGTGCCCATCCGCGCAGCATGGGGAGCGCGTCGATGGTGTTTGTTCCGCACTCGTGTACGGCCATGGCCATGGCCAGCATCATCCATCGGGCGGGTTCGGCAGCGGGGCTGCCTAAGGGTTCGTTGGGACCGATGCCGGTGAGTCGGGCCACGCTGGCTATGTAGGCCTGGGTGTTGTTCTCGGTGGCTGGTGCCCATTTGCGCACGATGGCGGCGATGGTGCCGAGCTGGTACTTGATATAATAGGTATGGGTGAGCAGTCGGAAGGCTGCGCGCCATCCCCACTCCATGGTGTCGAACTGGCAGAACTGCGGGTCGTTCTGCTCCTGTCGCATGCCTTGCCAGTGGTTGGTGCTGCGGCGTATGTTCAGGGGGTTGCAGTTGCGTATGCCTCTTGGTGTGTTCATGATTCAGTGTGTTTTTCTGATGAGGTTGACATAGTGGTTGAGTCCGAAGATGGATGCTGCCAGTAGGAAGGACTGTGCGACGTAGTATAGCAGTCCGCCTGCCACGTCGTTGATTTCCACTACCTGGTAGCTCACGAGTGCTATGCTGCTCACGATGAGCAGCACGGCACAAGCGTACTGAGAGATTCTGAAAGCTGTGTGTTCCATGTTGTAGAGGATGTAGTGGTTAATCAGATAGCAGCTCCGCCGGCTCCGCCCAGCAACAGTGTGATGACATAGCTCAGGATCTGCAGGATCGTTTTCGTTGTTTTGTTCATAATCTTGATGTGTTTAAAAAGTGAATAAATAGGGTTAATCAGGTGGTTTGGGCCACGTGTTATTTCATGTACAAAGATACGAAAATTGTTATACATTTCCAAATATATATAGTTAAATATTCTTTAATGGTGAAGCAGATATTTTCAAATATGTTGCAAAATATAATTGATTATATTTCAGATTTTAACTTAGATTTGCTATTAAACTTGTTTAACAATTGATTTGCGTTATATTATTTTACCTTTTGTGATAAAGTTCTTAAATTTGCCCCACGTGGAATTAATAACCTAAGCACAGACCACTGCCCCTCTGAAAGTTGGTCTATGAGGCGGCGTGTTAGACCATTAACCTTCCTAAAAAATACAATCATGGAAGAAACTAAAAATGAATTGAGCTCTTTTGAGCAGGAAATGTCAGCAAAGGCTGACGAGTTGGAAACTCAGCGCCAGGCGCGCGAATCCCAGTTAGTAAGTATCACATTGTCCACGATTGCTGCCGGTGTAGTTTCGAACGAACAAGGCATCATTCAGCTGATGTCGGGTAAACAGTGGCAACCAGCGCTTCGTGAGTTGGTTATCAATGAGATACGTCGTGTTGCCGATGACCGTTTGTGGTGCCGTGAGTATGACGAGAAGGCCAGGAGTAGTCAGCACATACTCGTCTATACGGTTAGCCATTGGCAGTCTGTGCCAGCGCAACAGTGGATAGACTTTGTCAGTTTATGTGCCAGTCGCTGTGGTGTGCCCGAGTCGCTGCTGGTAAATCATGTATTCATGAAGTCGCTCATCGAGGGTCTGGGCTATAACCTGTCGAAGTATCGCTGCATGGCGGTTCCCGATGGCGAGGCGTGGGCAAATGTCCGCAATGGTACGCTGGTTGTGAATAGCGATGGTATAGTCAAACTGCGCGAACATCGCAAGGAGGACCTGTTCACACATACCCTGCCTTATGTTTACGACAGGCAGGCTGAGTGCCCTCTGTGGCAGCAGTTCCTGGATCGTGTACTGCCCGAAGCTGAGGCTCAGCTGATACTTTCCGAGTTTATAGGCTACTGCCTGATGAAGCACCACCGGTTCGAAAAGATGCTATGGCTGTTTGGTTCGGGGCAGAATGGCAAGAGTGTGACGCTCGAGGTGATCGAGGCGCTGCTGGGCTCGATGAACGTTAGCTACCTGTCGCTATCCGACCTGACAAACGATGATGTGAAACGGGCTGGTTTTGAGGGTAAGATGCTTAACATCTCGACTGAGAGCGGACGCGATGTTAACCCGAATGTACTGAAACAGTTGACGAGTGGTGAGCGAGTGACGATGAAGCGTTTGTATGTCGATCCGCGTGAAACCAATGACTACGGTAAGGTTCTGGCGGCTTTCAACGACCTGCCACGAGCTGAGAATACCTTCGGCTATTTCCGCCGATTACTGATTCTGAGCTATGAGGTGACGATTCCGAAGGAGGAAGTGGATCGCCATCTGGCCGACAAACTGAAAGGCGAACTGCCGGGTATCCTGAACTGGGTGCTACGGGCGCTGCCAGGATTGATGGCCCGTAGTGAGTTCACCCGAAGCGAGAACTGCGAGAAGGCACTTGAGCGCTATCGCCTGCTTTCAGACAACGTGCTACTGTTTGCAAGCGAGATATGTGAGTCGTGTGAATATGCTACTAATGGGCAGGAAATCTACACCGCCTATCGCAATTACTGTGCCGGTTCGGCGCTCAAGCCCACTGGCAAGCAGAAGTTCTATGAGCGACTCTCTGGTATCTTCGTGCGTGAAGACTATGGCAATATCGTACGTTTCAAACTTAAACTCACACAGCAATGAATCAGCAGCATCAACATTTTGATTTGGAAAGAATCAATAACATCTCAATCGTGGATGTTGCCAAACGCCTGGGTAGTGTCAGAAAAACGGGTAGTCTGTATCTTACACTCTGTCCGTGGCACGACGATTCGAATCCCTCGTTGGTGCTCTATCATCGCACTAACGAGAACCACTGCCACTGTTATGCCTGCGGCAAGAGCGGTAGTGTGATCAGCTTTGTGATGCAGCACGAGGGATGGACGTTTGTCGAAGCATGCCAGTGGCTGTCGAACGAGTATGGTATCAGTACCACATCGGCGCGTGGTTACTGGCTGCGACCCAAGCCTAAGCCTGTGGAGAGGGCTGTTGCGTCGGGCTTCACCTACATCCCCACTCAGATGGTAGATGAGCTGGTGTCGGCAGAGAATTCGCTGTGCCAGTGCCTGATGCAGATGTTCCGGCCTGAAGCCGTGGGCTGGATCACGGAAGAGTATCGTATCGGCTGCTATACGATGAATGGCCACGACAATTGTACGGTGTTCCCAAGTATCGACAAGCATGGCCGTGTATGCAACCTGAAGGTGCAGCACTACGATACCGACCCGCAGTCGCCGCGTTTTGCCCATTGCACGCCGCATTCGTGTTTCTGGCTGGGCAGTATCTGGATGCGTGAGGGGCGTCTGCCTAAGGAGGCCCGTTTGAGTTCAACCTGCATGTTTGGTGAACATCTGCTCAACCGATATCCTGAGAGTGTAGTGGCGCTTGTTGAGAGTCCTAAGAATGCCTTATTCGGTGCACTGGCCTTTCCTCGGTTCACATGGATAGCCACGGGCAACAAGGCGATGCTGCGTCGCGATGTGCTCCAGCCATTGCGTGGTCGCAATGTGATTGTCATCCCCGACCGTGATGCCATCAGCGAGTGGCGGGCAAAGATCTGCCAGATGGCCGATCTGGCTAACTTCACCGTCTTCGATATCTGTGAGCAGAAAGCGCCCGAGGGAGCGTTGAAGTTCGATATCGCCGATTATCTGCAGCAGCAGCGGCATGTGCCGCCATAACCCGAATGATTTGAGTGGATTTTGAGTTTTTGTCAAGCCGTCTGATGAGCTGAAAAGCCCGTACAGACGGCTTTTCCGACGGTTGATTTGAGTTTTTGGAGGTTTTAAGGCTAAAAACCTCTATTTTTTTATAACTGAAAAAATAATTTTATAGTGTAAGATACCCAAAAACTCAAAAGCGTATATTTAAGTACTTGATTAATAGATGTTTACGATTGTTCTGCGCCCCGTCGAAAACTCAAAGAAAGCTACCGCCCCTCTACCCTGACACTAACCCCGCGATAGTATCATACTAAAGCGGGGTTAGTGCCTGGGTGCGGAGCATCGCAAGGGATTATTGAGGCCAATAGTGATTAAAGAATTCCGCTGGTTCTAACAATTGTATGGCATCTTGCGGAAAGTGTTTTTTATTCCTTGTTATAATCACATCGCAGCCTGCTGTATAAGCAGATTCAAACTGAAGCATATCCTCAAAGTCGGGCATGGCCGAGAATAACGCATTGTGACATTGGGTCGCGTCCATGGTTGTCACATTAATATAGCTGCTTAGAATCTGCATAGCTTTAATAGCACCGCTATAACCTAACACCTTCTGAGAAATAAAAACACAAGTGGCAACCGACAAGGGGGTGGCATATAGTTTCACTTCTCCTTTTATGCCTAAGTTAATCAAGTTGGCTGCTGTCTGATAGAATTGCTCTCGCCTGGCAACAAAGTCTATAAGAATATTTGTGTCGATGAAAACTTTCATAATCCGTATTTCTCCTTTAAATACTCCATACGTGCTTTCTCGCCATTGATGTCGTCGGTATCGAGCTGGCCTACGAGAGGCATACTCAGAATGTCCTGAATCTCCGGAGCGAGCTTTTCTATTGGCTGCATTTTGAATTGCTTCTTTTTCTTTGAAAGAGCATATTTGTCAATGAGCGATACGATGAACTCATCCACAGTGATGTTCTGTGTCTCAGCGTATTGCTTAGCATGATTATACGCAGTTGTACTTAGTGTTATCGTTGCCATAATACATTATTTTAACCCTTTTCGCCTGCAAATATACGACAAGTTTCTGAAACATCCAAGTGTTTTCACTGAAAAGTGTTTCGGATTTTGCGATAAATTGTTGATTTTTAGCATATTTTTTAGGGCGCGATTCGAAATTTTGTCGTATATTTGCACCGACAGTTTATGAAACTATATTAACAACAATCTTTTTATTATCAGCACCAATATGAAAACAAAGAAAGCAATGGTGGCTGCGATGATGCTCATAGCATTGTCGGCATGCAAACAAGTGAATCAACCGGCAGAAGTCATCGACCTGCCACGTACACAAACCCCCGGCAGCGTGGCTAAGGCCATGGACGGCTTCCTCACCGAAGCAGCTGCCGACTCGCTCGACATCCACAGCGTGATGCTGGTCAAGGAGGGCAGCGTCATCTACAGCCGCTGGCAGAGCCAGGGCGTCGACACCGTGCCCCACATCCTCAACTCGGTCAGCAAGACATTCACCGCCACTGCCGTGGGAATGGCCATCGCCGACGGCAAGATGGCACTCACCGACAAGGTGATCGACTTCTTCCCCGACAAGCTGCCTGCCGAAGTGAGCGACAACCTCAAGGCCATGACCGTGCGCGACCTGCTGACCATGACCTGCGGCCACGACGAGGAGCCACGCGCCGCACGAACATCCGATCAGGACTGGGTGACGGCATTCCTCGCCCACCCCGTAGTCCATAAGCCCGGCACATTCTACCTCTACAACAGCATGGGCACCTACATGCTCTCGGCCATCGTACAGAAGGTGACCGGCGAGAAGGTGGTCGACTACCTCACCCCAAGGCTCTTTGAGCCCCTGCACATCGACAAGCCACACTGGGACGAGAGTCCGCAGGGCATCAACACCGGCGGCTGGGGCCTGTACCTGAAGACCGAGGACCTGGCCAAGATGGGACAGCTGATACTGCAGAAAGGCCTGTGGAACGGCCGGCAGCTGGTATCGGCCGACTGGATCAGCGAGATGTCGAAGAAGCAGGTGGAGAGCATTAACCCCGGCACCCGCCTGGAGCAGGCCGAGGAGCGCGGACTCACCACTGAGACCAGCGACTGGATGCAGGGCTACGGCTACCAGATGTGGCGCTGCCGACCAGGCTGCTTCCGTGCCGACGGCGCACGCGGACAGTTCATCATCGTAGTGCCCGAAAAGCAGGCCGTGATAGCCATCACATCCGACGTGGAAGACCTGCAGGGCGAGCTCAACCTCGTGTGGAAACACATCCTGCCTGTGCTCTGACAGAATTAAGGATTATTAGCGAAAATAATTGCGGAAATGTTTGGCATTTCCGCTTTATTTTCGTATCTTTGCATAGTGAACACATGCATGCAGTTCCAGGCGGGAAACTGCTACCCGAAGCAGTTAGCAGTACACAGTAGTCGGATACTATTAAAAACACACTAAAAATGACTACAAACGACATTAAACTCGGAATCAACTTGCGCAAGAACAAGAATTCCAAAAACGCGGGGTACGGCAAGTACTACCCCGAAGTTGACACCCAGACCACCCTCTCGCTGCGAGGCTTTGCCAAGCACATGAGCGACCACGGCTGTATCTACGGTCAGGAGCTCATCGAAGGCGTGCTCAAGAAGATCACCCAGTGCCTGCCCGAGCTCATCAGCCAGGGTGTGCCTGTAAGGCTCGACCCGCTGGGCACCTTCATGCCAACCTGCCACGTGAACAAGCCCGTGATCAACATCGAGGCCATGGACGGGGCCGACCCCAACGACGTGGTGAAAGGCGTACACATCCGTTTCCTGCCCTACGGCGTGGAAAACGACAACCTCACCTCGCGCCGGTTCAAGGAGGAGCACTGCTCGCTCGAGTTCCGCAACATCATCGACACACAGGAGGTGATTGTGAACGGCAAGCACCGCAAGGTGCAGACACTGAAGCCCATCCAGACCGCCGTAGCCGAGTGGAGAGCCGCTCAGCTGGCCGATGGCAGCACCGGCGGTGGCGAGGGCTCTAACGCCAACCCTGGCGCCCCTGCAGGCGGCGATAACAGCTCGCAGACAGGCGGCAACACCGGTGGCGGCGAACCCAACCCCGATGGCAGCACCGAGGATTGAGCACAAAAAATGGGGAAGGCGTCCTTCACAGGAGACCTTCCCCCAACTAAAACTATTTTGTTGTTCTTAACTACACGTTTTCTTATTAGAAGAACAGATAACGGTTGTCAACCACACCAGCCTTCTGATAGAGCTCCTGCATGAACATGCGAGCGGCCTGAGTGGCCTGCATCTGCAGCATCTGCTCCGACTGGTTAGCATCGAACTTAGCACCCTCGCGGTTGCTCTTCTTGAGCACCTTGAACAGGTAAGCTCCACCGTTACCCTTAACCACAGCCTTGCTGAAGGCACCAGCCTTGGTAGCAGCTACAGCACCAGCCAGAGCGGGCTCTGAGGCACCTGTGGCCTGTACGAATACAGGAGCTGTGAAGGTGATCTGATTCACTGAGTCGATACGGGCACCCTTGGCCTTGGCTGCTGCCAGGTCGTTAACACCGGCCAGCTTAGCCTTGATCTGCTCGAACTTCTTGTCACGGATAACCTCGGCCTTCAGCATGTCCTTCAGGCTGTTGATGTCGCGATAGCCCACGGGGTTAACCTTGGTCAGCGCTACTACCAGCAGGTGGTCGTTGTTACCACACTCGTACAGAGGACTAACCTCACCGGCCTTGGCTGCGAAGAGCCACTTCATGGTCTCACGAGTGCTGCGCAGACCAGCTACGTTGTGCTCGTAGTTGAATACATCCTGGCGTGGAGTAACCTTGTAACCGAACTTGCCGGCGTTCTTCTCCATGTCCTCGATGGTCTTGTTCTCGCTTACAAACTGGCTGAACTTGTTGTAGGCATCAGAGTAAGTCTGCTTTGAGAAGTCGATGGTGTGCTTGATCACAGCGGCATCGTACTTGTCGACCATGGCCTTGCGGTTTGTTACCTGGATGATGATGTTGCCCTGAGCGAACTCCAGGTTGGTCACATCGTTAACACCCAGTGTATTGATAGTGTTCAGATACTTCTTTGAATCCTCGTCGATGGTGTTGCTGCCCTCGTACATAGCAGAGGTGAGCCACTGCTTAGTACCGGTCTGACCATACTTCTGAGCCATCTGCTCGAAGTCGGCACCACCCTTCAGAGCTGTGAAGATGCTGTCGGCAGTCTTCTTGGCAGCCTCGGCGGTAGCACCGCCCACCTGAATCTGGCGATACTCGATAGAGTCGGGCTGCTGGCTCTTAGAGATGAGCTTAACCACGTTGAGTGTATTATCGTAAGCGGTCTCGAATACAGCTGAAGTCTGACCTACAGCCATTGAGTCGAGCTTAGCGGCGATATCAGCAGGATAAGCGCGCTTGGTAGCTGCGAAGCCACTGTAGGGGAACTGCGACTGAGCCTTGCGAACCACCTCGGCTGGAGTAGCACCGCTCTGCAGCTTGGTAGCTGCGTCGGTCATGGTCTTCATCAGTTCCTTGCGGTCGGCGGCTGAAGCTACAACCTGGAAGTCAACATACTTGATGTCGCGGCTCTCTACGTCCTGCTTGAACATCTCCTTCTTCTCGTTGTACTTGTCCTTGATATCCTTGTCGTCAACCTTTACATCGTTGTCGTTGATGCTTGAGTAAGCAATCGAAGCCAGCTGGATGTCGCTCTCGGTGTTCTGACCCTCGAAAGCCATCTTGGCTGAGATGGGGTTAGAGATCAGACAGCTGGTGAGCAGAGTCTGATATTTCTGAGCCAGAGTCTGAGTGCGCAGGTTCTTCTCGATGAACTGCCAGTACTTGTAGATAGCCTGGTACTGCTCAGCCAGCTGAGGGTTCTGACCTGCCTTCTTATAATCGTCGAGGAACTTGGTGAGCATGGTCACGTCGAAACGACCAGTCTGCTGGTTAACGAATGGGCTCTGCATCAGCATGGGGTTGGTTCCCTCCTTCATGATGTTCTGAAGCTCCTCATCGGTAACGGTGAGACCGAGCTTCTCAGCCTCGTTGTTGATGATCTGCTCGTTAACGTACTGACTCCATACCTGATCCTTGATCTGGTTCAGCTCATCCTCCGAGAAGTTGTCGCGGTTCTGGGTGATCTTCAGGACGTCCTGATACTCATCTACCAGAGCCTGGAACTCCTGAACGTTGATTTTGTTTCCTAACACTTCGCCTATCTGCTGGCGCTGCTGGTTCTTCGTTGCTTCGCAAGAACGAACAGCTTCCTCAGCTATAAAGGCGAAAAGGCCTAAGCCGATAATGCAAACGAGGGCTACGCCTCTTTTACGGATTTTTCCTAATGCTGCCATAATGTATTTAAATTTTTAATTATTATTCATAAAACGGGTGCAAAATTAATAAATTTGTTCGAAACAACGAAATTTTTATGTAGAAAATTTGCTATTCCGTGATGTTTAAGCGCACCAACTCGATTTTTGTGGCTGTATTCTTAATGATTTTAAACTCGTAGCGCCCTATCTTCACCACCTCGTTCAGCTTCGGGAACGACTGGTACTCGTGCAGAATCAGGCCGCCCAGCGTCATATATTCATCGCTCTCAGGAAGGTCGAGATCGAACAACTCGTTCACCTTCGCTATCTCCAGTCGGGCCGACAGCATATACTCATGGTCGCCCAGCTGCTTGGCCACGTGGTTGGTGTTGTCGTGCTCGTCCTCAATCTCGCCCGTAATCTCCTCCATGATGTCCTCGAGCGATACCAGGCCGCTGGTGCCGCCGAACTCGTCGATAACCACTGCCAGCGAGCGTTTCTGCTGCATCAGCTGCGCCATCAGTTTCGAGGCCAGCATCGTCTCGGGTACGAACGATATCTCGCGTATCACCTCGCAGTCTATCACCCTCTGCTGGTTGTTGTTCTTGCCCAGACGGAACATGTCGGATGAGTGTACATAGCCTATCACGTGGTCAATATCCTCGTGATACACCAGGATCTTCGAATGGCCGCTCTCTATAAACACCTGTTTCAGCTGCTCGATGGTGGCGGTGTCCTCTACCGCATCGATCTCCGTACGGGGCACCATACAGTCGCGGATCTTCGTCTCCGAGAAGTCGAGCGCATTCTGGAAAATCTTTACTTCCTCCTCGATTTCATCGTCATTATCGGCACTGTCGATACTCGATTGCACCAGGTAGTCAAGATCCACCTTGGTAAACTCCTTCTCCTCACCGCTGTTCTTCATGCGGATGCCCACCAGTCGGAGCAGACCCTTCGACAGTAGTGTGGCAAAACGCGAGATGGGATACAGCACCACGTAGCATATCCATGCCGGCACGGCAAACACCGTGAGCAGGGTATTCGGATTATTCTTGAAGATGGATTTGGGAAGGAATTCGCCGGTAAACAGCACCACAAAGGTCGATAACAGGGTGTCGGCCGTTACGCGCATACCGTCGCTCAGCGGCGCAAACAGCGTGTCGTCGAACAATCGGGCAAACAGGATACCATAGATAACCAGCGAGATGTTATTGCCCACCAGCATGGTCGATACAAAGTTATTGGGATGCTGGTAGAAGGTCTTGATGATACGCTGCGAGAAACGGTTCTTCTCGCGGTCCATCTCGGCACGCAGGCGATTAGACGATACAAAGGCTATCTCCATGCCTGAGAAGAAGGCCGAGAATAGCATCGAAACCAATAGCCAGATGATCAGTATTGTCATTGTCCGCTCCTCCTGTGTTTCTGCAACTGCTGTCGCATCGGCTGTAAGGCCTGTGTGGTATCGGGCTTGGCTTCGGCTTTCTTGCCGTCCTTTGGCTCCTCGCTCTCCGGTTTCTCGCCAGTCATGTCCTCGCGGGTAAACGAACCCTTCGAGTTGCTCACCGTATAGTGCGACATGTGCTCGTCGGAAAGGAAATACGTGCCCTCCATGCTGCGTTCGGGTGTGGTTACCTTGGAATACACGTTCGAGTAGATTTCGTGGCGCACACCGTCCCAGAACAGCTCCTCGCTCTGGAATATCAGTCCGTTGATATTACGGATACGTACGCGTCCACGCAGGTGCCACAGCTTCTGCTGGTCGTAATACCACGCCGTATCGGCCTGGATATACGCTTCTACGTGGAATTTCTCGTCGAACTGCTCGAAGAACACACCCCGCTCGAAATACCAGTACGAGGGATTCTTAACCGTGTTCACATCCCAGCGCTCGGTCACTATCTTATACTTGATTACGCCGCTGTCGCTGATCAGCGTATTCACGCCATACGAGGTCATGACCGACACCGAATCGCGGTCGCGAATGGCTGGTGCCGTGTGCTCCTGCACCTCGGTACAGCCAACTAATATCATCGCTGCAAACGCCGCGATGGCGATTATTCTACCTTCCACTTGGCGAACCATCTCTCATTGAATGTCAGACCGATGTTCAGGCGGAACATGCTCTCCTTGATCATATTATCGGCCGAGCGACGTACAAACTGACCGCTGATGTTCAGGATCGAACGGTTGTTGTAGCCGTTCATGATGGGTATGCCGAAACCAATGCTGGCCGACAGCTCCTTGGGACCCTCCTGACCGTTAATATAATAATAAGGTGTGGCCATACCTACACCCGCACGATAGCGTACGCGATCCAGGAACTTACGACCCATGGGGCGTGGCGTCCACTCACCACCGATATTGAGGCGGTAGCTGTCCTTCAGCTGACCCGACTTCAGGGCGTATGTATTGGTCTTGGTATCGAATACGGGAGTGTCTATTTTGCCCCACTTCTGCATGGTCAGATCAGCACCTATACGCAGGTTGTTGCTGTGGCTGTAAGCTATACCCACGCCATAGGCTGTAGGCAGGCTCAGCGCATTGCCAACACTGTAGGTGGTGGTATCGGCCTTGCTGATACTCGAGTTGCTGTTGATGATCGACAGCTCGGCATCGCTCTTGAGCGAATGACCGATGCTCCAGATAGCACCCAGGGTAAGCTGGTCCTGCTTGCTCAGTGGCAGCTCTAACTGCATGCCCAGGTCGAGCTTGTAGTTGTTCACGTCGGCACCATAGGTCATCTGCATCGTGCTCACGTTCGAAGCACTGCTACTGCTGCTCATGGTGCGGTTATAGGTGCCCCAGAAGTACGACAGGTTGGCACCGATGCTCAGAGGCTTGAACAGCTTGATACCAGTACCTACAAACAGCTGGTGCATACCGCCGTCGCCTTCGTAGGTGGTCTTCATCTTGGTCTTATCCTGGTCGTTCAGGGTCTCGGTCTGCGAATAATTGTAACCGATGTTTGAATATGGCAGTACACCAAACGATATACCGACATTCTTCCAGGCACGGAACGAACCTACCACATAGTCGAAACCGCCACTCTTGCCGTTCATCTTCGTGCCGTTCTCATTGAAATTGGTGATCTGGCCCGACAGACCTGCGTCGAAAAGCATGGTAAGCGAGTCGATCGATGAATAAGAGGCGGGGTTCATAGGGTTGACTTCGTTGCCACGGCGCATGGCAAGGCCAACGCCGTTCATACCTTTATTAAATCCTACACTCTGATCTGTGAGGTCGCCTAAGCCGAACTGGCTGTAAGGAGAGTTTGTGCTGCTCTGAGCAAAAGCCGATGTTGTCAAGGTTGCCAAGACAAAACTGGCGAGAATCTTATTCATATTTATACTTTTAATTCAGTTGAAAAACATTTCAGCGTGCAAAATTATCAAAAAAAAACGAAGAAATGGCTTTTTCCTCGAAAATATAAGTTATTTTTGCATCGTGAAACATTTAGAAAAGAAAATTAAGAGCCTTTTTGCTGCAGTTATCTTGCTGACTGTCAGCTATATAACGCCTGTTTTTGCTCAAAACGACGCAAAACTGGTAAATTACACGTCTGACTCTATCAGGCACGAATTCGACCCTATGGACTCGGTCGAAGTCAGTTTGCTCACCTGCTCGCCCCACGAGGAGATCTACAGCCTCTATGGTCATTCTGCCATCCGTTGGCATAGTGGCCCGCAGCAGGATCTGGTGTTCAACTGGGGAATGTTCAGCTTCAGCAAGCCTTATTTCGCCCTGCGCTTCATGTTCGGTCTTACCGACTACGAACTGGCTGCCTACCCTTACGAATCCTTCTGGCCATACTACCGGAAATGGGGCAGCAGCATTACTGAACAGGTGCTGAATCTGACTAACGATGAGAAACGCGAGCTGCAGAAACTCCTGGCGGATAACCTGCGACCGGAGAACCGCGTGTACCGCTATAATTTCTTCTACAATAACTGCTCTACCAAGCCGCGAGACATGATTGAGCGTTGTATCAACGGCAAGGTGGAATACGCCGAAAGAGCTGACTATCAGCCCACTTTCCGCCAAATGGCTGATGAGTGTAACCGCAATCACGTGTGGTCTAAGTTCGGCAACAATATGTTATTGGGTTTGAAGGCCGACCAGCCAACTACCCGCGAGCAACAGGAGTTCCTGCCGGCAAACCTGATGATCGACTTTGCCCGGGCGCAGATTTACACCAACGGCACCTACCGCCCGCTGGTTAAGGAGGAACGCCTCTTAGTATCGCCTGGCGTACAGCGTATAGAGCCCGACTTCATCCTGTCGCCCACACAGATAGCCATCGCTCTGCTGATGTTCTCGCTATTCATCATCTTCGTTGAGTGGAGAACCAAGAAGATTGCTAAATGGTGGGACGTGCTCCTGATGACCGTACAAGGCCTGGTGGGTATCCTGCTCACGGTCATGGTTTTCTCGCAGCACCCCACTACATCGCTCAATCTCAACCTGCTGCTGTTCAATCCGCTACCGCTGTTCTTCATCCCATCAGTGATCAAGGGAAAGCGACGTCTGTGGCAGAATGTGCAGTTAGTCATGCTGGCATTATTCTATTTGGGCGCATTTTTTCAGTGCTATGCCGAAGGAATCACGATTGTGGCACTATGTTTGCTGTTAAGACGTAAGAAATGAAGAATAGATATCTATATGTCACCCTGCTCGCCTTATTGGCGCTGAGTACGCAGGCGCAGAATCAGACGGGCGCTAAGCCCAGATTGGTAGTGAATATCACTATCGATCAGCTACGTAACGGCTATCCGGCTCTGTTCGACGATGGATATGTATGCGAACAGGGATTCTATCCCTATCGTCAGATTGATCTGTCATCTGCCATTTCGTCAGTCATGACAGGAACCTCGCCTTTTTATCACACCATTACTGCCGACAAGTGGTTGGATCGCAACACGCTGCAGACCGTAGCGGCTACGGCTAACGATATTGCCGTATCGACCCTGAGCGATGAACTGAAACTCGCTACCAAAGGTGTTGGTAAAGTTGGTTCTGTGGCAGCCGATCAGGTTACCGCTGAACTGGCTGCTGGTCATCAGATGGACTGCGTTGCCTGGAATGAAGAAGATAAGAAGAATTGGAATGCTATTAATCTTACTGATAAGGCTTTACAGCTGTTAATTCAAGAAAAACTCGGGCGTGATACCATTCCCGATCTGTTGTACTTGACTTATGGTGCAAAAGACTCGAATAAGTCGGACGATCCTTCTTTGAATCAAGCACTTATCAAGCTTGTTTGCGAGATTGAACGTCTGGTAGGATTCCGTCGTACCTTATACGTGTTGACCTCAACTGGTTATACCGAGGAAAATACCGATGAATACGCCAAATACAATATCCCTACTGGCGTGTTTTATACCAATCGCACAGCCAACCTGCTTAACATGTATCTTGGTGCGCTGTGGGGACAGGGACAATACATAGAGGGCAGCTATCGTAACCAGCTGTACCTGAACCGCCGCCTGTTTGAACAGAAACGTATCAGTCTCACCGATGCTACGGTGAAATCGAAGGAATTCCTCCTGCAGATGTCGGGTGTGAAGCGTGTTGATATCCACCTGTTTGAACCTCATATCGGCGATCTGGTGGTTGAATTGAACCCTGGGTGGCAGATGCAGAACGACGACACCCACGAACAGACGCCTGTCAAGAAGTCATTAGCTTATTTCCCAATCATATTCTATGGTGCCAATATCCCTGCCGAAAGGGTTCAGACACCTGTCAGTATTGAGCGTATTGCCCCTACTATTGCTAAGGCAATTCGCATCCGTGCGCCGAATGCATGTGTGGCTACACCTATTTTTTAATTAAAAAGGTTGGTTGTTACAAATATTTTTTGTAATTTTGCCGCCGTTTTAGAGTCAGTCATACATAAACAATAAGTAAAAAAGTAAAATTAGATATGAATTTCAACAAATTATTAAAGTCGCTGTTCGGTGACAAATCCAGCCGCGACATGAAACTTGTCCAGCCACTCGTAGAGCAGGTGAAAGCTGTCTACCCCGAGGTACAGAAGCTGGATAACGATGCTTTGCGCCAGCGCACTAAGACATTACAGAAGCAGGTACAGGACTCTGCCAACGAGCAGAAGGCCCGTATCGAGCAGTTAAAGGCCACTATCGAGAGCACGCCTATCGACGAGCGTGCCGATATCTTCGCTCAGATCGATAAGCTCGAGAAAGAGGTACTGGAGATTTACGAGCAGGCCCTGAACGAAGTGATGGCCGAGGTATTCGCTATTGTGAAGGAAACTGCCCGTCGTTTCGCTGAGAACGAGGAGACTGTAGTAACTGCTACCGACTTCGACCGTGAGCTGGCGGGTGACCCTAAGAAGGACTTCATCACTATCGATGGTGACAAGGCTATATATCACAACCACTGGACTGCCGGTGGTAACGACCTGAAGTGGGAAATGGTACACTACGACGTGCAGTTGTTCGGTGGTGTAGTTCTGCATCAGGGTAAGATTGCCGAGATGGCTACGGGTGAAGGTAAAACCCTCGTTGCTACCCTGCCCGTGTTTCTCAACGCCCTGACAGGCAACGGTGTTCACGTGGTAACAGTGAACGACTATCTGGCTAAACGTGACTCGGAATGGATGGGTCCGCTCTATATGTTCCATGGCTTGAGCGTGGATTGTATCGATAAGCATCAGCCTAACTCTGAGGCCCGTCGTAAGGCTTATCAGGCTGATATCACATTCGGTACCAACAACGAGTTCGGTTTCGACTATCTGCGTGACAATATGGCTATCTCGCCTGCCGACCTGGTACAGCGCGCACATAACTACGCCATCGTCGACGAGGTCGACTCAGTATTGATCGACGATGCCCGTACACCTCTGATTATCTCTGGTCCTATCCCCAAGGGCGACGATCAGATGTTTGAGGAATATCAGCCACTGGTAGAGAAACTGGTAGGTGTTCAGCGTCAGCTGGCTACCCAGTATCTGGCCGATGCCAAGACCCTGATTACCGAGGGTAATAAACTGATTGAGGCCGGAAATAAGAAAGATGGTCAGGAGAAACTTGACGAAGGTTTCTTGTCGCTCTATCGTTCGCACAAGGCCATGCCTAAGAACAAGCCGCTGATCAAGTTCCTCTCTGAGGAAGGTATCAAGGCCGGTATGCAGAATACCGAGAATATCTATATGGAGAACAATAACCGTCGTATGCCAGAGTGCGTTGAGCCTCTGTACTTCGTGGTTGATGAGAAGCTGAACTCATGCGACCTGACTGATAAGGGTACTGCCTGGTTGGCTAATCAGGTGAACGATAACGAACTTTTCGTGTTGCCCGATATCACCTCAGAACTCTCTGCTCTTGAGGCTGAAGTTGGTCTGACCGATCAGGAGCGTCTGGACAAGAAAGACGAGTTGTTGAACCACTATGCCGTTCAGAGTGAGCGTGTACACACCCTGCAGCAGTTGCTGAAGGCTTACTGCATGTTCAATAAGGACGATGAATACGTGGTGATTGATGGTGAGGTGAAGATTGTTGACGAGCAGACCGGCCGTATCATGGAAGGTCGCCGCTGGAGCGACGGACTGCACCAGGCTGTTGAGGCTAAGGAGCACGTGAAGGTAGAAGCTGCTACCCAGACTTTCGCTACCATCACCCTGCAGAACTACTTCCGTATGTACCACAAACTGGCTGGTATGACCGGTACAGCTTCGACCGAGGCTGGTGAGTTCTGGGATATCTACAAGCTCGATGTGGTTGAAATTCCTACCAATCGTCCTGTTCTCCGTAATGATCAGGATGACCGTGTATATAAGACCGCTCGTGAGAAGTATAAGGCTGTGATCGAGGAAGTTGTGAAGATGCGTAACGAAGGCCGTCCAACCTTGATTGGTACTACCTCGGTAGAGATTTCAGAGTTGCTGAGCCGTATGCTCGATATGTACGTGAATCCAGAGACTGGTAAGCGCGAGGGAATCCCCCACCAGGTGCTGAATGCTAAGCTGCACCAGAAGGAGGCTGATATCGTGGCATTGGCCGGTCAGAGCACCAATGGTAAGGGTGCCGTTACCATCGCCACCAACATGGCTGGCCGTGGTACCGATATCAAGCTCTCGCCTGAGGTGAAGGCTGCCGGTGGTTTGGCTATCATCGGTACCGAGCGCCACGAGAGCCGTCGTGTTGACCGTCAGTTGCGTGGTCGTGCCGGTCGTCAAGGTGACCCAGGTTCATCTGTCTTCTATGTATCACTCGAGGATAAGCTGATGCGTTTGTTCGCCTCTGAGCGTATCGCCTCTGTGATGGACCGCCTGGGCTTCAAGGAGGGTGAGATGATTGAGAGCCCCATGATCTCCAAGAGTATTGAGCGCGCCCAGAAGAAGGTTGAGGAGAACAACTTCGGCATCCGTAAGCGCTTGATTGAGTACGATGATGTGATGAACAAGCAGCGTACTGTTATCTATGAGAAGCGTCGTCACGCCCTGATGGGTGAGCGTATCGGTATGGATATCGCTAACATCATCTGGGACCGTGTGGTGAATATCATCGAGAACTCTGCCGACTATCAGAGCTGTAAGGAGGAGTTCCTGCACGTACTGTCAATGGAGGTTCCTTTCAGTAGCGAGGAATATCTGAACCAGCCTCGTGAGATTCTGACCGAGAATGCGTTCCAGGCAGCTATCGGCAACTTCAACCGCAAGACTGAGCGTATCCAGACCGTTGCTATGCCTATCATCACGCAGGTTTACGAGAATCAGGGGCAGATTTATCAGCGTATCATGGTGCCTATCACCGATGGCCGTAAGATCTATAACATCCCATGTAACCTGAAGGAGGCTTACGAGACTGAGGGTAAGAGCATTGTGAAGGAGTTTGAGAAGAGCATCCTGTTGCACGTTATCGACGAGAGCTGGAAGGAGAATCTCCGTCAACTCGACGAACTGAAGCACTCTGTACAGAACGCCAGCTACGAGCAGAAGGATCCTCTGCTGATCTTCAAGCTCGAATCGGCTAAGGTATGGGATGAGATGATCAATGAGATGTACAACCGTATCTGTTCGATCCTGACTCGTGGTCAGATTCCTGAGATGCAGCAGCAGGTTCAGGAGGCAGCTCCCGAGCAGCACACCCAGCGCCAGCAGTACACCGAGAGCAAGCAGAATGTAGCCGAGGAGCAGTTGGTTGACCGTAACCAGCAGGCAGCCGCTCAGCACGATACTCGCGCTCAGCAGAGTCACGAGCCTATCGTCAAGGATAAGTTGCCCGGACGCAATGATCCATGTCCCTGTGGCTCAGGTAAGAAGTTCAAGAACTGCCACGGAAAAGGCATTGTATAGTGAATAGTGATTAGAAAATAACGAATAGTAAAACGTAATGATATGATTACAATCAACCATTTGAAGAAAGCGTTTGGCAAGACCGTTGCCTGTGATATCGAACGGTTCCAGGTGAATGATGGCGACATCCTCGGTCTTGTGGGTAATAACGGAGCCGGAAAGACTACGCTCTTCCGCATGCTGCTCGATCTGCTGAAGCCTGATGAAGGCGAAGTAGTCCTCGATGGCATCAATCCCGCTGAAAGCGAGGAATGGAAAGTGGCTACCGGTTCGTACATCGACGAGGGATTCCTGATCGATTTCCTGACGCCTGAGGAGTATTTCGCCTTTATCGGCAAGATTACCAATATGACGCAGGCACAGGTCGATGAGCGTCTGAAGGATTTTGAGCGTCTGGCTGCAGGCGAGATCTTCGGACAGAAGAAACTGATCCGCAACCTCTCAGCTGGTAACAAGCAGAAGGTTGGTATCATCTCTGCCCTCTTCAATCGCCCTAAGCTGGTGATTCTTGATGAGCCCTTCAACTTCCTCGATCCATCGAGCCAGAATGTGCTGAAGCATGTGCTCACCGATTACAACAAGCAGACAGGCGCTACTATCCTGGTGTCGAGTCACAACCTGGCACACACCATCGATATATCTTCAAGAATAGCGTTGCTGGAGAAAGGTCATATCGTTCGTGATCTGGCTAATGCCGAAGGAAGTGCACGAGCAGAGCTCGAGAACTATTTCGAAACAGAATAAAACCATCATTATTTTTAGGTATTTTAAAAAACTTGCGACTCTTTGCAATCGAGTTGCAAGTTTTTTTTCGTACCTTTGCACTCAAAATGAATGAGTTATGAAATTATCGGAACTGAAGACAGGAGAAAAGGGTATTATCGTCAAGGTGCTGGGGCACGGTGGATTCCGTAAGCGCATCATCGAGATGGGGTTTATTCGCGGTCAGGAGGTTGAAGTGCTGCTGAACGCACCCTTACAGGATCCTGTGAAATATAAACTGATGGGCTACGAAGTGAGCCTGCGCCACCAGGAGGCTGACAACATAGAGGTGGTGTCGGCCGATACACCATTGGAAGAGACGACGTTCAGCCATCTTGCTACTGATAGTCATCGACATGAAGACGATTACATCCGCCATGAGGCCATGAAAGAGCGTCGTACCATCAATGTAGCGCTGGTGGGCAATCCTAACTGCGGTAAGACATCGTTGTTTAACTACGCCTCTGGTGCTCATGGTCATGTGGGTAACTATTCTGGTGTGACTGTTGATGCTACTGAAGCTCATGCTTCGATGTTCGGCTACGAGTTTAATCTTACCGACCTGCCCGGTACTTATTCACTCTCGTGCTATTCGCCTGAGGAACTCTATGTGCGCGAACATCTTACTGAGAAGATGCCTGATGTGGTAATCAATGTTATCGACTCGTCAAACTTAGAGCGCAACCTCTATCTCACCACCCAGCTGGTTGATATGAATATCCGCATGGTGTGCGCACTCAATATGTACGACGAATTTGAGCGTCGTGGCGATCATGTCGACCTCGATACGCTGAGTACGCTGTTTGGTACACCAATGGTGCCTACATCGTTTAAGAACGGCATGGGCGTTAAGGAGTTGTTTCGTGCCGTTATTCAGGTTTACGAGGGAACCAGTAAGTTCTCACGCCATTTGCACATCAACTACGGTCATGAGATTGAGGATGGCATCTCGCACATCCAGAAGTATCTGAAGGCCGATGAACATATCACCCAGCACTACTCTACCCGCTACCTGGCGCTGAAGCTGTTGGAGCACGACAGTCAGGTGCTCGACTACTTAGGCACGCACATGGCTGGTGAACAGCGCATGCACGACTTCCAGCATCTGGCTACCGAGCGCGATAAAGCTTCGGCACGTGTGAAGGAAGAGACTGGCAGCGACTCTGAAACTGCCATCATGGATGCTAAGTACGGCTTTATCAATGGTGCACTGAAGGAGGCTGACTACAAGACCGGGCACAAGAAAGACACGTATAAGATGACCCATCGTATCGACGGCTTGCTGTCGCACAAGTACCTGGGATTCCCCATCTTCTTCCTGTTGCTCTACGTGATGTTCCAGACCACCTTTACGTTGGGGCAGTACCCAATGGACTGGATTGAGGAAGGTGTAGCCTGGCTGGGCGAGAAGATTAGCGAGGGCATGAACGATGGTCCGCTGAAGGCGATGCTTGTAGATGGTGTGATTGGTGGTGTGGGCAGTGTGATTGTATTCCTGCCTCAGATTCTGATTCTTTACTTCTTTATATCGCTGATGGAGGATTCGGGCTATATGGCGCGTGCTGCCTTTATCATGGATAAGCTGATGCACAAGATGGGACTGCACGGCAAGTCGTTTATACCGCTCATTATGGGCTTCGGATGTAACGTGCCTGCTGTGATGGCTACCCGTACCATCGAGAGCCGTCGTTCGCGTATCATCACGATGATGATTCTGCCGTTTATGTCGTGCTCGGCCCGCCTGCCTATCTATATCATGATAGCCGGCACGTTCTTCTCGTTGCAGTATCGCTCGTGGGTGCTGCTGTCGCTCTACGCCATCGGCATCGTGGTGTCGGTATTTGTCAGCAAAATCTTCTCATCGCTTGTTATCAAGGGCGAGGACACGCCGTTTGTGATGGAACTGCCGCCTTATCGCTGGCCAACACCAAAAGCCATCTGGCGCCACACGTGGGAGAAAGGTAAGGAGTATCTGAAGAAGATGGGAGGTATTATCCTCGTGGCCAGCGTCATCGTCTGGGCATTAGGCTATTTCCCGCACAACGAGGAACTTACTCGCGAGCAGCAGCAAGAGCAGAGCTACATCGGCTGTATGGGTAAGACCATCGAGCCCGTTTTTGCTCCTCAGGGCTTCAACTGGAAGCTCGATGTATCGCTGTTGGCCGGTGTTGGTGCGAAGGAGATTGTGGCTTCAACCATCGGCGTACTGTATAGTGGCGACGATTCGTTTGGCGATGATGACACTTTCAGCGATGATAACGAGAAATATACGCATCTACGCCAGGCAATGCTGCAGGAAGGTATCACGCCTACAGCTGCCTACGCCTATCTCATCTTCATCCTGCTCTACTTCCCATGTATCGCCACCATTGCGGCCATCAAGAACGAGACGGGTTCCTGGCGCTGGGCAGGCTTTGCCGCCATCTATACCACGGTAGTGGCCTGGGTATGCAGTATGCTGGTGTTCCAGATAGGAAACCTGCTGGCCCTTTAGTATCACACTAACCCTGCGATAGTATTAGGGTATCGCAGGGTTAGTGTTAGGGTATGGCAGCTTTAGTATTAGGGTAAAGAAATGAATAATAATAACTAAGACAAGTACATTTATGAGAAAGAGAATTTTAGGGATGATCGTGGTACTGATGTTGGGTGTACCATGTATGAGTTTTGCCCAGAAGGGCAATCTGCAGAAGGGCGACTACGGCTTTCTGTATTGTCATATGAATGAACACGGCCGCGCATGGACCGCTTATGCGCTGAGTCGCGACGGCTTCCACTATCAGGATCTGCTGAACGGCGACTCTATTTTCAGCGATGCCGAACACGCCCGTATCGAGGGCGCTACACGCGATGCCTACATCTGTCGTAAGCACGACGGCAAAGGCTATCTGATGGTTTGCACCGATATGAACGTGGGTGCTCGAAAACGCTTAGGTAAGGTGGAAACCTGGGATAACTATGGAATCGACCTGCTGCACAGCGACGACCTGATTCACTGGGAATCGGTGACGTTCGACTATCGCAAGGGTCCATCCATTTTCTCAAATCCTGACGATCCCAGCGTATATAAGAACTGGAGCACCATCAATCGCGTGTGGGCTCCACAGATTGTGTGGGATGAGGATTTTGTATGGCCTAACGGCAAAAAGGGCGGCTACATGGTTTATTACTCGATGCGTAACCGTGGCGAGGACCACTACGACCGTATGTATTACTCGCATGCCGATGAAACTTTCACCACGCTGACGCAGCCTAAGTTGCTGTTCGATTGGGGCTATGCTACCATTGATGCCGACATCAACTGGGTTGAGGCCGACCAGAAGTGGCACATGATGATTAAGAAGGAAGGTGGTAAGCCAGGACTGTTTACAGCTACGGCTCCTGCACTCACCGGTCCTTGGGGCGAACCTGTTGAGGACGACTACGTGAACTTCGAGGGTAATAAGAACTGCGAAGGTGTGAGCGCTTTCCAGTTGCCTGGTCAGAAGACCTGGGTCATTGCCTATATCGAGTATTCGTCGAATCCCAAGAACTACCGTCTGTGTCTGGCCGATGAATATATGCGTAACTTCCACTCACCCCGCAATATCGAGGGTGTGAAAGCTCCACAGCACGGCTCGTTTATGCGCCTCACCAAGAAGGAGTATAAGCGCTTGGAGAAACTGTTGAAGAAGTGAATTAAACAGCTATCCGAACACGAATCGTAACGAGGCGTAGAGCTGAATAGCAAAGATGTAAATCACGATCAGGGAGGCTCCCTGACGTAGTCCATAGGAGAGGATGTTGAGTACATCTTCTCCTTTTTGATGGCGTCCTGACATCACGCCATAGACCACCGAGAACAGGGTGATGCCGAAACACACGATGGGCACGATACTGCGGCTGAATGCCGACGGAAATAGTCCGCCCTTGACCGATAGCAGGATGGCGTGCGGCAGCAGTGTGAGCATACAGATAACGATGGTGTAGAGCGCCAGGAACACTGCCGATACGCGCAGTGCCAAGCGATTGCGGAACGAGGCCTCGCCCTTGGTCATGAAGTGTTCTACCACCCCACTCTGCTGCAGACTGCCGCCGGCAATGAGTGCCAGCAACAGCCAAGCCAGCAAGGGACTTGCCATGATTGTGGAGAAATTGCCGATGAACCAGCGGATGCCCTCCGACGAGAGCATGGAGCGCACGCCTTCCAATCGGGCTGCCGATAGCAACCACGACACGATGATCAGCACGCACTCGGCTACCATCAGCACCACGCACACACGACTACTCTTCATCAGCCTCTAAATTATCGATGTCGAGAATACGGAGCTCGAGGGCACGAACCACCAGACGGGTGGCATTGATACCGCCAGAACCCTCTGGGAAGAGTTTCTGGATGAGTTCGTTCTGACGTTTCTCCAGGCTCTTTACACCGAATGGCATGCCGCGCAGATTAGTGATCTGCTCCTTGGTGTAGCCCAGTGCCAGATGGCGCAGGAAACGCTCGTCGTACTCGTCAATCTCATAGTTAACCAAGGCCTCCTGCTTTACCAGTTCGCCACTCACGGCGCGCTTGAATCGCTCTACGATCTTCTCGAGAATCGGCTCGTTGAACACCAGCTGTTTGCCGTCCATCACGGCCGATACATCGCGGCGTGTCAGCAGTTCGCCCGTCTTCAGGATGATGCCATCGGCGCCAGCGTCGAGCACATCAACCCAGAGTTTCTCGTTCAGAATCTCACCCGTGAAGATCAGTACTTTTACATCGGGATGCATCTCCTTGGTGTGACGGCATATCTCGACACCCACGGTGGTTGAACCGCCTAGTCCCAAGTCGAGCAGTACCAGGTCGGGCTTCTCCTGTTTCAACAGGCGCCAGTAGGCCTGCTCGTTCTCTGCAGTACCGATGACCTCGGCCTCAGGGATGTCGGTTTTCACGATGCCTAATGTGCCTTTCAGTTCCAGGGGCACATCCTCTACTATGATTACTTTGAAATTTTCCATACGCTTGGTAATGTTATGATCATATATGTTGTATTGTCATGAATAGTTGCATAGATACCACAACCGCGACGGTTGGTGGCCTCGCCTAAGTCGCGCACTATCTGTCGGCAGAGCAGATATGGCAGGTGGTCCTTCGAGGGCGTGAAAAGCGATGCAGCCTCGGCCTCCGAGAGCTGTAGTGCCGGCATAGGTACCCGCACCTCGATATAGCCCTCGCGCCTGGTATATTCGGGCGCCAGTTTCTTTCCGGCAATCTTTCGCAGGATGTCGAACAGATAGCGTACCAAGGTTTCGTCGCCGAGGATATCATTGTGCAAGGGCTTCAGGTGCAGATGCACACGGTCGGCCTGTCGCTGCGCCTGCTGACTCAGCACGCCATAGAGCTCGCGATAGTAGTTGGCTACCTCGCTCAGCGACTCCATATCACCCGTGTCGAGCAACTGCTGGATGCGCGAGGGGTAATACATCGTCTCGTGTTTCAGTGCTGAGAGACAGTTGTCGAGTACTGCATTCGACACGTGCAGATTACTATCGTCGAGCTCCGCCTTGCGCAGTTCGTCGTCCAACAGCTCCAGATCGGTCTTACGCTGCTGCTCACGTACGAAACGCTCATACAGTCGATGGCGGTAGTACAGCAGATAGTATGCCGGCACAATGGCTATCAGCAATAGTACCAGCAGGATGATGGCGATGGTCTTGTTGGTCTGCGACTGCTGCATGGTGCTGCAGTATTCGCCCAAAGTATCGTCGGCCGACATCTCCTTGAACAACTGCGTATAGATTCGGTTATTGTAGCTGTAAAGCTGCCATTCGTGCAATGCCAATGCTGCTACTGCGCTCTCGTTACGGATGTCGAGAATGATGTGGTAGTTGGTGTTGAGATTATCGTGGAACCACTTGATTTCAGGTGGCAGCAGCGACTGATTGCCCATTGGTCGCATCAGATAGCGGCCGTGAGGCACCTGCTGAAGATAGTGTCGATTCAGGTAGTAGCGGCATGTGTCGGCAAACTTCAACGTACGTTCGTAGTTGCCGTTGATATTGCTGAAGTAGGCCGAGTCGGAATAGATACTTGCCATACCAAGAGCATCGATTTCCTGCTCCTGTGGCAAGTTCACTGGCGTGTCAGGCTGTGCTTGCAACGTGCCTGCTGACATCTGTAGCAGTCCTAATAATATCAGTATGCGGGCGATACCCTTCGGCAGCCGGAACCACAGGCGCGAGCCTTTACCCAGCGCGCTGGTGGCTCCAATTTGGCAGACGGAGAATATTTGACTGATCTTTCGGTATTTCTCGATGATGCCCTTGCAGTTCAACAAACCGAAACCATGACCTTCTACAATCTTATGGTCAAACAGATGTGCCAGCTGTTCCTCGTCCATACCCTTACCCGTATCCTCGACTGATATTTCCACATAGCTGTCGGTCTGGATGGCCTTCACGCTTACCTTGCCATCCTTTTCGGTAAACTTTCGTGCATTGTCGGCCAGCGTGTTCAGCATGAACAGGGTCAGCACGCGGTCGGCCTTAACCACAGCCTCGGTGGGCTCTACCTGTAGTTCAACGCCCTTCATCTGGAACGAGGTGTGTCCCTTATGCAGCACATCGAACAGCTGCTGCAAGGGGAAGCTCTCGATGTGTAGCGACAACTCGCCTTGACGCAACTGTATCCAGTACGTCAGTACATCGTTATAGTCGTTGATTTGGGCGATGAGTTCGCGTACATATGTCAGGCGCTCCTCGCGGTCAGCACAATCCGACTGCATACGTGCTATCTCGTGGAGCATACGGTCGATGAATGGTGTGATGTTACAGATGAGCGACACCTTGGCACGCTGCTCCAGATTGCGACGTTCATTGTTCTCTACCTGTAGCAGTTTGGCTGCCAGTTCCTCGCTCTTCTGTTCCATCATGCTGTCCTCGTCCTCAGGCTTGGGCTGTTTCTTGTTCAGGTAGTTGAACAGCCAGAGCGAGAAGAGCAGCAACACAATGGCTGCCACAACAGCTATCAGCATCAGATTGAGCTGCGACAACTGGTGCTCGTACTGCGAGGCACGCGCCTCGAGCTGGCGGTCCTGGCGGGTAGTTTCCTGCAAGTCGAGATAGAGATTACGGTTCTCGTCGCTCTGTTGTTTATCGTCGATAGCGGCATAAGCCACACTGAGCTGTTCACGGATTGAGGCCACCAGGTCGGGGGCCTGGTTGATGATGCTGTCGGATAGCGCCTGCTCCAGGTTATAGAGGGCCGACTGATAGTCGCCTATCTGTCGATAGCACGATGCCAAGGTACGGTAGGCACCCGCAATCTGATACACATCGCCATAGCGCTCAAAGATGGTCAGCGCATTCTCGGCAAGGAATCCAGCCAGCATCTCCTCGTCGATGCCCACAGGGTTGATGAACTTCATGGCTGGCAGATTGTCGATCATTAGCTGGCGACGGCTCTCTGGATCCATCAGGTGCTCCGACAATGCCTCGAGCGCATTGGCGGCAAAATATGGGTAGTTGCCCTTGCGAGCCGTCAGGAAACAGCGCATCAGCTTGTCGAACTCCTCCTGATTGATTTCTTGTTGCGAGCCTTGCGTGATGATACCGCCCGCACCGATGTTATAGAGATAGTTTAAGTACTGCGCCGTATCGCGCTGAACCTCTTCTGGATTGATGGCTTCCAGCGCATCAATCGACTGTTGTTCCAGTCCTACATAATAATAGTAGGTAGAGTTGACAATGGCATACTCAGTTTCGGCATAGAGCAACTGTCGCATATCGCGTTCGTTCAGCTGGTCGCGCTCCTCGTCGATACGCATCAGTGTACGATTCGCCTTCTCACGGTATTCGTGGAACTCACGATTGCGGGAGCGACGCTGGCACAAGCGCATCTGCTGTACGTAAGCGATGAGTTGTTGCAACTGGTTGTCGGTCGTCTCGATAGCCTCGTTCAGTTGCTTTTCGGCTTCGTCGTATCGCATACGTACGATATTGACGAATGCCATATTGTTAAGAGCCTCTGCGCGACCGGCCGGATAGTTGGCGGCCAACTCGTACGAGCGTCGTGCGAGAGCTTCGGTAGAATCAATCTGTCGGTAGTGATAGGCATAAGAACGGTCGTTCAGCTTGTCCACCGCTTGCCTATCAGGGCGCGAACAGGCTGATATGAGTAAGGTTGAGATGACTAATAGCCACAGTTTCATGTTAGTTAGAAAGCAAAAGTCCCTCCCGCCAACTCCATCAGTAGCGAGAGGGATACCTATATAATGTTATGCGCGAGCTTTGGCTACGTAGCCGAGTGCTTCCTTGCACTTATCGGTAACATACTGCCAGTCGCCAGCCTTTACCTTGTCGCTTGGGAAGAGCTTCGAGCCCATACCAACGCAGAAAACACCAGCCTTGAACCACTTGGTGAGGTTCTCCTCCTCAGGAGCCACACCACCGGTCACCATGATCTTCGACCAAGGCATTGGTGCCTTCAGACCTTTCACCATGTTAGGACCAACCACATCGCCAGGGAATACCTTGGTCAGGTCGCAACCCAGCTCCTGAGCCTTACCGATCTCAGAAACGGTCATACAACCAGGGCAGTAAGGTACGAGACGACGGTTGCACACAGGTGCAATGTCAGGATTCAGCAACGGACCTACTACGAAGCAGGCACCCAGCTGGATGTACATGGCTGCTGTAGGTGCATCGACGATAGAACCGATACCCAGTGCCAGCTCAGGGCACTCCTTGTCGGCCCACTTTACCAGCTCGCCGAAAATCTCCTGAGCAAAGTCGCCACGATTTGTAAACTCGAAAGCACGAACGCCACCTTCGTAGCAAGCCTTCACAACATTCTTGCAGGTCTCAAGGTCCTTATGATAGAAAACGGGTACCATACCGGTATCTCCGATCTTCTTCAGGACTGCTATTTTATCAAATTTAGCCATACTATTTATTCTTTATATTCACGTTTGAAAATGTACTTACCACACTCGGCAGATACCAGTTCCCAACCTTCGAAACCTAACTGATTGAGTTTTTTCTCAACACCGATCACGCAGTTGATTACCTTATATTCAAACTGTTTCATAGTCTTATTTATCTCTGAACTCGACCGTTTGCGTTACCGCCTGCGAGTGATTCTACTTCGTCAACGCTTACCAAGTTGAAGTCACCATTGATGGTGTGCTTCAGAGCCGAAGCTGCAACAGCGAACTCGAGAGCCTCGCCCTGTGTCTTCTTGGTGAGCAGACCGTGAATCAAACCACCAGAGAAAGAGTCGCCACCACCTACGCGGTCGATAATTGGATTGATCTCGTAGCGCTTTGACTGATAGAACTCCTTACCGTCGTAGATGAGTGCCTTCCAGCCGTTGAAGGTAGCGCTGTAGCTCTCACGGAGTGTAGAAACCACATACTTGAAGCCGAATTCCTTCATCATCTGCTTGAAGATACCCTCGTAGCCGGCAGCATCGGTCTGACCGCCCTCTACGTCAGCATCAGGCTTGAAACCGAGGCAGAGCTCTGCATCCTCCTCGTTACCGATACATACATCAACATACTTCATCAGCGGGCGCATGATTGAAATAGCCTTCTCGCTGGTCCAGAGCTTCTTGCGGAAGTTCAGATCTACTGATACGGTTACACCATGACGCTTAGCAGCCTCACAAGCCAGCTTGGTCAGTTCGGCAGCCTTATCGCTGATAGCAGGTGTGATACCGCTCCAGTGGAACCAGGCAGCACCCTCCATGATAGCATCGAAATCGAAATCAGAAGGATCGGCCTCTGCAATTGAAGAATGAGCGCGATCATAAATAACTTTTGATGGGCGCATTGAGGCACCGGTCTCAGCATAATACAAACCAACGCGATCGCCACCACGAGCTACGAACTGGGTGTTAACACCATAACGGCGCAGTGCGTTGACTGCAATCTGTCCGATTTCGTGCTTAGGCAACTTAGATACAAAGTAAGCCTCGTGACCATAGTTAGCCACTGAGATAGCTACGTTAGCCTCACCACCACCAGGGATGATGCGGAAAGATTCACTCTGAATGAAACGGTCGTTGCCCTGAGGCGAAAGGCGGAGCATAATCTCGCCCAAAGTTACAATTTTTGCCATTGCTTTGTTTGATTTTTTTGAATTATTTTCAATCTTTTTTTTCGTTTGTGCGGCAAAGATATGAAGAATTTTCGAGCCACGCAAATATTTCGGTGCTTTTGTTTCAAAAAACTTACGGAAACGATTTCGAACTAAATATTTGGCTCAGATATTTGGAGAATCGGAAAAATTGTGTACCTTTGCACAAAATATCTGAAACTTATGGCAAAGGAAAATATTACGATTAAGGATATCGCTGCCAGAGCAGGTGTATCTACAGGAACGGTCGACCGTGTGCTTCACAATCGCCCCAACGTATCGAAAACAGCGTTGGAGAAGGTGAACAAGGCCCTTGAGGAAATGGACTACCGCCCCAATATGTATGCTTCGGCGCTTGCCTATAATAAGGAATACACCTTTTATTGCGTACTACCAAAACACGAACAGGAAGCTTATTGGGACGAAATCGAGGAAGGCGCAGCTGCATGCACCGAGTTCCGTCGCGATTTCGGCATCAAACTCAAGTTTATTTATTACGAGCGTTTCAATCCGCCTGCATTCACCAAAATGGTACGCGAGTTGTTCACCGCTAAGATTGATGGTGTCATCATTGTGCCGGCAACCTTGGAGCAGACGGCCCGATTCACCGAGAAACTTACCGAGCGCAATATCCCTTATGTGCTGCTCGACTCATATATGCCCGACTTGAAGCCCCTGTCGTTCTTCGGACAGGACTCTTTCGCCAGTGGCTATTTCGCCGCCAAGATGCTGATGCTCATTGCTAACAAGGAGAAAGAGATTGCGCTGATGAAACAGACGCGCGATGGTATTGTGGGCTCTAAACAGCAGGCCAACCGTGAGACGGGATTCCGTCACTACATGGTCGACCACTTCCCGAAGATCAAGATTACCGAAGTGGACCTGCCACTCGACGAGGACCACATGGAATATGACGGCATCCTCGAGAAATTCTTCTCTACGCACCCGCACGTACATCATTGTATAACCTTCAACTCGAAGGCGCATATTGTGGGTGAGTTCCTGCAGAAGAGTAACCGTCGGAATGTACAGATCATGGGCTACGATATGGTGGCCAAGAACGAGGAGTGCGTACGCAAGGGCAGCATCTCGTTCCTGATTGCGCAGCATGCCTACCAGCAGGGCTATGCCAGCGTCGATGCGCTGTTCAATGCCATCGTCATGAAGCGTGCTGTCAATCCAGTAAACTATATGCCCATTGAGATTCTGACTAAAGAGAATGTTGATTTCTATCGCAGAACGGCAATTTAAACTAAAACAAATAATAAAGTATAACGTAAAAAATGGAACAAGCTACATTTTTAAAGATTAATCCCGCCGACTCGGTAGTTGTATGTCTGCAGCCCAAGAAAAAGGGCGATATCATCGACATCGACGGCAAACAGATTGTTGTAAATCAGGACACTCCTGCTGGTCACAAAGTGCTTATTAACGATGTTGCCCAGGGCACTGACATCATTAAGTATGGCTACCCTATCGGTCACGCAATGACCGACCTGAAGGCTGGTGACTGGGTAAACGAGAATAACCTGAAGACCAATCTGTCAGGTACGCTCGAGTATACATATAATCCTGTAAGCGAGCCACTTAAGTATAATTCTGAAAACCGGACCTTTAAGGGTTATGTACGTAAGAATGGCGATGTGGGTATCCGCAACGAGATCTGGGTTGTGCCCACTGTGGGCTGTGTCAATGGTATAGCAGAGCGCCTGGTCAAGGAGTTGCGTGCTGAGACAGGTGAACAAGGCGTTGATGCTATTTATGCCTGGCATCATAATTATGGCTGCTCTCAGCTCTCTGAGGACCATGAGAATACCCGCAAAGTGCTGCGCGACATCTGTCTGCACCCCAATGCCGGAGCCGTACTGGTGCTGAGTTTGGGTTGCGAGAACAACCAGCCTGAGGACTTTATGAAGATGCTGGGCGATTACGATCATGAGCGCATCAAGTTGCTCGTCACGCAGCGTGTTGACGATGAGATGGAAACCGGAATGGAGATGCTGCGCGAGCTTTACGACCTTGCCCGTCAGGATGTACGCACCGAGGTGCCTGTCAGCAAGTTGCGCGTCGGTCTGAAGTGCGGTGGCTCTGATGGCTTTTCTGGCATTACGGCCAATCCGCTTGTAGGTGAATTCAGCGACTGGCTCGTGGCCCAGGGCGGAACCTCTGTACTCACTGAGGTGCCCGAGATGTTTGGTGCCGAGACCATCCTCATGAACCGTTGTACCACCGAGGATCTGTTCAATCAGACCGTCTCGATGATCAATAACTTTAAGAATTACTTCCTGTCGCACGGCGAGCCCGTAGGCGAGAACCCCAGTCCTGGTAATAAGGCCGGCGGTATCTCAACCCTTGAGGATAAGGCGCTTGGCTGCACCCAGAAGTGTGGTAAGGCTCCTGTGAGCGGTGTGATGGAATATGGCGATCGCCTGCAGAATCCAGGATTAAACCTGCTGTCGGCTCCTGGCAACGACCTTGTGGCCGCTACTGCCCTCGCCTCTTGCGGTTGCCATCTGGTGCTGTTCACCACTGGTCGTGGCACACCTTTCGGTACCTTTGTGCCCACCATGAAGGTTGCCACCAACCCCGATTTGGCCCGTCGCAAGCAGAACTGGATCGATTTCTCGGCCGGTCAGCTTATCGAAGGTCGCACCATGCCCGAGCTTGTACCTGAGTTTATCGACAAAGTATTGGCTGTGGCAAGCGGCGAGAAAGCTATGAACGAGGCCAACGATTATCGTGAAATATCCATTTTCAAGAATGGTGTAACATTGTAATAAAACGTGAAGAAAGGATTTATCGCATTATCACCTATCGTGGTGTTTATCTTATTTTATCTGGTCACCAGCATCATCGCTGGTGACTTTTACAAGATTCCCATTACTGTAGCCTTTATGGTGTCGAGTATCTATGCCATCTGTGTGTTTGGCGACCGACCGCTTATGCACCGTATCAACAGCTACAGCCGTGGTGCCGCCACCGAACAGATGATGCTGATGATCTGGATATTCGTTCTTGCAGGCGCATTTGCCCATTCGGCCAAAGCCATGGGTAGCATCGATGCGACTGTTAATCTGGCGCTCAGTCTGTTACCGCCTTCTATGATTTTTGCAGGCCTGTTCTTAGCCGCCTGTTTTATCTCGCTCAGTATTGGAACCAGTGTAGGTACTATTGCTGCGCTTACACCGATAGCCGTGGGACTTGCGCAGGAAACTGATGTTAGTTTAGCTATGATGACTGCCATCATAGTGGGCGGTTCGTTCTTTGGTGACAACCTGTCGTTTATTTCCGACACCACCATTATGGCCACGCAGACGCAGGGCTGCCGCCTTAGCGATAAGTTCCGTGTAAATGCCTTTATTGTGGTGCCTGCTGCTGTGGTCATCCTGATTGTATATGTATTCTTAGGTCAGCACACAGCTGCGCCCCAGCAAATAGAAGTGGTACAGTGGGTGAAGGTCATCCCCTACCTCACTGTGCTCGCTACCGCCATCTACGGCATGAACGTGATGGCTGTGCTCACGTTGGGTATTGTGCTATGTGGTGCCATCGGTCTGTTAACGGGCTCATTCAATCTCTACGGTTGGTTTGGAGCGATGGGTGATGGTATCCTGTCGATGGGCGAGCTGATTATCGTCACCATGATGGCTGGCGGTATGCTTGAACTCATCCGTCAGCAGGGCGGTATCGACTTTATCATCCAGCAGCTCACGCGTCGTGTTAACAGTAAGCGTGGTGCCGAACTTAGTATCGCTACACTGGTATCGCTGGTCGATATATGTACTGCCAACAATACGGTGGCTATTCTCACTGTGGGTGATATCGCCAAGCGCATTGGCGACCGTTATGGTGTTGATAATAAGAAATGTGCATCGATTCTCGATACGTTCTCGTGTACTGTTCAGGGACTCATTCCATATGGTGCCCAATTGCTGATAGCTGCTGGTCTGGCTTCAGTCAATCCCGTTGCCATTGTGCCCTATCTCTACTATCCGTTCGCACTCGGTATTGCCGCCATTTTGTCTATTCTGTTTCGTTATCCTAAACGTTACTCATGAATATCATTCAGCGCAACCTGTTCCGATTATTGCGATGTGGCGTATTCCAGACCACTGAAACGCTGGAACCCATGTCGGTGTGCAAGTGGGACAAACTTCATCAGTTGGCAGTTCTGCTTGATGTGCAGCCTTATGCTTATCAGGGTTTGCTCAAGTGTAAGAATCAGTTTACGCTCCACATGACCGATGGTCAGTGGGGGCAGTGGGAGCTGACCCACGCCCGTTTGGAGGATCTGGACGACGACGAACTGCTGCGCCCTGATAAACTAACCAATCCGATACTCAACCGCCAGTTGCAGAACATTCTCGACGACGAGACGTCCGATCTGCAGACTCGTCGGGTACTCATACAAATCATCAGTATTGCACGTCGTATTCTGAACGAGGGTTTGCCATTACGGCGATTGGTAGAATTAGGCGTGTCGCTGCGTGAACAAGGACTAAAAGCAGATTATACAGAATTGGCAGAGTGGCTCCGTAAGTTGCGCTTCCAGCAGATGGCTCAGCTCGAGGCCGCCCTGCTCATAGATTTGCTCGGCTTTGAACCTAAGGACATCCCCTTTGTTGATACCGACATCAATCGAAAGACCGCACAAGTGGCCCAGGAGTTGGCTGAATATACGGCCATCCATCAGGATTTCTATTTCTCACAAGGGTCTGATAGTATCTTCGTACACACCAACAACGGTTCGGCGCTGTTTAGCCATATCAGGCGATCAGCCCGCTACATGCGCTTCATTCCAAGTGAAGCCTTTACTAATTTCTTTGCATCATTTGCCCATTCGCTGACGCACATCGAAGAATGAGACATGCTTCTCCAACCGCCTAACGTGGTTGAATTTGATGTCTCTCAGTCCGTGATGGCCTAAGAATCGGCTTTTGTCCACACTGCCACGTATGCCTACTATGCGGCCATGACTAGTGTATTGCCACATAGTGATGTCGCGCCCATCGATCAGAACCGGTTCCTCATCGGTGTACATGGCAATCATGAGTTTATAGTCGTTAATTTGCCCGACCAGATGGCGGTTGTAGAAGTTGCGGAAGGTATAAATCAACGGCTGTTGATGGTAGGCCTGCTCTACGAGGTCGAGGAAAGCATGTAGCGAGTCGCTGAATTCCTCGTTGCTCATACCACCGGTTGTTTCCACGTCAATCATTGGTATCAGGTCCTGCTCGCCTGGTCGGCACTGAGTCATAAAATTCTCTAATTGCGTCATAACAGGTGTTTTGGGCCGGAAGAAATGGTATGATCCCACCTTCAGCCCATAGCGATGTGCCAGGTCGATGTTACGCTCGTACTGGGCGTCGATGCGGTCGCCGCCTTCAGTGGCTTTCAGATAAACGTAAGCCATCTTGGTATTCTCACCCACCGTTTCCCAGAACACCTCGCCCTGATAGTGCGACAGGTCTATGCCGTGTACATGGCTGCACGTATCCTCGCATTGCAGAAAAGGATCGTAGTCTGGGTCAAGCAGTCGTGGGTCAGGGCGGTAGGTAGCTACCGAACGTTTCCTTGTTTTCTTACTTTTCTTATGCTTTTTCACCACACGTGTAGTGCGGTGTTTCGAGTGGTTGCGATTGTATTTTGAGCGTTGTGCCCATCCGCTGTTTGCGCCGACCATCAGTAGTATCAAAGTCTGCAGTATATATAGTCTCTTCATCAGCTTCACTGTATTTTGAGCCGCAAAGATACAAAAAAACGACAAAATATGGGCGTGTTTGCCTAATTCTTTGTAACTTTGCCCCAAAATTTTGATATATGAACAGATTTCTCTTAATTATATTCTCACTTGTACTCGTATGCAGTTGTAGTCATAACGACGATCCCGATGTTCCTCCTGTTCAGCAACATACGGTGCTGATCTATATGTCGGGTGAGAACAGTCTCGGTGATGATAGTGATGGGTTCCCATCCTATATGGAGTGCGACCTTGAGGAGCTTGTAGAAGGCTCTAAGAAACTTGCCGATAACCAGCATCTCATCGCTTTTATCGATAGTCCCAATCCGAACGAGTACCCAAGCATTGTCGAGATCGCAGGCGGTACAAAACGTACTATCTATAGCTATAATGAGGATTTCTATGCCTCCAATCCTGCTAAGTTCCGTGAGGTTATTGACTATGTTAGAGCTAAATACCCATCAGACGACTATGGTTTGGTGCTTTGGGGCCACGCTACAGGGTGGCTAATCTCAACCGATTCAGTTGCTTCGACGCGTAGTTATGGTATCGATAGCGGCAATAACACGGCCTCAGACTATGGCAAATGGATGAATGTTACGCAGATGGCCCGTGCGCTTGAAGGACTTCCCAAGTTGCGCTTTATCTTGGCCGACTGCTGCAATTTCCAGTGTATAGAGAGTGCCTATGAGTTGCGTAATACTGCTGACTACCTTATCGGCTCACCTGCCGAAATCCCAGGTTCAGGTGCGCCTTATGATGAACTGGTAACCTGTATGTTCTCGCAGTCGTCAACCTTTTATAAGGATATGGCTGAATGTTATTATAACTACTATCAGAAAGCCTATCAGGAAGATCCGGATTATACAAAGAAATACAATTATCTTATTGGTTATAGTGTGCCGCTGTCGGTTGTCGATCTGAGCAAGATGCAACAGCTGGCAGATGCTACCAAGACAGTGCTTTCCACCTTTATGCCAGATAAGCCAGATGAAATTAATCTGGATGGTATTACTTACTATTATTATTCTGGCAAAAAAGTGATGTATGATATGCAAGCCGTCATCAAACGCCATGCAGCGGCCAGCGATTATGCAGCATGGCTCTCTGTTTATAATAAGGCTGTGCCTTATGTCCGCTATTCACAGCACTGGATGACCATTAGCTCGAATATCTATAGAGACTTCGATTCTTTCGAATATGCCGATGATATGTACGGATGTGTTAGCATGTTCATTCCTCGGAACGACTATGCCAGCAGTAATTACCGCTACAACGAGCATATCCGCAATCTGCAGTGGTACTACGCCGTCAACTGGTCTGCCTACGGTTGGTAGTTTTTTATTCTCGGTAGGCTTTTTCGCCGATGGTTTCCTGCGAGCCGATGGTCATCTGACGAAGGTCGTAGTAAGAACCATTATAGATATTGAAATCGACATTGCCCTTAATGCCCGGCAAACGACCAACATCGGTGTGCTGCCAGAACTTCCAGGGACCTTGATACTCGAGCGAGTCGACATAGTAGTGAGCTATCCAATAAGGATAGTCGTCGAATACGGAATCTGAAAGATAGCGCGTCTTGAACTTAAAATAGGTATAAATAATCGGTTTTACCTGATAGTGTTTCTCGACGATGTTCAGCCATTTGAGTACGGATTTCTTAAACTCCTGGTCGGTCTGATTCTTGGGTTTATGCTCTACATCCAAAACAGGAGGCAGATCGCCGTTCTCAAGGTCGACAGTCTTGATGAAATGATATGCCTGCTGCTCGGCAGGTGTATGTACACTGTAGAAGTGGTAGGCGCCACGGGTGAAACCGTTCTCACGTGCCTGATAGAAGTTATCGCGGAAATTGCGATCTGTTTGTGTGGCTCCTTCAGTTGCCTTGATCATTACAAAGCGGATAGGACAATGGTTTATAGTTCCGTTATCTTTGAGCTCATCCCAGTTGATACGTCCCTGATGGTGCGAGATGTCGATACCGTGGATCTCGTAGCCTTCGGGATAGCTGACATCGCCATAGAGAGCACGCCAACGGAAACCGAACGGGCCTACAAAGAAATAATAGAAGAAATAGACGTAGACCGCCACTACGGCTGCACCACCAAGCCAATAAGCCCAACCGGGCATATGGCGCAACAAACGAACCACGACTCCGGGACGTTTTCTACGCCCGGGGCCGTGGTATGTATGAGTGGTGCCGATTCCTTTTCGGCGAACTACACGTCGTTTGACCATCTAATTACTTAGCCTGCTCAAGAGCGAGGGTACGGGTTGGCTGATCGCAAACCTCTGTGGGTCCCCAGTACTGGATTGGGCCAGGATAAACGTATGCGGTCTCACGTGCCCAGCGATCACGCTGTGAAGCAAATGCCTTGAATGGAGCACCGTCGAGCTCAACGAGAGCCTTGCGGATAACTGGCTTCATCTCACCAGCACGCTTCTCCATGTTCATCATCATAGTGATGGGCACACCACCTGCAATCCACTGCTCTGCAGGAGCGGTTGTGTTTTTAACGATAGCCATGTAACCGGTCTTGCCGTTAGCAATGAGCTGAGCAGCTGAAGTACCGAGAGCATAGCAGTAGTCGGCATCGAAGTTAGAAGGAGCTGCGCAACGTCCCTCGTAACCGAAGAAGTGGTGCTGAGCTGAGAACTTACCAGTGTACTTGCCCTCCTTCTTCATCTTCTCGAGCTTCTGGGCTACCATGGTAGAGAGTAGCTTCTCGGTCTCGATGAGTGATACCTGTACGTTTCCGTGTGGGTCGCGGTCGAGAGCCAGCTGACGAGCAACACCTGTAGGCAGGCTGTTGAATACAGCGAGGTTCTCGTCGGTGAGGTGAGCCTTCACGAAGTCGATTGACTCGTGGCGGTCGAGCTCCTTGGCCTCTGGCATAGCCAGAACGTCGTTGAGCTGAGCAATGAGCTTCTTGATAGCTGGAATGAACTCGATAACACCCTCAGGGATGATAACTGTACCGAAGTTGTTACCATCGGCAGCACGCTGGCATACAGCGTTAGCGATGTATGTAACAATATCGTCGAGGCTCATACCCTTCTGCTCAATCTCCTCTGATACGAGGCAGATGTTGGGCTGAGTCTGCAGAGCGCACTCCAGGGCAATGTGAGATGCTGAGCGACCCATTACCTTGATGAAGTGCCAGTACTTACGTGCTGAGTTACAGTCGCGCTCGATGTTACCAATCAGTTCAGAGTATGTCTTACAAGCGGTATCGAAACCGAATGAAGTCTCGATCTGGTCGTTCTTCAGGTCACCGTCGATAGTCTTTGGACAACCGATTACCTGCACACCATAGTTCTTGGCAGCATAGTACTCTGCAAGTACACAGGCGTTGGTATTAGAGTCATCACCACCGATAATTACAATAGCCTTAATGTTGAGCTCGCGGATGATCTCCAAACCCTTCTCGAACTGATCTACCTTCTCAAGCTTGGTACGACCAGAACCGATCATATCGAAACCACCGGTGTTACGATACTCATCGATGATATCGGCTGTGAGCTCCATATAATTGTGGTCAACCAGACCACCAGGACCCAGGATGAAGCCGAACAGACGGTTCTCAGGGTTGAGCTTCTTTATCTGGTCAAACAGACCGGTGATTACATTGTGACCGCCAGGAGCCTGACCGCCTGAAAGGATGATACCAACGTTCATCTTGGTGTTGTTAGCCTCGGTAGCAGGCTCAAACTCTACGATAGGCATACCGTAGGTGTTAGGGAAGAGCTTCTTGATTTCCTCCTGGTCGCCAACACTCTGTGTAGCGGCTCCTTCCTTCACTTTTACTGCACCCTGAAGCGCCTTAGGCAGCTTAGGCTGATAAGCGGCTCTCGCCAACTGTAATGCACTTTTTTCCATAATGTCTAACTATAAATTTTATGAGTAATTGTTTTCTGAGCCGCAAAATTAGGCATTTTTTGTAAGAAATACGAAAGAAAAACGGCTATTTTTACCATTTTAATATTTTTTTGGGGTGAAACGCTTGGTATCTCAGATTTTTTTTCTAACTTTGCTTACTGAATATAACAAAACACCCTTAAAGGAAGGGATATTAATGATTATGATGAATAAGAGATCACTCAAGAAAAGTATTAATGCTATTTGTGATGAGATTTTCGCTGAGGCAGTAGCTGTCTCATTGTATGGGAACAACAGGAATCGCGAGAATGATGAGGCTATGATCCGTTCTATCATAGCGTTGCGCGCAGACTATGTAAGTCGCATCTCTCACCCTGAGCCCGGCATGAAGAAACAAGATTTTTATAAGAACCTGCGCGATAGCTTTGTAGAAAGAGCTACAGAGATCATGGATCAGATTAATGCTTAGTTTTTGCCCATGATTAGAGGTTTTTGTAACTGGCTTCTTTATAAACGTATGGGGTGGAAAAAGGAAATATCCGAAGTCCACCCCGAAAAATTCATTATATGTCTCGCCCCTCATACCAGCAATTGGGACTTTCTTCTTGGACAGCTTTATAGTCGCGCTGAAGGTATGAAGATTAACTTCCTGATGAAAAAGGAATGGTTCTTCTGGCCTTTAGGGCCAATCTTCCGCGGGATGGGCGGTATTCCGGTGTTCAGGCAGAAAAAGATGAGCATGACCGATGCTATGGCAGAGACGGCCAAGAAGGTGAATCAGTTTAAACTCTGTATCACACCCGAAGGTACACGTTCGCGCGTAGAGGAATGGAAAAAGGGTTTCTATTTCATTGCCCTCAAAGCTAATATACCTATTTTATTATATGGTGTAGACTATGAACGCCGATTGATACAGTGTACCAAGACTATCATACCGAGCGGTAATCTGGAGGACGATATGAGGGAAATTAAACTGTATTTTAAGGATTTCAAAGGCAAGAAACCTGAGAACTTTACGATTGGAGATATTGATTAATGAGTCATTCTAAGTTTATAATTCTGGCCCTGACTGCCCTGCTGACTGCAACACCGGTCGACGCTGCTCGAAAGGTGAAGGTGAAAACACCGCCAGACCCTTATAAAACACTCAAAGAAAAAATTGACAGATACTTCGTCAGCTTCAAACCCGACGAGCAGCGCATCAGAGCCACCTTCCACCTGAAGACACTGGTGGTTAATGATACAACGCGCACCATTGAGGTGTGCGCAAATAATAATTTGGGTGAACAGCTCTTTACCAGTTCGATGGCAGAGGCTATTTATCAGGGTGTGCACAAGCTTCTGCCAGACTCATGCCAGGATTATCAACTGACTATCAAAACTAACGGATGGGACCTGCGACAACTGGTGCCCAATCGGTTACGCGATATCAAAGACAAGAACCGTACATGGGGGCATACCGACTATCATGGTCGCCCCTGGGTGCGAAACGTCTCACTACCCTACCAGATTACCGAAGGCCTGCAGGATCGACATCTCTCTATTTGGGCCAGTCACGGTCGCTATTTCAATGTAAAAGACAGCGTATGGAAATGGCAGCGACCGCCGCTATTCGGTACGCGTGAAGACCTCTTCACACCAACTATCGTGACACCATATCTCATCCCGATGCTTCAGAATGCAGGAGCTGTAGTGTTTACACCTCGTGAGCGTGATTGGCAGCGCAATGAGTACATCGTTGACAACGATACACCTGAGACCGGCTACAGTGAGACTAATGGTCTGCAGGTCTGGCATAATGCTGACTCGACAGGTTTTGCCTTCCATCCAGGGACTTACGTAGATTCCGAAAATCCCTTCAACGCAGGTACTGCTCGTATGGCGAGCACTGCTGATTCCAAACACAAAAGCCAGATTGTTTGGCAACCTGCTATCACCGAAGCTGGAAACTATGCGGTTTACGTAAGCTATCATACTGTAGAGAAGAGTATCGACGATGCCCATTATACGGTATGGCACCAAGGCGTACCCACCAGATTCTCTGTAAACCAACAGATGGGACAGAAGACATGGGTTTATTTAGGTACCTTCTACTTCGATCAAGGACAGAGCACTCGTAATTGTGTGACACTCTCGAATGTGAGTCGCCATCATCACGGCGTAGTTACGGCAGATGCTGTACGCTTTGGTGGCGGTATGGGAAACGTTGATCGTGGCAAGGGTATCAGTGGGCTGCCTCGTTGTCTGGAAGGTGCCCGTTATTATGCACAATGGGCAGGAATGCCATATGAGGTGTACAGCACCAAAGAAGGTCAGGACGATTATGGCGACGACATCAACGTGCGTAGCTATATGACCAATCATTTGGCAGGCGGTTCTGTATTTGTGCCCGACACTACGGGACTTAATGTTCCCATCGAACTCTCGCTTGCTATCCACTCCGATGCTGGTTACGCAAAAGATGGTAAAAGCCATATAGGTACACTGACGGTCTGCACCACGACACTTAACGATAGCATCCTGAAGTCTGGAATGACAAGACTTGCCTCGCGCGACCTTGCCGATGAACTGCTTTACAGCATACCTGCTGACATCAACAAGAAATACGGCAACTGGGTGACGCGTGAACTCTACGACCGTAACTACTCGGAAAGCAGATGCCCAATGGTACCTAGCGCCATCCTTGAAACCATGTCACATCAAAACTTTGCCGACATGCGTCTGGGACAGGATCCACACTTCCGTTTCGATTTAGCTCGCAGCATCTATAAGGCGCTTTTACGCTATGTCTGCACCATGCACCATAAGAAATATGTGGTTCAGCCACTCACTCCTAACCGCTTGAGTGCTACGCTCACTGGCAAGGGTACTGCCAAAATCAGTTGGCGTCCAGTGTACGATGAATACGAGGCAACTGCCAAGCCAACGGGGTATGTCGTTTATACAGCCGTTGGTAACAATGGCTTCGACAATGGAACATATGTGAAAGGCGGTAGTGAGACATCGCTTGTGGTACCCGTTGAACCAGAACAAGTATACTCGTTCCGTGTATCAGCCGTTAACGAAGGCGGCGAGAGTTTTCCAAGCGAGGTTGTTTCGGTATTCGATGTGCCTGAGGCACAGAAGACGATTCTCGTGGTCAATGGCTTTGATCGTTTAGCTTCACCGACAGTAGTTGACAACTCCTTCTCACAGGGTTTCGACCTTGAAGAGGATGCAGGTGTGACCTATGGTCGTACGGCTGGCTGGTTGGGATATCAGACGGGTTGGGAAAAATCGAAAATAGGTAGTGAGCGTCGCGACGGATTGGGCTACACCAACGATTCACTGATGGGGCAATTTATTGCAGGCAACGACTTTGACTATATCCGTACACATACGCTTGCTATTGCCACTGCCAGAAAATACCGCGTGGTGAGTTGCTCTTCGCAGGCTATCGATAACGATGACGTGATACCTGAGAAGTTTGAAATGCTTGACGTGATATTGGGCCTGCAGCGACAAGACGGCTACTCAACTGTGCCTTGTCGTATCATGTCGCCCATCCTGCGCGAACATATCTACATGATGACCAAAAAAGGAGGCTCCCTGCTGGTGAGCGGTGCATATCTGGGCACCGACATGCAGGATCCAATCGACAGAAAATATCTCGAGGACATTCTGAAATTGAAATATGGGGGGCGCGATTTGGATAGTCTTCAGCGCGACTCTATCAACGGACTCGGTATCGCCTTTACGTTTTACCGTCATCTCAATGAGCACCACTATGCGGCGCATCATCCTGAGATACTTGAGCCTGTCTATCCGGCATTCTCAGCCATGAAATACGCTGACGACTTCAGTGCCTGTGTGGCTTACGACGGAACAGACTATAAAGCTGTGACCATGGGATTCCCACTTGAGTGTATCAAGGACGAATCCAAACGCAACAGCATCATGAGAGGATTACTACAGTTTTTATTAAAATCACAATAACACCAAAAAACAACCAATTATGAAAATTCAATCTAATTCAACAGGAACCCGTAGCATCGAAGTAAGTGATGCTCATTTGACAACTATCGAGAAATATCAGCTCTTTAGGGACCTGATTGACTCAAACGGCTATGTTGACGAGCAGGTGCTCGATAAACTGAAGCTGAATATTCGCGCGCTGTTGGAAGGCGACGCTGGTAAGGACAAGTCGCTGCTCGACCTCTGCCTGGACGTGATTTATCACCCCAATATGAAGGCTTTTGGACTGCAGCAACTCGTATTGTTATACATTAACTGGAAGAATCAGGATAATTGTGGACTGGGCATGACCATGAGGGCACTGCAGGGAACACCGTTCAACTGATGATTTATTAATTTTGAAATTAGTTTGAGAGAGTACAGATTAACAGATTTTCTACCTACTACAAAGAAGGAGTTAGAGCTCCGAGGATGGGATTATGTAGACATAATCCTATTCTCGGGTGATGCATATATTGACCATCCGTCGTTTGGTGCAGCGGTTATTGGTCGTACGTTGGAGGCTGCAGGATTCCGTGTGGCCATTGTTCCACAACCTGATTGGCATGGCGACTACCGCGATTTCAAGAAATTGGGGCGCCCGCGCCTGTTCTTCGGCATTGCACCAGGATGTATGGACTCGATGGTGAATAAATATACCGCAGCGCGTCGTCTTCGTTCTGAAGATGCCTATAGTCCCGATGGTCGTCATGACATGCGCCCAGAATATCCCACCATAGTCTACACCAAGATACTGAAGGAACTATATCCTGATGTGCCGGTAATTCTGGGTGGCATTGAGGCCTCATTGCGCCGCGTGACTCATTACGATTATTGGAGCGATGAGCTCAAAAAGTGTCTGCTATGCTATTCGCCCGCTGATATGATTACCTATGGCATGGGTGAAAAGACCACTATCCAGTTGGCGAAACGATTGGCTAACGGTGAGAAAATCAGTGATATACGCGATTTGCCACAGACGGTATATCTAGCTAACAAGGAACAGATACCTGGTGGTATTACGGATCAAGATATCGTGCTGCATAGTCACGAGGAATGCCTGCGTAATAAGCGAGCTGAAGCAGAGAACTTCCGTCATATTGAAGAGCAGTCGAACATGATGCATGCACAACGACTTATTCAGGGGGTCGACGGTAGATATGTAGTGGTTAATCCACCATTTCCTCCGATGACCACCGAGGAACTCGATGCCTCTTTTGATCTGCCTTATACTCGCCAGCCACATCCTAAGTACAAGGGAAAGCGTATTCCAGCCTACGATATGATCAAGTTCTCTGTGAACATCCATCGAGGTTGTTTCGGTGGTTGCGCCTTCTGTACAATCTCTGCTCATCAGGGTAAGTTTATCACATGTCGTTCTAAGGAGAGTATCCTTCGCGAAGTGAAGCAAGTAATAGAGATGCCTGACTTCAAAGGCAATCTGTCGGATTTGGGTGGACCGTCGGCCAATATGTACGGTATGAGCGGCAAGAATAAGAACGCCTGCGAGAAGTGTCGTCGTCCAAGTTGTATCCATCCGCAAATCTGTCCGAACCTGAATACCGATCACTCGAAACTGCTTGACGTCTATCATGCAGTAGATGCCCTGCCGGGCATCAAGCGGAGTTATATCGGTAGTGGCGTGCGCTACGACCTGTTGTTACATCGCAGCAAGGATGAAGCCTGCAATCAGGCTGCTATACAGTACACACGTGAACTTATCACGCGGCATGTTAGTGGGCGTCTGAAAGTAGCACCTGAGCATACCAGCGACCGTGTATTGTACTTGATGCGCAAACCGTCGTTCTCGCAGTTCTACGAGTTCAAACGTATCTTCGATCGTATCAATCGTGAGGAAGGTCTGCGTCAACAAATTATCCCCTACTTCATATCCAGTCACCCTGGATGTCAGGAGGAAGATATGGCAGAGTTAGCCGTGATTACCAAGAATCTCGATTTCCATCTGGAACAAGTACAGGACTTTACTCCTACCCCGCTTACTAATGCAACCGAGACTTGGTACACAGGTTACGACCCCTATACGCTCGAGCCTGTGTTCAGTGCCAAAACGCCAAAAGAAAAGTTGGCCCAGCGCCAGTACTTTTTCTGGTACAAGCCCGAGGAGCGTCGCGGCATCGAACAATCCTTGCGTCGTATTGGTCGTCCTGATCTCATTGCAAAGTTGTATAACGGCATGCTACCACAGGGAGGCTATCGTCCAGTGTCAAATGGACAACGTCCATCAGGCGATTACCGAACAGGCAATGGACAGAAGCCTAAATCATATAATCCGAACTTCAAGAATGAAAATCATCGAACAAAGCAGCATAGCGAAAAACCCCGCGAAGAAAAGCGAGGACGGGATCGTCGTCACCGATAACTTTATCGCCGTTATCGACGGAAGTACATCGAAGACTCTGCGTCGCCATTGCCCTTTGATGAGCAACGGACGATATGCCATGCAACTCATTAGTCGTTATATCCGGAAGATGTCAGCTAATACGTCGTGCCAGCAGTTCTGTGCAGGAGCCACCCAGTCATTGAGACGACATTATATGTGGCGTTTCCCTGTAAAGCGAATGCAGGAGCATCCGGAAGAACGACTCTGTGCTTCGGCAGTCATCTTCAGCAGGTTACGTCGTGAAGTCTGGATGGTTGGCGACTGCCAATGTCTGATTGGAGGCGAATACTTTGATAATCCTAAACCCTACGAGCAGCCTTTAGCAGAGATGCGTGCTCGGAAAGTACGTGAGCTGTTAGCTGAAGGCGTACCTCAAAACGATTTGTTGCAGCAGCACGATCCGGCTCGAGAGGTAATGATTCCCACCATGCTTGAAGTGATGAAGAACCAGAATGTGACTTATGCCGTTATTGATGGTTTTCCAATCCCTCAAAATAAGGTTCGCGTGATTTCGCTCGACTTCCGTCCATGGGAGATTGTATTGGCCAGCGATGGCTATCCCAAACTCGCTGCCACGCTTGAAGAATCGGAGGTACTACTTGCTCAGCAACGTGAGAACGACCCGTTGAATATCGGCGACTTTAAGGCAACAAAAGCGTTCGTACAAGGCTATAACTCTTTCGACGATCGCTCATATATCCGATTTCAAGTATAAAAATCAAGTAAAAATTTGGTAAGTTCGAAAAAAATACCTACCTTTGCAGCCGATTTCTCCACAAGGAGGTTTCAAAAGGCTGGTTCCGTAGCTCAGCTGGATAGAGCAACTGCCTTCTAAGCAGTAGGTCTTGGGTTCGAGCCCCAACGGAATCACGATAAAGCACAAGAAAAGCAGGCCAAGTGGTCTGCTTTCTTTGTTTCTATATTATCAATCTATCTTTCCTGATCCCAGAGCTTTGTCTATGACTAAGAAAAATGAAAAAGGATCATCTTTTAGTTTGTCCTTATGGATGGATCTGACATAATTCTTGATGATAGAATAGCTCTCGAACTCATCACATAGTGTCGCTCTGCGTTTTTCTGTTAGTTTTTTCCCTTTTCTAAATAATGCTTTAGCATACTGCATATCGGGTGTCTTATATAAGTAGAAATCACCTGAAAATAAGTCCCATGCATCATAGATAGTGACATTTTTGCTTTGATAAAGCACATAGCACATACTGGGATAACCGTATTCCATAGGAGTTTCGTTGCCATAGTAATAATAGACTGGAACAGCGTGGCTAACCAATACCTCATCAGGTTCAGTATCAAACCATATATACATACTATCTATGTCTTTAGTGGCATGACTTCTGTTTTTACTGAATAAACCATCCAGATTATTTAACACAACTGTTTCATCATAAACACATACGGTATTATGCCCATTCCTGATATATCCACTATCGGTAGTTCCATCTTTCAACCAAACCTTTGCATGCCAGGAGTTCTTTATTATTTTCTCCTTTTGTGCAAATGAAACAATAGACATCATGATGGCGAGCATAAAAACGATCAACCTTGACTGTTTGAAATTAGCTATATTATAAGCACCTTCAATTACTTTTATTTTTTTCATCTATAATCCAAGTTAGTTATGAGTTCCTCAATCAGTGGTACATACCATATTCTGGTTTCCTGTTCAGTAGGCGTATGGGCACCTGGGAAATGAAACGAGTACTTATAGTGCTCGAGGAATAGCGGCTCAAAATGGGCTAAAGTGTCCTGCTCGCCGAACAGTCCCCAGATACGCTCTTGATTAAATGAATTGCAGCAGCTAAACTGATGAGCTTCCAACTCCGCAAATTCATTGATAAGTGTTTCATCAATAATGAAATCCTGATGGCCGTCTGCACGTGGCGATTTATACCTCTGGGCTCCGATTCTGGATTGCAGGAAGTCAGTCATCTTGAAATGAGGATTGCCAAGCAATGCGGGAATACCTATGATTGGCGCAATCATCTGGGCATAGAAGGAGCCACAACTGTTGCCAACGATAACGTCTGGCTGTTCACGATTGCAAAGATCGCGAATAAAAGCCAAAGCTTCTTTTGGATGCAGGGGCAAATCAGGTGTCAAGACAACTGCTTTACCATCAAAGGCTTCTTTTAACGCTTTTGCGGGTACACATTGGCCACTGGCATAAAAGCCGTGAAGGAAGAGTATTTTATGCATTGCTTATTCTTTAGGAAGCGGCATTGACTTACGGTAACCCATACCTGTAACGTGACAAATCAGTGTATTATCTTGATTTGTGACGCGTACTTCAACAGAAGGGATCTTGTGATGCTCACCCACGAAGATGGCTTCCGCGCAAAGATGGTCACCTTCTTTGGCACTTGTTACAAACATAATGTTGTTTGAAATGCCGAAGGTAAGCTCTCCATTTTGGTTCAACAACGCAGCGATAGCGAGGTCGGCTAAGGTAAAAAGAGCGCCTCCTTGGCACACATGACCACCATTAAGATGTCCGGATGTGACAATCATCTCTACTACGGCGTGATGCTTGTCTACTTCAACAATCTTACAGCCAGCATTAGCTGCAAAATGGTCGGTTTCATTCAGTATTTTTTTGATGTCCATTTTTATTTGAACACTACTTTGCTTCGACAACACTCTACATCGCCATCTTTGCAAATACGGATACAATATTCGTTCTCGCCTGTCTGTATACGATAGAACGAGAGCGTATCGCCCTGATGGGCCTCGGCTACGTAAGCTATTTCGAAACGTTTAATCTGATGCTCACGATACCAGTCAAGATTCCACAAGTCGAGTACATGTTCGATGTACTTAACCGAGTTGATGTGACCATTGATATCTACGTCGTTATATTTGGTTTCTACTGTACTAACCAACTGGGCGCTATCGTCCATTTTTACACGTCCGCCTTTATCAATGGGACATTCCTTGTCGGCAACAATCCAGTTGTTGATGGCACCGTTATCAATCGCGAAGATATCGGTTGGCTGACGTGTTTCGGTATCAATCATGGCCCAGATACTACGTCCATAGCCATACACCTTGCCATCCTCGCCTACTACACGGAAATTACGACTGGTAAAGAAGCGCATCGCGCTCTCAACCCATGTCTCTACATTAAACTTCGTGTACATCTGTGGCATCTCGTCCATCTCGATGGCCAGTCGTGAGAGTACCCACGAACGCTTGATGGTCATGAGATATTTCATGCCAAAACCACGTGCTGATGAGTGATAATCGGCAGCATTCAGCATGTGGTTGCCCATATGGCCCATAAATAATCGATGCGAAAAGTCGCAATGAAAGGGCTCTGCTAGAAATTCATATTTTCCTACTTTATCCATTCTCCTGTCTCGACTCTAAAAATTCACTAACCTGCTCTTGCATACCACGGGTTACAGCAATACGTCCGCTACGGGTGTACTGCAGCACGCAACCAAACGTATCGAGGGCACGAAACAACGAAATAATATCCTCGGTTACACCATGCATCTGTACAATGGTATAGGTAGGATTTACCTCAATCATGCTGGCCTGGAACCTGCGGATAGTACGCGATATCTCAGGATTTTCGAGTACCATTGGCGTTGATAGTTTGTAAAGTCCCGACTCACGGATAAACAACTGTTCGTCAGTAAAGAAGTTTGCTTTTACCACATCTATTTTCTTCTCAATCTGACGGGTAATCTTTACTATCTGATCTTCGTCGCTCCAAGCAGTGATGGTGTACTTGTGTACGCCAGGAATACTTGATGCCGATACATTCAAGCTCTCGATATTTACCTGGCGACGGGTGAACACAGCGGTAATCTGATTAAGGATACCTGCAACGTTCTCCGAGTAAACCAGCAATGTATATAATTTCTTCCTATTTTCCATTTTCACTATTCACTAATCACTATTCACTCTTAACTATATCTCAAGCTGCATTTTGTCAACGTCCATACCTGGAGGTGTCATTGGTAGAACATTATCTTCCTCCATAATGGCGCATTCCAACAGGAATGGTCCATCGGTAGTAAGCATCTTCTTTACAAGTCCGGGCAGATCCTTACGATCAACTGCAGCCGCATAGTTAATACCATAACCTTTGGCAATGAGCTCGTAGTTCGGGTTCATCATCTTGGTGAACGATTTACGACGCATCCAGAACATATCCTGCCACTGGCGCACGTTACCCAGGTAGTGATTGTTCATGACAATCATCTTTACAGGTTTTTGCTGTTCCATAATAGTGCCCAACTCCTGAATATTCATCTGGAATCCGCCATCGCCCATAAAGCAGCATACCGTACGGTTTGGGTTGGCAAAGGTGGCACCGATGGCTGCTGGCAAACCGTAGCCCATGGTACCTAAACCACCGCTTGTACACAAACTGCGCTTGTGGTGATACTTGAAGTAGCGGGTTGCAAACAGCTGGTTCTGACCAACATCCGTAACCAGAATAGTGTCGTCTGGCGACATCTCAGCTACCACGTTTACTACTTCGCCCATCTTTAGCGGGCCTTCGGTTGGGTGGATGGCTGGTTCGATGACCTTTTCGCGTTCTTTGGCATCAAGCTCTTTGAATGAATCGCGCCATTTCTGATGGTTATTCGCATTAATCAGTGTGGTGATAGCAGGTAATGATTCCTTACAATCAGCTACTACTGCCACGTCGGTCTTTACGTTCTTGTCTATCTCGCTACGATCGATATCCAAGTGAATAATCTTGGCCTGCTTGGCGTAGGTTTTCAGATTACCAGTTACACGATCGCTGAAACGCATACCGATAGCAATCAGCACATCGCACTCCTGCTCCTTCAGGTTCACGGCATAGTTGCCGTGCATACCCAGCATACCTACATTAAGTGGATGGTTTGAAGGCAGTGCCGAAAGACCTAACATGGTTCGACCAGCAGGGATATCTGCCTTTTCGAGGAATGCCTGCAGCTCTTTCTGAGCATTACCCAATTCCACACCCTGACCAACCAAAGCTAATGGCTTCTTGGCATTATTAATCAGTTCGGCAGCCTTACGTACAGCCTCGTTATCCAACTTTGGATAAGGCACATACGAACGGATGAAGTCGCATTTCATAGGCTCCCAGTCGATCTCCTCTACCTGTGCGTTCTTGGTAAAATCGAGTACCACAGGACCAGGACGACCCGTACGGGCAATATAGAAAGCACGACTTACAGCCCAGGCAACATCTTCGGCATGACGAATCTGGTAGCTCCACTTTGAGATAGGCTGCGATACGCCAACCAAATCTACCTCCTGGAAGAAGTCAGTACCCAGAGCGCCTGTTGGCACCTGTCCGGCAATCACCACAATAGGTGTCGAATCCATCATGGCATCAGCAATACCTGTCAATGTATTGGTTACGCCAGGACCACTGGTCACCAAAACTACACCTACTTCGCCACTAACGCGGGCATACCCCTCAGCAGCATGGGTAGCGCCCTGTTCGTGGCGCACCAATATGTGGTCGAAACATTTCTTTTCGCCTCGTGTATAATCAAAGAGCGCATCGTATGTTGGCATGATCGATCCACCGGGATAACCAAAGATGGTCTTCACACCCTCGGCCTTCAGTGCTCTCATCAGCGCTTTTGCTCCTGTAATTCTATCTCTCATAATTCATTGAACATTGATCATTGAACATTGACCTTTTAGTCGATTATTCTAACACCACCTTTATCGGCACTTGATACGCTCTGTGCGTACGCACGTAACGCCTTACTAACCACGCGTTTACGCTTTAGTGGCTGCTGTGGACGTGCTGCCAGCTCGTCGTCGCTCAGTTTTACGCAGATAGAACGACTGGGGATATCAATCACGATAATATCGCCATCCTTTACCTTGCCGATGTTACCTCCATTAGCAGCCTCTGGCGAGATGTGTCCGATGCTCAAACCTGATGTACCACCCGAGAAACGGCCATCAGTAATCAGTGCGCACTCCTTACCCAGATGCATGCTCTTAATATAGCTGGTAGGATACAACATTTCCTGCATGCCAGGACCGCCCTTTGGTCCCTCGTGGGTAATCACCACGCAGTCGCCACTCTTTACCTTTCCACCAAGAATTCCCTCGCATGCGTCTTCTTGTGAATCAAATACAACAGCAGGGCCTTCAAAGTGCCACAGACTCTCATCTACACCAGCGGTTTTTACTACGCAACCGTCCTGGGCAATGTTACCAAACAGCACTGCCAGTCCACCATCCTTGGTGTAAGCATGGGCTAAGTCACGAATACAACCGTTCTCGCGGTCGGTATCAAGTGTGCCCCACTCTTCGCTTTGCGATCCCATTTTGGTTGAGAAACGATTGCCTGGAGCCGTTTGATAGATGCGATTAGCCTCAGCATCTACAGCACCATCCACGATACTATATTTTTGCATGGCCTCGTTGAGTGTTAGTCCATCAACACGTGGGGCGCTGCCATCAATCAACCCACCTTTATTCAGTTCGTTCAAAATACCAAGGATACCACCAGCACGTCCGCACTCCTGTACCGAGTACTTCTGGGTGTTAGGAGCCAGTTTACACAAGCAAGGAACCTTACGGCTCAGTGCATCAATATCCTTCATCGTAAAGTCGGCACCAGCCTCCTGGGCTACAGCCAGCAAGTGCAGTACCGTATTGGTACTACCACCCATGGCAATATCCAGCGCCATTGCATTCATAAAGGCCTTGCGGGTAGCAATGTTACGTGGCAATACGCTTTCGTCGCCATCCTCGTAGTATGCGAATGCATTCTTTACAACCTGACGGGCAGCAGCCTTGAACAGCTCGATACGGTTGGTATGGGTAGCCAAGATGGTACCATTGCCAGGCAGTGAGAGACCGATAGCTTCGGTGAGTGAGTTCATCGAGTTGGCAGTAAACATACCTGAGCAGCTACCGCAACCAGGACATGCACACTGTTCTATCTCCTTCATCTCGTCGTCGGATACCGTTGGGTCGGCACCTTTAATCATGGCCGTAATCAGGTCGGCATTCTCGCCTCTCCATTTGCCAGCCTCCATAGGACCGCCACTACAAAACACCGTAGGGATATTCAGTCGCATCGATGCCATCAGCATACCTGGGGTTACCTTATCACAGTTCGAAATGCAAATCATAGCATCTGCTTTATGGGCATTTACCATGTACTCCACAGAGTCGGCAATGATGTCACGCGAAGGCAGACTGTATAACATACCATCATGTCCCATTGCAATACCATCATCGATGGCGATAGTATTGAATTCAGCAGCATAACAGCCCATTTTCTCTATTTCCTCACGTACAATCTGACCTATCTCGTGGAGATGTGTATGACCGGGTACAAATTGGGTAAACGAGTTGACGACGGCAATAATGGGTTTACCAAACTGCTCGTGTTTCATACCCGTGGCTACCCACAAGGCGCGGGCGCCAGCCATTCTTCTGCCTTCGGTGCATACAGCACTTCTCAACTGGTGTTTCATATTTCAATATTTGTTTAAATCCCAAAATTTAGCCGCAAAAGTACAAATAAACTATCAAATAGCCAACTATTTCGGAAAATTATTAGTAAATTTGCAGCAAAATAATGATTACTAATAACAAATTGAAATGAAACAACAACTATTATCATGGCTTTTAGCTGTTCCTTTAGCTGTAGGTGCTCAGCAGCGACAAGAGTTGACACTGACAGACAATTGGCAATTCTCGCACGACAAATTGTCGTGGCAGGATGTAAGCGTACCTCACGATTGGGCTATTGCTGGTCCGTTCGATAAGAAATGGGATCTGCAAACAGTAGCTATTGTACAGAACGGTGAGACCGAAGCTACAGAGAAAAGCGGTCGATCAGGTGCATTGCCTTGGATAGGAAAAGGATATTATAAACGCACTTTCACCATCCCCAAGGATTGTCCACATGCTGAACTGGTTTTCGATGGTGCGATGGCAGAACCGCATGTTTATATCAACGGTAAGGAGGCTGCATTCTGGGCTTATGGCTATAACACCTTCCGCGTTGACATTACCCCCTATATGAAAGCGGGCGATAACTTACTTGAGGTTGATTTGCAGAACCTCGAAGAGAGTAGTCGCTGGTATCCTGGAGCAGGCATCTACCGCCCCGTGAAACTTGTACTCACGGGTGAAGATTGGATTGACCCATGGAAGACTTTTATCCGTACACGTAGCCTGCGTTTTGGCGACGCCAAACTCGATATCACCGTAGGTACAGGAAGTCCCGCAGATACAGATTTCTTATTCGAGGTGGAGATTTATGACCGCGAAGGAAATATGGTTGCCAAAGGCATCAGTAACAAGGTGGGCAGCATGGGAACTGCAGATATGAGCATCACTGTGGAAAATGCAAAGCTATGGACACCTGAGACACCTTATTTATACACTGCGCGCATTAAATATCTTGAAAATGGTCAGGTATTAGATGCTACCACCCAGAAGTTCGGCATTCGTACCGTCAAGGTATCGAAGGATGGTGGTTTTCAGTTGAATGGTCAGACGCGCAAAATCAAGGGTGTGTGTCTGCATCACGATCTTGGGCCGCTTGGAGCAGCAGTAAACAAGGCGGCGCTCATCCGACAGATCAAGACGATGAAGGAGATGGGATGCGACGCCATCCGTACATCGCACAATATGCCCTCACAGATGCAGATGGACATTTGCGATTCGTTAGGCATGATGGTGATGGCAGAGAGTTTTGATATGTGGATCTATCCCAAGTGTAAGAACGGCTACGCACGTTTCTTCGAGGAATGGTGCTATCGTGATGTAGAGAATTTGGTACTTGCCAACCGTAATCACCCCAGCATCGTGATGTGGAGCATCGGAAACGAGATTCCAGAACAAGGAAGCGAGGATGGTGCGGAGATTTCGGAGTATTTACAGGATATCTGCCATAGCCTCGACCCTACACGTCCTGTAACACAGGGACTCGATCATGCTGAGAAATCAATAGAAAGTGGCGTGGCCAAGCTGATGGATATACCCGGTTTCAATTATCGTGTACATAAATATAAGAACAGCATCCAGCAATTGCCTCAAGGTTTCTTACTTGGTTCCGAAACAGCTTCGACAGTCAGCAGTCGCGGTATCTACAAGTTCCCCGTAGAACCCGACGATAATGCACGTTACGCCTCATGGGCACCAGGTTACGATCCCAAAGCAATCGAGAAGGCCGATGGACAATGCTCGAGCTACGATCTGGAGTATTGCCCATGGAGCAATCTGCCTGATGACGATTGGGCCATGCAGGACGATTATCCCTGGGTGATTGGTGAGTTCGTCTGGACAGGATATGACTATCTGGGTGAGCCTTCACCCTACGATGAGTACTGGCCCGCTCGTAGTAGCTATTTCGGTATCTGCGACCTCGCAGGACTGCCTAAGGACCGCTACTATCTGTACCGTTCACACTGGAACCAGAAACAGCATACCATCCATTTGTTGCCCCATTGGAGCTTCGGGCGCGAACGTATCGGACAAATAACGCCCGTGTATTGCTACACTGACTATCCTACAGCAGAACTCTTTGTGAATGGCAAGAGTCAAGGTAAGATCACGAAGGATCCAACATCACGCTTGGATCGTTACCGTCTCCGTTGGAATCATGTCAGATATCAGCCAGGCTCATTGAAGGTTGTGGTCTATGATGCTGATGGCAAACGTGTTGGCGAGAAGACTATCCGTACGGCAAATAAGCCTGCCGTACTGAAACTTGATGTCTGGACTCAGCACAATCAAGCAACCAGCAACGAGGGCTTCCAACTCAATGCCGATGGTGAGGATATGGCATTCGTTACCGTATCACTGACTGATAGTCGAGGTACATTAGTTCCTCAGGCTGACGACCAACTCACTTTCCAGGTTACGGGTGCGGGAACTTTTGAGGCAGTCTGCAATGGTGATGCCACCAGTCTGGAATCGTTTAAGCAGCCCACAATGAAGCTCTTCAACGGTCAGTTGGTTGTCGTTGTACGTGCTGCCAAACAGTCTGGTACAGTTACCTTGAAGGTGATGGATAAGAAACGGGGAATCAGTAAGTCGATACAGCTAAAAGTAGGCTGATTGTACTCTCTGCAAAAACAATGATTAGCATTAGAATTTCAGCTGTCCGATTCACGCGGACAGCTGTTTTCATATCTGCCGTGTTCAACTCTCTATCGTTATCACCAATATAAGGCTTGTCGAATACTTCGCCAAAATACTTATGCGGTCCGCCGAAACGGCAATTCAGTATACTGGCCAATGCAGCCTCTGGGTAGCCGCTATTAGGTGATGCATGATTTCGCCCGTTACGCATCACAAAACTAAGGTGCTTGGGTCTGCCAAGAACCATCAACACCGCTGTTAAACGAGCCGGGATATAGTTAGCTACATCATCGATATGGGCAGCCCAACAGCCAAACAGCAGATAGCGTTCGGTGCGATAGCCAATCATCGAGTCGAGTGTGTTCACCATCTTATAGGCCAACATACCTGGTGTACCCAGTAGCGCAAGCCAGAACAACGGAGCAATCACACCATCACTCAGGTTCTCGGCCAGTGTTTCGAGTGCAGCTTTTCGTACCTCTTGGGCTGTGAGTTCGGATGTGTCGCGCCCCACAATTCGTGCCACCTGCGCCCTACCCTCATCCAACGAACGCTCGAGCGCTACAAATACTTGTCGCACCTCACGTATCAGCGTAGTGCCTGCCAGACAGTAAAATACAATAATAGCATCGAATATCATTGACCATTCTTGGACGAGCGGCTTGCGTATAGCCCAAGTGACACCAAACACCATTGCTATCAATCCTACTGCCAACAGTGCACCTTTTAGTTTGCGGTGGGCACTATGGTTAAGATGCTTCTCGCCAAAGGCAATTATCCGTCCGAACCATACAATGGGATGTGGCAACTTCTCTGGGTCGCCAAATACCAAATCGGCCAGCCAACCTAAAATCAGTGATACAGGGTTTATGAACACGATGCTATAATTTATTTGTTTCTGTTTGCAAAAGTACAAAAATAATTAGTATCTTTGCCCTCAAAATCGAAAATTATGCAGATAAATATAGATAGAACGCATTGGTACGACCGCATCTGGGCGGCGCTGATATTTTTTACGCGATTGCCGTTTTGGCGATTGCACCAGCCACCTAAGGAATGTTACGCTACGGTGGTTGAACACTGGCCGTTGGCAGGATGGATCACCGGTGGAGCAATGGCTGCCACGCTGTATTTCGGCAGTTGGTATCTGCCGTATATGGTGGCTGTGCTGCTGGCGATAGTGGTTCGACTGCTCGTAACGGGTGCTCTGCACGAGGATGGATTGGCTGACTTTCTGGATGGTTTCGGAGGTGGCGGCAGCAGTCGAGAGCGCATACTCGCCATCATGAAAGATTCACATATCGGCACCTATGGCGTGATAGGACTGATTTGTTACGAACTGTTATTGGCTGCTTCGCTACTTTCGATGACACCACAGTTGGCTGCACTCACCATCCTGGCTGCCGACCCATACTCAAAAATGGTCACATCGCAACTCATCACGATGATGCCCTACGCACGGCGCGAGGAAGATGCAAAGAACAAAACCGTCTATCGCAAAATCAGTTGGCCGGCAGGAGTTGGGTTAGCTGTTCAAGGATTGCTACCTATGGCCGCTTATATCTGGTACACGGGCATACGCTGGGACCTGATAATCTTTATCCCTGCCCTCGTGATGTATTTCCTATATCTGCTTATCTGGCGAAAGATTCACGGCTATACCGGCGACTGTTGCGGAGCCGTTTGCCTGCTGGTTGAGTTGAGTGTTTATTTGGTAGTTTGTACGCAATGAAAAGGATTATTCTGATAACAGGCGGTCAGCGCTCGGGTAAGAGCACCAAGGCCGAAGAATTAGCACTGCAACTGAGTACGAATCCCGTTTACTTGGCTACAGCCCACATTTGGGACGATGAGTTTCGTGAACGAGTACGTAAGCATCAGGAGCGTCGCGGTCCTGAGTGGACCAATATCGAGGAAGAACTCCAACTCTCGAAGCACAACCTCGAAGGTCGTGTGGTAGTGATTGATTGCATAACCCTTTGGCTCACAAATTGGCTACAAGCCAGCAACAATCCCCTTGATAAAGCCAAAGCCGAATTTGATAAATTCACTGTGCCCGATGCCACTTATATCTTTGTAACCAACGAGATTGGAAGTGGCGGCACATCTACCAATGCCCTGCAACGTAAGTTTACCGACCTGCAGGGATGGATGAACCAGTATATTGCCCAAAAGGCCGATGAAGTGATCCTCATGGTCTCGGGCATCCCCGTCAAAATCAAATAGACATGAAAACATTCGATATACACCCCACAGACAAGACCATCGTCCCAGCGATACAGGCAAAGATTGACAATCTGAACAAACCCAAGGGCTCGTTAGGTAGATTGGAAGAAATAGCCCGGCAAATCTGTTTGGTCCAACATACGTTAGAACCATCACTCGCCCACCCTTGTCATTTGCTCTTTGGTGGCGATCACGGCATTGAGCGCGAGGGCGTTAGTGTATCGCCTCGCTGTGTCACCTGGCAGCAGATGATAAACTTCACTCATGGCGGCGGTGGCGTAAATATGTTGTGTCGTCAGCACGGATTTAAACTCCGCATCGTAGATGTAGGCGTAGATTATGATTTTACGAGTATCGATGGTATTATCGACCGCAAGATAGCTTGTGGTACACGTAATTTTCTCTATGAGTCGGCGATGACCGAAGTAGAGTTCAATCTCGCCATCCAGATAGGTTGCGACCTGGTAGACGATTGCATCACCGAGGGCTGTCGTGTACTGAGTATCGGCGAGATGGGTATTGCAAACACCTCGCCCTCCAGCATTTGGATGCACCTGTTTTCTGGTATACCCTTAGCTGATTGTATCGGTGCTGGTGCAGGTCTCGATACCCCAGGCATCCGTCATAAATATGAGATACTCTCAAAGGCAGTCACAAACTATCAAGAGAACATCCGCCAATCATCACCCATCACACACATCCGTTATTTCGGAGGATTCGAGATGGTAGCAGCCGTCGGTGCCATGCTAAAAGCCGCCGAAAAGCATCTGGTGATACTCATCGACGGCTTTATTATGACGGCCTGTGCACTGGCTGCTGTTCAGCTATATCCTGCCGCACAGGACTATATGATCTTTACACATTGTGGTGATGAGAGCGGACACAAACGCATGCTCGATGCGATGGGTGCAAAAGCCTTGCTACATCTGGGTTTACGATTAGGCGAAGGCACTGGCGCACTCTGTGCATTCCCGATTGTTGATTCGGCTGTTCGTATGATGAACGAGATGAACAACTTCGACAACGCCCACATCACCAAGTATTTTTAACGGAGCATCTCCTGCACGGCGCGCTCCAGCTGACGGTCGCGACCGTTGATGTAATCCTCTGGTGTGTTATATACCTCTACATCAGGATACAGTGTTGTGTTCTCGCCGAACACACCACGCATATCGCGGCAGCCCACCTGAGGAATACCGAAAATCATACCGTTCTGCAGGGTCTCCCACCATACGGCAGTCATGGTACCGGCTACAGGTGCACCAATCAGCTTTCCAATCTTCAGCTCCTTATATACCCATGGGAAACCATGCCCGTTACTGTAGTCATCCTCGCAAATCAATACGCACGATGGCTTCAACCACTTGTTGTATGGGTCGGAACCTACATACTTGCCATGAGGCACAAACTCCTGATACTTCTTGCCGCTCAGCAGCGTGCACAAATCATCGTGCAGCCAGCCACCACCGTTATGGCGCTCGTCAACTACAGCAGCCACACGATTGCGGTTCTTGTCGCTCAGCAGCTCACGGTAAACAGTGCGGAAGCTTGGGCTGTCCATCGCCTTTACATGCACGTAAGCCAGCTTACCATCCGACAGGCTGTCGGTCATCTCGCGCTGACGGTCAACCCAGCGCTTATACAGTAATTCGGTCTGTGCGCTGCGGCTGATGGCCTTGATAGTCACATCGTTACGTTTTCCTGTAGCAGGGTTCAGAATGGTCAGTCGTACAGGTTTACCAGCCTTACCATCCAACAAGGGGAAGTAGTCGTCGTTAGCCTTGATAGTCACGCCATCGATAGCCTCAATCACGCATCCTGCTACCACACCAGTCTTCTTCTGTGCCAATGGTGAGCGCTTGATAACCTCTTCGATGCGCAATCCATCCCCCTGATAGTTCTGGTCGATAAATACGCCCAATGTAGCAGTACTGAGTGTAGCCCCATTAGGATAGTACCTTGAACCAGTGTGCGATGCATTCAACTCGCCCAACATCTCGCTCAGCATATCCCTGAAGTCGTATTCATTATTAATATAAGGCAGGAATCGGCGGTAGTTGTCACGATAGCCTTCCCAATCCACCTGATGCAGGTTCTCTACATAGAACTTATCCTTTACCTGGCGCCAGATGTGGTCGAACAGATATTCACGCTCCTCGTAGGGACGATAGTTGAATACGGTCTCGAAATCAATATTCTTGGTTGATTTCTTACCCAGTTCCAGTTTTTTGATGCCGCCTCTCGAAGCCAGGAACAAGTTGTTGTATTTCTTGTCGGCATACATTCTGCCGCTACCAACACGCTTCATCAGCAGTTCAGTCTTGTCGTCACGCAAGTAGTGTACCCACAAGTCCATACCCCCTTCGAATGCAGCCTGATAGTAGAGGGTGTCGCCCTTCAGTACGGCATCACCCATACGAGCTGAATTATCCGTTACGCGCACAATGCGATCGCGGCAGTTCTCCAGGTCGAATGCCAGCAGTTTCTCGGCTTTGGGCTTCTCAGCGGTCTGCTTCTTCTTGCTGTCCTTCTTCTTGGTGTCCTTATCGTCCTTCTTTTCTTCTTTCTTGGCCTCCTTCTCAGCCTCTTCCAGTATCTCCTTGTCCTCCTTACTCATGGTAAAGCGGTCGTAAGCATCAACGTCGAAGAACATCACATAATAGTCTGACTCAGCACCCCAGCTGCCATGACTACGATAGCCAGCGCGATCACTTTCAAACAACATGGCCTTACCACCAAGCACCCAACGGGCAGAACTCTCGTTGTAGCCACTCTCGGTCAGGTTGTGTACTTCGCCATTACCACTGGCGTTTACCAGAGCGATGTCGCTGCTGTTCCATCCACCAGTACCGATATAGCTGGCCAACAGCCACTTGCTGTCGGGACTCCACTCAAACCAGAGGTCGCCATCACGGTACGAGAAGTTGTACTTACCATCAAGCACAGTGCGCTCCAGTCCGGTCTTCAGGTTAATCACACACAGCTCAGAACGGTTCTTGAAGTAAGCCACCTCTTTTCCGTCGGGACTGTACTGAGGTTGCAGCGATGTCTCGTTGCTGTTGGTCAGTCGCTCTTCCTGCAAGGCGGTAGCATAGGTAAAGAGTTTCTCGTTCTTGTTCTTCAGCTTGGTTTGATATATCTGCCATACGCCACCACGCTCAGCACAGTACACCAAGCTGCGTCCATTTGGCGCAAAGCTCACGCTGCGCTCCTGCTGTGGGGTGTTTGTTATCTGCTTGGTGGTCTTGTATTCTACCGAAGTTACAAAGATGTCGCCACGTAGGATGAAGGCCACCTCCTTGGCATCAGGCGATAGACTGATTTCAGTCACACCGCTTGAACGCAACTGGCGGATCAGGTCCTTGTCCTGTCGGTCGGCAGTAATATTCACCTTCACCTTCTGTGGTTCAGCACCTTCCCTCAGTGTGTAAATCTCGCCGTTTTGGCTGTAGCAGAGCGTTCCCTCGTTGCTCACTGTGAGAAAGCGTACGGGATTCATTGTGTGGTGCGAGAGCTGCTTTTTGCCTGTACCGTCGATATTCCGGCGATATACGTTGAATGTGCCGTCTTCCTCGCTGGTGTAATAATACGAGTTGTCGTCAGCCCAACGTGGTGTACGATCCTCGCCTTTAAAGTTGGTCAAACGGGTATAGTGTCCATCCTGCATCATCCAGATGTCGCGACAGATAGGACTCTGATGGTGCTTGCGGAAAGGATCCTCGTAGCCCTTATAGTCGTGATACAGTATACGACCATCCTTGGCAAAGCTGATATCCTCCATGGGTAGTGTTGAGAACATGCGTGGACGACCGCCTTTGATGCTCACCTCGTACACCTGATTACTGCCTGGAAAGAGAATGGACTGTGCCGATGGCATCCACGAAGCCGAGAACAGCACGTGTTCGTTATCACGCCAAACCATAGGCGTCTCGTTGGTGCTGTTGGTTGTCAGGCGAACAGGCTCGCTGCCTTGAGCTGCCATCACATATACATCCATGCTGCCTTCGCGACTTGAAGCGAACGCCAGTTTGCTGCCGTCAGGACTCCATACCGGATAAGCATCGTAGGCTGCATTGGTGGTAAGCTGTCGAGCTTGTCCTCCTGTAGCAGCTACTGTATAAATGTCGCCTTTATACGAAAAGGCGATGGTCTTGCCATCAGGCGAGATGGCAGTGTACCGCATCCATAGTGGTCCCTCTTCGGCATGAGCACTCAGCCCCGCCATCAGGAGCCCGGCAGTCAGAAACAATTTACTAGTTTTCATCACGTTATTTTAAAGTTTATCTGTTGTGTTTGTAATCAAATCAAAATCGGGTGCAAAGTTAAGAATTTATGCGAATAATGCAAAAAAATACGCTAAATTTTCGCATTATTCGCTACTTTTTGTTACTTTTACAGCCCAAATACATGCAATATGAAACGATTACTCACTTTTGTCTATGCCATTTTTCTGGCATCTTCGCAATTAAATGCACAAACCACCACCACCGAAGTGCTCTTCGAGACCACCAAGGGTAACATCCGTATCGCTTTATACGACGAAACACCACAGCACCGCGACAACTTCCTGAAACTCACAAAAATGGGCTCGTATGATTCACTGCTGTTCCATCGCGTGATAAAGGATTTTATGATCCAGACGGGCGATATCTTCAGTAAGAAAGCCAAACCTGGACAGTTGTTAGGTTCAGGTGATTACGACTATACCACCGAGGCAGAGTTCCGCCTGCCTAAAATATTTCATCGTCGTGGTGTTGTAGCCGCTGCGCGTGAGGGCGACAAGAAGAATCCAGAGCGCCGTTCAGGTGCCAGTCAATTCTACATTGTATGGGGCAAGGTGTACGACGATCGCCGATTGGCCAGGATTCAGGAGAAGCTCGATTCGGCCACCAATGGCGAGGTGAAGCTGACGCCCGAGATGATTGAGGCCTACAAGACTGTTGGTGGTACACCCCATTTGGATGGCCAATACACCGTTTTTGGAGAGATTGTTGAAGGCATGGATGTGGTTGAGGCTATTCAAGGCGTGGCAGTAGATAAGAACGATCGCCCCTTGGAGGATATCCGCATCCTGAAGGCCACCGTTACCAAGGACCTCCCTGCCCCACCTGCTCCAAAAGCTACTCCCAAGCGTAAAGTAGCACCTAAAAAAAGAAGATAAAACAAAAAATATATGGAAAGTCAGAGTGCCATTGATTTGGCTGAATACATGAATGGCAGCATTCGCAACATTATGGCTACAGCCTATAAGAATGTGCTGAGCAATCCCCGTGAAGCGAAGTTTGCCTTCAAGATGCAGCGACTGTTTGAGAAATCGGAAAAACGCCGTAAGAAGATGGCAGAGAGCGAAGGTCTGGATGTGCCTCCCTTCTTGATCAGCAGTATCTCAACCACCTGCAATCTGCACTGCAAGGGCTGCTATGCCCGTTCAAACGGAATAGCCGAGGATATATCAGAATATCATCTTCCTGTCGTTCCCAGGCGATGAGAAGGCTTTAGGTGGTTGTCTGGCCTCTGGTCGTGGCTTCTTCCATATCGGTCCTGATGGTTCGGCCGAGCCCTGTCCGTTCTCACCATTCAGCGATAGCAATGTGGTGGAACTTGGTGTGCGCCAGGCACTTAAATCGCCATTGTTCAAGAAAATCCGCGCTGCTCGTGCCTTAGGTTGGGAGCACACCGGCGGCTGCACCCTTTTTGAGCACCGCGATGAAATAGAGCAGATGATGAACACAAAAAAATGATATAAGTTTTCAGCATTGCAATGCTTATTCTCTTCTTATATTATAAGGATATGACAATTTCCAGGGCGAATCCTCCAGTTTAAACTTCTTGGCGCCTTCCTGAGTCTTTGGTGTGCGCACCAGAGGAATGTCAGAAATATCCATCAGATAAAGATAGTAACTGAACATATCTTTGATGCATCCTTTTACTGACACGCGGGCTGAGAGGTATTCTGAACTGATGGGGTCATTGCCACGGATGGCAGTCAACTCTTTATTACATGCTATCAGTTTGGTGATGGCCGTTTTACATTGCGCTAAGACTGTCGTTGGCGACTTCTGTTTCCAGCGGTCTATCATCTTACGGTTGTATTGGGCTACTATCTCGGCCTCGCGCTTACGACCTTCCACAAACCAGTCGGGCGTCTTCTTCTTTGGGTTCTCTGCTGCTACACGTGCACGCAGCTCGTCTTCTATGGGCTGCACACGCTTGCACTCGTCAGAGCCAAACCACTCCTTAATCATCTGCTTTACCACAGGCGAATAGATGTTATAGTAGAAACGAGGTGCACCACCCTGTTTCTCCAGTAACCAGCATCCTCTGTCGTGATCAGCTGCATCACTGTATAAAACATTGTCATTATACTTGTTGTACAGCGGTGTGCAGATAGTCTTCAGTTTCTCCAGCACCTTCAGATATTGAGCATTCTTCTTGTCTATATGGATGGTGTCGAAGGGCAGTCCTTTACGTGCCTTTTTGGCTATTTCCATTCTTAGCTTACTAATTCTGTCTGCTTCTGCTTTCAGTTCTGGTTCTGGCTCGTAGTTATCGAGTGCCTCGCCACGTGCCCCAAGCTCAACGGCGTATCGAGCCATCTTCTCTCGTGTGTCCACCTCTGATGCGGCAGGCAAAACGGGCAGATTCTCTAATGCCTCTTCGTAAGTCTTGTAAGAGTATTTATCTACCAACGCTTTTCTCTCCTCTTTGCTGATGTCGTACTCTGCATGCAGTCCATCCGGTTCTCTGGCTGTATAGTCCCAGAACATGTGTCCGCCCAGATTCTGGGCATAGTTGCGGTCTTCAGGCTCTACGTAGAGTATCTTTGCAGTGGCCTTTGGGGTAGTTTTCGCGGTGGTCTTTTGGCTCTTAGCTTTTGCCTGGCTTTTTGCTTTTACTTTGGTTTGAGCCTGCATGGTGGTTGTTCCTGTTAGCAGTATGGCTACAAGAGATAGATAGATAAATGGTTTCATCATAATAATAAAAAGATTACTTATTTAATTTTTGGCTGCAAAGATAAATAATGTTTTGAAAATAAAATCATCGATGAAACCTATCGGACATATTTTATCACTTATAGAACATTGTCATTCAAAGAAAATCCCAAAGCAATTTGATTATGCTTTGGGATTTATGATTTATTTGTAATAAATTGGTTAATAAACAAATTATTATTCCTATCTTTGCAGTGTTTTTGATGAATATGAATATGCAAACTACAGTAAAACTACTCTTGGCAGCGCTGTTGCTGCAACTCATGCCATACCATATGATGGCGCAACAGAAGCCGTGGCAACACGGACGATTAGAGGTGTCAACTAATCAGCGTTTCCTGCAACACGCCGATGGTACCCCCTTCTTCCTGATGGGCGAAACGGCCTGGCTCATGCCCGAACGATTGAATCGTGAGGAGATGGTGTATTATCTGGATAAGGCACGCGATGCGGGTTATAATATGGCACAGGTACAGGTGCTTAATGATGTGCCCTCGACGAATGTTTACGGACAACCTTCGCACGACCAACAAGGTAACCTGATAACTACGGCAGATTATGGCTACTGGAACCACATGGACTACATGATCAAACAGGCTGAACAGCGCGGCATCTACATTGGTATGGTGTGCATCTGGGGCGGCGTGGTAAAGGCCGGCAAACTTACGGTTGAGCAGGCTAAGACCTACGGCAGTTTCCTGGCCAACCGCTATAAGGATAGTCCCAACATCATCTGGATTATCGGTGGCGACATTCAAGGAGATGTAAAGGCCGATGTTTGGGAAACACTCGCCACCACCATCAAGGCTATCGATCATAATCACCTCATGACGTATCATCCACGTGGTCGCTATACATCGGCCAAATGGTGGAGTAAGGCTTCGTGGATTGATTTCCACACCTTCCAGAGTGGGCATCGCAGATACGGTCAGCGCATGAACGACACCACCTACCCTATCCCCGACAATACCGAAGAGGATAACTGGATGTACGTTGATTCAACCTGGACTCATAATCCCATCAAACCAGTCATCGACGATGAGCCTATATACGAGGCCATCCCCAAAGGTCTGCACTATCCCGACGAAGGCTTGTGGCAGGCCAGCGATGTGCGCCGTTATGCCTATTGGAGCGTGTTTGCAGGCAGTTGCGGCCACACTTATGGTCATAATGCCATCATGCAGTTTTACAAGCCAGGCTATCCCCCAGCCTATTTTAATAAAAAGGTGTGGACCGAAGCACTCAATGATCCTGGATTCAACCAGATGAAACATCTTAAACGTCTGATACTCGCCTTTCCGTATTTCGAGCGTGTGCCCGATCAGAGTATCATCCTTGATAACGGCACCAGATACAATCGTTTAATGGGCACCCGTGGCAACGATTATCTATTGGTTTACAACTACACGAGCCGCGACATGAAGATTGATCTTCGCAAGATATCTGGCGACAAGAAGAAGGTTTGGTGGATGGATGCCAGTACAGGTAAGCTTACTTATATAGGTCTATACGACAACCAGATACTAAAATACCGTCCCCAGAAGTCTGGAAACGGTATAGAAGATGGTGTACTCATAGCCACCGATGCCCGACTATCATTCACGCTCGACAATAGATTCGAACCAGGCGGTTACAGTACTACGGCTGTGCCGCTGGCTGCTACCATCAGCATCGAACCACTGTCACCGATGGTCTCATAGTCCAGGTCGATGCCTACGATAGCATTGGCGATTATTATGCTGTTAATCTGTGTAGTTATGATCCACTACGACAACCACTTGCTGATCGGGAACTAACGGCTGAAGTTCTGCGGTAAGCTGACTGATAAAGGCTGCCTCGTCGTGAACGGAGATATCAGGCACAACATCTACAGACAGATACTTCCTTTTCTCTGAATAGTAGAAGCCGTGCACCTGAACGATATCCTTGTGGGCTGCAAGGGTCTGCGTCACCGTTGCTTGCAATTCAGCCCGCTTGTTATCACCCGTAGCGATGGCATATACGCCAACGGTCATGATAATACCATGCTTCTCATACATCTGTGTAGAAATCCGTCGTGTCAGTCCGTGAATCTCGTGGGCTGTCATCGTATCATAGACGTTGATGTGCAACGAACCAATCTTTACGTCAGGACCGTAGTTGTGTAGTATCAGGTCGAATACACCATGTACGCCCTCGAAATCTGATACCTCCTTCTGAATCTGCTTGGCAAAGTCAGCCGAAATGCTTGTACCCAAGAGTTCGTTGACAGGCGAAGCTAACATCTCGATACCAGCCTTGATGATAACGACGGAAATCAGTGCACCCAGAATGCCATCGAGCGACACACCCCACAGCAACATGACGCCTGCCGAAATAAGCGTTGCCAGCGTGATGACAGCATCGAACAGCGCATCGGAGCCAGAGGCAATCAGCGCGTCGCTCTTCAGTTGCTCGCCCTTCTTCTTGACGTACTGGCCAAGGACGAGCTTTACTTCGATGGCCACCACGATGACCACCAGTGTGGTGGTAGTGTACGAAGGCTCCGTGGGGTCGAAGATTTTCTTGACCGACTCGATGAGCGAGGTGATACCTGCCGACAATACAATGACAGCAATGATGATGGCGCTGAAATACTCGATACGCCCGAAACCGAAGGGATGTTTACGGTCGGGGGCCCTTTGCGAGAGTTTGGTACCTACGATGGTGATGACACTCGACAGCGCGTCGCTCAGATTGTTGACGGCATCCATCACGATGGCAACACTGCTGGCCAGAATGCCTACTGCGGCCTTGAAGCCTGCCAACAATACATTAGCGGCGATGCCTATCCAACTGGTTCGGATGATTTCTTGACTGCGATCCATTTTTCTTCTTCTAAATTCCGACTGCGAATATACGTAAAAAATCCCAAAGCACAATGATTCGGCCTTGGGAATTAGGAAAATTTGGATATTCAACTGTTACTTTATTGATTACGTCTGAATCAACCTCACCCTGCGCCTGTTGCCTGATGGTCGGACGGCGAAGTGCAGCCAGATGGCGCCGCTGGCATTTCGCTCTATCAGCAGCTCGTCGAAATCCTCCTGGCTCTCGTCTGCGATGTCGAGCAAGATAGTGGCGTAGCGGATGAGCTGACAGATATCCTTCACCTTGATATCAGCCGCACACCCTGTGAGGTGATTGCTGGTGGCGACGCCACCCACGGCTCTGTTCACCTCGGGCGACCGGTAGCCACTGTTGATGATGATGGGGTCGTTACCTCCGCCATAGCGGCTGTTCCACTCGCTGCGCAGCATCTCCAACCAGCCACAGAGGCGCTTCAGGTTCTCAATATGTACGTGCGAAGGGATGTTTCCATCTGCGGTCTTCACACTCGTCTTACACATCTCTCCCAACACGAAATGTTGGGAGAGTTTTGCTTTACTATTCAATTGTACTTTCTGTTCCATTTTTACTTTTTTACCTTTTTACTTTTTTACCTTTTTACTTTTTTACCTTTTTACTTTTTTGCCTTTCCCTTGTATTTTTCGCTCTTAATAAAACTGTGCTCTGTGCTCTGTGCGCAGTATCCACGCATACGCCAGGTCCTAACCATGTGCGAAGTTTCTTTGTGACCTGCAGTCAGCCCCTGTTGCAATCGTACGCGCTTAGCATCTTCTAATGTAAACTCATCGGGCAACAGCTCCAGCAGATTTCGAGGCCCACGGGTGCCAGTGCGCTCGCCTTCTCGGGCAGCCTTCTCAATGTCGTCGCCAAAGAACTGCATCTTACACCACAGATCGTACTGCAGACTCCATCGGATAAACTCCTCCATCGTCTTCTCCCACTGGCAGCCATTAGCCACGTACAGCACGCAAGCCTTTAACCAGGCTATCACAATGGCGCGATGCGACAGATTCCAGTAGGTTTCATCCTGCGACAACCGGGCAACTTCAGCGCACTCCTCCTGCAACTTTTTGGCCAGCCTGAATGCCTGCGGACAATCCACTACGCCATGGGCCGATGTCAGGTTGTTGATATACGTCTTCAACTCTTCGTCAAACGCCTCGTCGTATTTGCCGTAGATGGGCTGCTCGGCACCGATCTCCATCTCGGGGATGGTACAGAAGTTGATACGACTGATAGGCCCATCGGTAAGCACCCTGCTAAAGAACCGCCTACCCTTCTGCACGGTGGTACAGGCGTTCCAGTTAAACCTGCACTTAGGTCGGGCGGTTACGCTCTGCGTGCCGATACGCGTTTGTCCGAACTCGGCACCAGGGTCGAAAGCCAGGCACATCAGCTGGAAATGCTGCTTGCCCGTCTGACCTTTCAACTGCTCAAACAGATCAATCTCGTTCAGCTTCACGTACACAAAGTGGCCCTCGGCTTCGTCCATACGGGTAACGAGTGCAGGCTTGGTCATATCGGGATCAATCTCTTGTATCACCAGTCCTTCGGGGCGCACCTGCTTGTCTTTGTTGGCACCTTTCTTTTGGCAATCCTTTTTCCACTCAGCCTCACGGCGGGTGTTCTCGACATCACGCGCTTTGATATCGGCCATAATATGGCGGATGGGTTCATCAATACAACCCTTTCCTGCGCCCGTATGTGCCATCAAGCAGTTCATCAGCGTGGCCTCATGCTTCACGTAATCGGTGTACTCGAATTCCACCTCTTTCAAGTGTGTACCCAGCGAGGGGAACACCGCATGCGCCACAGCAGCTTTGTATTGGTTGGGGGTGTTCTTGGTCAGGAGTTTAATCAGTTTAGGCAACTTCGCCGGCATCTCCGGTGGAATCGAAGCAGCACGATCCATCACTTCCGCTTCTTTATCATTCGCTATTCTCCTGCTCTTCGTAAAAATGGCCTCTTCGTCCTTGTTCAGTTTGCGCTCCGGGTCGTAATACCTGTCGTAGAAATCGTTCAGGCATTTCTGGATGTTATCGTCAGCCCAGTGTTCAGGCATCAGTTCGGCCAGCGCCCCGTTGGCCTCCTCCTTGCTCAACAACTGGTTGGTGCCGCTCAGGAAAATCTTTACTGCATTATGACGGCCACCGATGTCCGTAAAGTCCGATTTATCCAGATTCTTAGCTTTCAGCACAGCCTCCATCACGAATCTCGCCCGCTCATCGATTGCCGTGACACAACCAACAGCAGAATCACTCCTGTTAGTCCTGTAGTCCGTTGCTAAAACTTCCAACCACGGCTTATAGTGCTTCCGCGCTTTCTTGGCACCGGGCGGCACTTGTTCCAAGCCCTTGCGCTCACGCTCTTTTAACCGGGCATATTCCGCCTCGCACTCCTCAGCCGTCATGGGCTCTCCAAACAGCTCGTCGTCAAGATAAAGTAAATCTTTTTCATCGCCACTTGTCGAGAACACCACCCTTTGCAGATCCTTCACATTGGTATCCATCTCAATCTGCAGAATGGTAGCAATGCGTACCTGATTCTCTAAGATGGTGGTGCCCGGCTGGCGCTTACAAACCAGATGGTAGCCCCCACTCGCGCTCTTCTCCAGCATCATTAGGCCTATCTCATCTTTTTTGGCCAGTATCTGCTGCGCCATTACCGCACTCTGGGCAGCATCGTAGCAATCCACATCGTGGAAAAAGTAGCTGCCGATGCTCTTGCAACCAGCCAGAGCCGAACGCTGCAGCACACCAATGTTGTACGCAAACTGCACCAACTGGGCTTTGGCCTTCTCGTCGCCTTGGCGGGCTTTAGCCAGATTATCCAGATTCTCCTTGGCGTTTCTCAGCGCCAGGAACTCTTCGCGATTCTTTACCAGATAGGCAAACTTCTTACCCTTGTTTTCTATGCGGTAAATCATTTACTCCATCCCTTCTTTACAAGGTGGCTGATAATCTGACAAATACCTTTTCGCAGGATGGTGGGCAGCTGGGTGCGCAGCGCATTAGGCACCACAAAAGTTACACGGTCGAAGCCGTCACCGCCAAACGACAAACTGGCATAACACCCTCGGAATTCAGGCTTGCGGCGCAGCCGTTTGGTCCGTATAAACTCAAACGACCCGTTGCTCAACAGCTGTCCTAAGCCACGACCACGGAATGCATCCATTTGTCCTACACTCGGATTATCGGGCAGAAACTGCACATAATCCATTTCTAACTCACTCTTTGTTACAGCCATCATGCCGTTAACGGTCACTGTCTTGTTTAGTTTGTTGATTCTTTTCATCTTTCTACATTTTTACGATTTCGTTTGCAACTATGTCCATAAACACCTGCCCGTTGTACTCGCGGGTCTGGAATCGCAGATCGGCAACAACCAGTTCGTTCTCAGCAAACTCGATGGTAGCCAGGTTGCCCAGTGCCGTCACCACATAACTGTTAGCATACTTACCGCCAAGTTCCTGCAGCACCAAGGTTCGCTTGTTCAGCACGCCGTTCTCACTTTTCTCACTCTGCACGGTAGTCATTGCTCCGCACTTCTTTACTCTTAAAATCATTGCGTTCATAATTACTTTTGTTTTTTAAAATTATTGCTTTTTACTTTTTTACCTTTTTACTTTTTTACATTTTTACCTTTTTACATTTCCCAATAAATGCTTCCGAATTTGGATTGGAATTCCTTCCTTACCTCTTCGATGCTTTTTCGTGTAATCCGATAGCCTCGATCATACGCTCGCTGCTCTTCGGCCCTCACATCCGCCAGATACAGCAGATATTCTTTTCGTTTAATCCCAGCCATGACCGTTTTCTATCAGGTTTACAATAAAGTCACGTCCTTTCTCCGTCCAAACCAGATAGGTTTCGTATTTCAGCTTGCCTTTCAGCGAGTAACTCACGTTCAGGCGGTCGGCCGTAAGTCCTAAACCTTCGTATTTGGGTAGCAGTCGGTACTGTCCGCATCGCCACCGTTGAATCTTCATGTCAACCAGGAACGAGTTCAGGTCGTGCGCTGTCATGTTGTAGATGGCTGCAATCTCTGTCACGGTCAGGCAGCCGTCACTCTCTTCGTTCGCCGCATCCAGCTGCTCGCCAACTATCTCTTCCGACTCGTGCAGCACCTCCTGCTTCGTTGTCAGCAATCGCATTGGCGGGTGTAGTGCCAAGCGTTCCATTTCTAACTGTTCCCATCGTAACACCAGCTTAGCACGATCTTCGTCGCGAAACTTGGTTGCAATGTACAGCGTTTCGGTTTTGGTGAGTTCATAACAGGGGAATTCACGAACGCCACCGTTAGGTTGTATCACTTTTCGGAATGACTGGGAAAATTTTCCCAATGATACCCTTTCCCACGCAGGCTCCATCTTTCTGATGGCTTTCAGTATGTCGTTGTGGGGTTTTCCGCAAATCTCAGCAATCTCGAGCGACGTCATATGCGCCGGTTGTTGGTTATACTGAGCATGCATGCGGTTTGATAAACTTGAAGTTGAAATTGTTATTGTATTCATAATCTTTAAAATTTTAAATTGTTATTGATTGAATATGTGTAGATAATAATTGAAAAGTATACCACCATAATAATCGAAAAGTATACCATCCAATCAGAGTTCTACGTTATATAATAGTTGCTCGCATGAGTGCTGTTTAACGTACAGAGAGTTTAAAGATGATTGAGATGGATCAGAAAGAACAAATCCTTCATTACCATCGTGTTGATGGTTTGAGTTTACGGGAGATTTCCCGTAGAGTAGGTCTTAACAGAAAGACCGTAACACGTTACGTCCGTGAGTATGAGGCCTCTATCAGGGAGGATCCTGAGGAGGGGTTGGACATCTGTCTTGCCAGTAAGCCCAAGTATCCAGCACGCAATGTCGAGTGTCCCCGCATG